>NZ_MAJU01000010.1:0-7241 GCF_001691055.1 Aliivibrio logei
ATAATCGGCGTGTCCAGGACAATCAACGTGTGCATAGTGACGTGCAGGAGTATCGTACTCAACGTGAGAAGTTGAGATTGTGATACCACGCTCGCGCTCTTCAGGAGCGTTATCGATTGATGCGAAATCTTTAGCTACGCCACCGTAAACTTTTGCAAGTGTAGTACAGATAGCAGCAGTTAGAGTTGTTTTACCGTGGTCAACGTGGCCGATTGTACCAACGTTTACGTGCGGTTTCGTACGTTCAAATTTTTCTTTAGACATGGATAGTCCCTCTAGGTACGGCTATTGGTGGCTTTATATGGCCACGTAACCAATAAAAATATATTTGAAGTTATAAAGGATAAATAGAGAAGATGGAGCGTGCAGCGGGAATCGAACCCGCATCATCAGCTTGGAAGGCTGAGGTAATAGCCATTATACGATGCACGCATGTCATTCGACAGAACTATTTAACCTTGAATATGGTGGAGGGGGACGGATTCGAACCATCGAAGCTTACGCGGCAGATTTACAGTCTGCTCCCTTTGGCCACTCGGGAACCCCTCCACATTTTTATTTCTTTATATTAAACATAAAAAGAAATGGTGCCGACTACCGGAGTCGAACTGGTGACCTACTGATTACAAGTCAGTTGCTCTACCTACTGAGCTAAGTCGGCACAATTGGTGCGCATTCTAGTTAATATGGAAATATCATGCAACCGAAAATTTCAATAATCTGTTTTTTTTTACATGAACTAGAATAAATAAGCTTTTTTCACTCAAACTTTCTTAAAAACAAACCTAGGCTACTTTTTTATTCTTATGCCTTACTGTATTGTTCAAATTCATTTAATCATCTGGTAAGCATTGTGAATCCATACCTAAATTTCACTCGAAAGAGCTGGGCAGAATTACGTAATTCAATACCTTTAACGCTCACAGAAGTCGAATTAATGGCATTACGAGGGATTAATGAAAATATAAATATAAATGAAGTCTCAGAGATATATTTACCGTTGATACGTTTGATCCAATTACATATAGAAAGCTATCAACAAAAAAACATTATCCTCGATAACTTCCTTTTAAACAAAGGCTTCCAATCACCATTCATTATTGGTATCGCGGGAAGCGTTGCTGTTGGTAAAAGTACGACAGCTCGTATTTTACAAACGCTATTAACTCAATTGCTTCCAGAATTGAGCACTCAGCTAGTAACCACTGATGGGTTTTTATATCCCAACAAATATTTAAATGAACATAATATTATGCATAAGAAGGGATTTCCTGAATCTTATGATATTCAAACCTTAGTTTCCTTTGTTTCAGATATAAAATCAGGTAAGGCAAACGTAAAAGCACCAGTATATTCGCATTTGACCTACGATGTGACAAATGAAAAAAAAGTAATTAATAAACCTGACATACTAATAATTGAAGGCTTAAATGTACTTCAAAATGGCAGTGATTACCCTCACGATAACCATAATACTTTTGTGTCTGATTTTCTTGATTTTTCGATTTATGTCGATGCGGCACCCATATTACTAAAACAGTGGTATGTAGAGCGTTTTCTTAAATTAAGAGTCAGTACATTCAAAAAAGATAATTCTTACTTCTCACACTACACAGGATTATCCATTGAAAAATCCATTGAAAAAGCAGAGCATATTTGGAATACCATCAATGGATTAAATTTAACTGAAAATATATTACCTACCAAAGAAAGAGCCAGTTTAATTCTAACGAAAGGTGAGCATCATTCTATTGAATACGTATCGATAAAAAAATAATCACGCTTTTCTAACTGAAATCTCACCACCGAAATAAGATTCGACGATACAGTTACGTTCAAGCAATATCGCACCTTGCGAATTTATACCTCGACAAACACCATGAATCGATTGGCTTCCCATGGTAAGCGTGATGCTTTCATCTATAAAATTATCAAGTTTTTTCCATCGGTTGATGAAAGACTGTAGCCCCGAACGTTCAAACTCAAGTAATGTTTTATTTAAGGAAACTAATAATTCACTCGCAAGCTTATTTCTGATGTTCCTTTCACCTAATATAGTCATCAAATCAACCCAAGGTTGATCAATCACTAAAGCAGATTTTTCATTCAATTCTATATTGATACCAATTCCAATAACCACATCTGCACTTCCTCCTGATTGACCGGAAAGCTCAATAAGAACACCAGCTAACTTTAATTCATTCCAATAAATATCATTCGGCCATTTCAACTTTAAACCTTTACAACCCATAACTTCTAAGGCATCAACAACAGCGATTCCAATGGCTAAACTTAATCCCATGGTTGCGGCAAGTCCATTATCAAATCTCCAGAATATAGAGCAGTAGATATTACTACCGAATGGAGATACCCATGTTCGACCTCTCCTTCCTCGCCCTGCCACTTGATATTCAGCAAAGCAAGATTGCCCTTTTTTAAGAACAGTCATTTGGTCCAATAAGAACTGATTTGTAGAATCAACAACACCAAGAATTGAAGTTTGTGGCAGATCCTTACATATGACCTGATCTGCTGAGAGTAATTCTAAAGGAGAAGATAAAGCATAACCTTTACCCTGAATTCTATATATTGATAATCCCCATTCCTGAACCCCCTTAATATGCTTGCTTATGGCAGCTCTGGATACGCCAATGTCATCACCTAACTCCTCACCTGAATGAAAAGAACCATCACTGAGCGCCTTCAATATTTCTAGTTTTTTCAAGTGTTCCTTCATTCAAACAACTCCGAGAGTGACGTTTCTTTGCCCGAAAAATAAAATCGAACTTCATGTTCCAACTCTATATGATAAATATCAAAAATTGTTTTTTGAACATGGCGAGCTAACTCTAAAATATCTTTCGATGTTGCATTTCCATTGTTGATTAGTACAAGAGCTTGTTCTTTATGCACTTGGGCATCGTTAATCGAGAAACCTTTAAGTCCCGCGTGATCTATCAACCAACCTGCAGCTATTTTCTTTCCATCAGAGACGGTATATGCAGGCAGAGTAGGAAATTTTTTCGATAGTTTTAAGTAACATTCATCTGATACGATAGGATTTTTAAAAAAACTACCGGCATTCCCAAGCACTTCAGGATTGGGTAATTTAAGAGAGCGAATATCACAAATAGCTTTAAATACAGATTCAGCGGTTACTCCTACCACACTACCTAAATCGGCAAGGGGCCCATACGTCAAAAGTGGGGCCCACGATTTTGATAATTTAAAACCGACAGATGTAATGATTACTTTATCTTTTAATGATTTCTTGAAAATTGACTCTCTATAACCAAAATCACATTCACTTTTTGATAAACGTTTAATGTTTAATGATTCTAAATCTAAATACTCAACATAATCACAAACATCTTTAAACTCTAAACCGTATGCACCAATATTTTGAATAGGAGCAGATCCTACACAACCAGGGATCATTGCAAGATTTTCAATACCATTGTAATTATGCTCTACACACCACTTAACAAAACTAGGCCAATCTTCACCGCTTGAAATAGATAATAAATAATCAGTTTCTGTTTCCGTTACTTCTTTACCCAAAATTCGGTTAAGTACAATAACACCAGAAAAATCATTACAAAATAAAGTGTTACTGCCTCGCCCTAATGGTAACTTAATCGATGAGCGATAATCGTCATTTGACCATATATCAATAAAATCATTTATTGAATTTGCTTCGATAATAACATCCGCATTAACGTCAATAGAAAAACTATTAAAAGGGCGAAGATTTTTATTTAATAAAATATTCATATCACTTTATTTCATAGGTTAGATTAAGTACATTCTAACGCAATGAATGCAATCTACATAGAATCCAACGAATGAATCTTACTGTTTCTCACTTAAACAAAATGCGCTTACCTCTTCTTCATAAGATTTATAAAGAGAATTACCCATCAGGCAAACCTAAAGGAAAAGAAGAAATATTAATACTTGAAGACGACAAGAAAATCATAGGTTCTGTCCGTATAAAGACCTATCAAGATTGTAATTTTTTAACCGGTATGATGATAATTGAGAATAGAAGAAGAAAAAAACTAGGTAACTATTTCTTAAAAGAAATCATGACTCGTATAGATAACATTCAAAATTGCTATTGTTTTTGTGAGCCCTCTCTTTTATCTTTTTATACTCAAAATCACTTTATCATCGCAGAGTCAACGTTCATTCCAAATGTTATTAGGTCCAAATTTGAACGATACTCAAATTCAGGAAAAAAACTTCATATTCTACGATATAAAAAAGATTAAGTATTCGACATTAATCTCGGCATTTTGACTTAAATTTGCTAAAATATCGGATATTATATTGATAATTTAATGACTAGTTATGAACTCAACAACTCATGAAAGTAAAGAGCAGCTACGTAAGCTCCCTATGTTGTCTCAACATCCTGAGAATATAAAGACCCTTCATACAGCTGAAGATTTTCGGTATGAACTATTAAACCAAATAAAAAAAGCTACAAAACGCATCTACATCGTGGCTCTATATCTTGAAAATGATGATGCAGGTAGAGAAATTTTCACTGCATTATATGAAGCAAAACAAAAACAACCATCATTAGATGTGAATGTTCTAGTTGATTGGCACAGAGCACAAAGAGGCTTAATTGGTGCCGAAAAAAGCGATGGTAATGCTGCTCTATATCGTGAATTTTCCGAAACTTACAAGTACCCAATAAATGTATTAGGTGTACCAGTAAGGAATAAAGAAGTTTTCGGTGTCCTACATCTTAAAGGCTTTATTTTTGATGATACCGTCGTTTATAGTGGCGCAAGCTTAAATGATGTATATCTTGCTCATAAAGATAAATATCGTTTTGATCGATACCATATACTGAACAATGCATTCTTAGCCAATTCTATGGTGTCACTTATCTCCAAGACACTTATAGCTAGTGACGCTGTAAATTGCTTATCACAAGCCAATCGACCAGATACAAAATCATTAAAGCCTGCAATCAAAGAACTAAGGCAACAATTAAGCATTGTAAATTACCAATTTATACCTCAAACAAGAAAAGTAGGTGAAGTTGGTGTTACACCTTTAATTGGTTTAGGTCGCAAAGGTAACCGCTTAAACAAATACATACAATTATTGCTTGCATCTGCGGTAAGTGAAATAACAATATGTACTCCTTATTTCAACTTTCCAAAACAGATTGCGAAAGAACTAAAAAAAGCACTCCGTCGAGGAGTGAAAGTGACTATTATCGTTGGTGACAAAACAGCTAACGACTTCTATATCGCTCCAGAAGAGGATTTTAGAACGATAGCAGGACTTCCCTATTTATATGAGATGAACCTTCGACACTTTGCAAAATCAAATGAAACATCTATTGCAAGTCGACAGCTATCAATCCATTTATGGAAACATGAGAATAATAGTTTCCACTTAAAAGGTTTGTGGGTTGATAATGAATTCACCTTAATCACTGGTAGTAATTTAAACCCAAGAGCTTGGAAATTAGACCTAGAAAATGGGTTGTTATTACAAGATCCAGAAAAATTGCTAATCACCGAAAAAGAATCCGAACTAAAGGTAATACTTCAACATACTCAATTAGTCGGTTCTTACAAGCAAGTCGATAAACTAGAATCTTATCCGATCCCTGTAAAACGTTTAATAAAACGCATTAAACGAATAAAAGCCGATCACATACTAAATCAAATTTTATAATTAAAAGAGGCTTATTAAGGCCTCTTTCTTTATCTAAATATTATTAATCTACGTCATCAACATAACCAAAACACCACTGATTAATCAAATTTTATTTTATTGTCTCGTCCTAAAATACGTTGACGATTTTTAATTGAAAGCTAAGTGCTTATGCACTTGGCTTTTTTTATGTACTTGATTTGGAGTTTTTATTCCCAAACTTAAATGTGGTCGCATTTCATTATAAATAAAAATAGACTCTTCAACTAGACACCTTAATTCGTCTAAACCTTTGCACTCGTATAAAAGGAACTCTTGTTTAAGGACCCCATTTATTCGTTCTGCTAGTGCATTTTGATAACAGTCATATCCATCAGTCATTGATGGCTTAATATCATTTTCGCTGAGTTTTTTTGATAAATCTTTGAAAAATATTGTAAGCCCCGATCTGAATGATGAATAGTCTCTCTTTGATACTGACGACAATCTATTACCATATCAAGGGCTTTGACCACATCTGTCGCTTTCATTTCATCACTTAATTCATACCCCATAATCTTTCGACTATAAGCATCTGTTACTAAAGATAAATAATGAACACCTTCTTGTGATTGAACGTAAGTGATATCACTGACAAAAACCTCTTCTGGTGTTTGAGGTATACTTCTTTTAGTAAATTAGGATGTTTTTTCATCCAATGCTTACTGTAGGTAGTTTTTATGTAACTTCGTTTAGGCTTTACTAATAAACGCTCATTTCTTAAATAAGAAAAGAAATTATCTCTCCCTAACCTTATACCATGAGTGATAAATTTCGGCTTAAGTAAAAAATATAATTTTTTACCTCCAATCCGAGGCATATATCGTCGAATTTCTTACACCATATTCTTAACTGGTGAAAGTTCAACTGCACGCTCAAAGCTCTACGTTCTTGTTGGTATATGCATTGCCTTGTAATGCAAGTAGCTGACTAGCTCGCCCTAAGCTAATTATTTTCTACTTTTGAAGGCTTCTTGCTCCTTGGCAATATACTTTTTTCTAAGGCCAGCGCCGTGCTCTGCATCCATAATATTTACCACTTCATTAAGTAATAAATTACGCATTCTTTCATCATCAAGCTCTCGCTCTAAACGTTTGATTTTTTGTGCAGGTGATTCTTTTGCTTTCGGAGATTTAGGCATAATAATCTTAGGTGATTAAGACCAGTCCATCTTACCGTGTTTTCTTAACCAAGTAAGTACGGTAGAGCGGCCTTGAATACCATAAATATGTTGAGCTTGCTTATAGGTCATATCGCCTTTTCTATAGCGGTAACAAGCTGCAATTTAAAGCCTAATGAATAATCGCGTTGAGTTCGCTTATTCTTTGTTTTTTCTTGATTTGTCATATAAAAGTCCTAAATGTGTAAACACATTTCAGGACAAGACATATACAGACGTAAAAAAGCCCTAATCTTTCGATTAGGGCTTTTTAAATAGTGGCGGAGTGGACGGGACTCGAACCCGCGACCCCCGGCGTGACAGGCCGGTATTCTAACCAACTGAACTACCACTCCGC
>NZ_MAJU01000011.1:0-328809 GCF_001691055.1 Aliivibrio logei
TCTTCTGCCAGTTCAACGTCATTATGCTCTTCTGTATCCGTATTCAACGTTTCAATAACGTCATCTTCAAGCTCGTTATCTGTTGGCATTTCAGATTCTAGCGGTAATTCTTCATCGATATCAAACGCTTCAGTCTCAAGAGCGGTTTCTGGTTCAAATAAAGAAATATCATCCTCTTCATCATCACTTTCAACTAACCAATCTTCATCTCTCGGTGTTTCTTCAGAAAGCGTCTCTGATACTGTTACACCTTCTTCAGCATCATCGCCACTCTTTCCCAGAGCTTCTTCCTCATCAGAATCATCACCGATTAGTTCATCTAATAAAGCGGTACTGTTTTCATCTAATTCAAACGTAGAATCATCCTCGTCGTCAGCTAATAGTTCATCTAAAAGCGCCGTACTGTCTTCATCTATTTCAATATCATCAAGATCGGTACTATCGTGATCTGACTCTTCAAGTAATTCATCTAATAATGCAGTGCTATTATCATCAAGCTCTAAATCATCGTCATCATCATTTGATTCAGCTAACATTTCATCTAATAACGAAGTGTTATCATCATCAATGTCTAAGTTAATATCGTCTTCATCTGATTCAGCGAGCATTTTATCTAGCAATGCCGTGCTGTCATCTTCAAGCTCTAAACTTGTATCCGATTTTTCATTTTGTTCAGGAAGTATGTTATGCAATACTTCCGTGTCGTCATCAAGATTAAAATCAATACTGTCGTCTTCAGTATTAGCCATATCACCTAATAATGATTCGAAATCTACGTCTTCTTCTAGACCGCTTTTTTCTGGTTCAGAAACAATTTTAGTTTCTTCTTTTTCATCCAAATCCCAACCTTGGTCTAAGACAGATTCTTCATCTTCTTCAGTATCCATTGATGAGAAAAGATCATCTAGCATCGATTGGTCTAATTCACCACCTTCAAGATCTTCATTGTCTTCAAGTTCTGGTGATTTTTTATCTAAAGCCGATAGATCAGAATCATCAATTAATGATAAGTCAAAATCATCATCCTCCGCTTCTAGATCACTTTCAGAGAATAAATCACTATCAAAGTCGTTTAGGGCTTTTTCCATTTCTTCTAAGCCAAGCGCCTTTTCTTCTGCATCAACAGTTAATGCGCTGCCTGACATATCAAGATCGTCATCCAAATCATCTAAACTATCAAGATCATCTAAATCACTTAACTCCGAATCTCCTTTTGATAATAATGAATCTAAATCGTCTTCATCATCTAACGATGCAAACGGGTCATCAAGAGAATCTGTGTTTTCATTTTCAAACTCCGCGAACAAATCATCGTTAGAATCCGTGTTCGTATCGTCACCGAATAAAAACTCATCATTATCTAGATCGCCTAAGATATCATCGTCATCATCTAAGCTGATCTCTGGAATATCATCATCCATATTGAAATGGTCATCAGGCATAATCAGAGCTGACGGTAGATCGGTTTGCGTATTCTCTTCTGCTTCTTCTTCCTCTTCTTTCTTACGACGTGATAAGAAGAAAGCAATGAGGCCTGCGATTAACGCACCAGGAATTAACGCAAGTAATGCGATCAAACCAGGGCTTGATGCCAATTTATCCATTGAACTTGGTTCTGCTTTTTTCTCAGAAACGGCAAGTTGTTTTTGCTCAGTAATGAATTTCTCAACTTCATTACGAATACGATCTTCATTGCCTAGTTCATTTTTTAAATTATCAACTTCATTTTGAACTTCAGCTAATCGCACACGTAATTGATGATTATTTTCTTGTAACGCTGAGAACTCTTGCTCTGTTGTTGCAAGTTCTGTTTTTAACTCACCAAGGCCAGTTGTTTTTTCTGCCATTACTGGCGCTACTGTTTTTTCTACTGCGGTTTTTTTCTCAGTAAACGTTGGTTTCTCTAGTTTTGGTTTTACATCTACTTTAGGTTCTGTGGATGCTTTAGGAGCTACCGACGATCGAGTGTCTGCTTTTTTCTGTGCCGTTTGTTTCTTTTTATGTGCGGCAAGTAATTGCTTCGCATCATCCGTATTTTCACGACGAACTTGTTCTAGTGTTGGTAGACGTAAACGGCTTTTTGGCTCTAAACCATGAATATTGTTATTTTCAAAGGCTTGTGGGTTTAGACGATAAATAGCAAGTAAGGTTTGCTGTACCGATGTCGTCGTTGATGGATTAACACGACTTGCAATAGACCAGAGGGTTTCATTTTCACCCGTTGGTCCATAAATTTTAGTTGCCGTCGGAGCGCTAACCGCAGAAGAAGAAGCCTTAACTGTTGAGGTTCTTGTTGGTGATGCAGGGGCAACCACTTGCGAACTGATCGTTTGATCTTTCCCATCAGGACCAACAATTTGAATTGTACTTGCAGCATTCGCAACCGAACACTGAGATGCAACGAACAACGCTAAAGGTGTTAGCGTTTTAAAGAATTTTTTAGATGCGTCAGACACTAGAGATGCCTCTTAATAAAATGAAAAAAACAATACCGGTGTAACTATATCGGATAATAATCAGAAAACTGTAGTTTTTAAGCAAAAACTGTGTGGTTTATGGAAGAAAAAAGCCTTAGTTTCCACTAAGGCTTTTTTTAAAAGAAAGAATAAACTTATCAATCAATGAATAAGGTACTCTTTAATCATTAAATTAATGGTGACGATTAGTAATAGTCACGAATTAATACTTCTGCAATTTGAACCGCATTTGTTGCCGCACCTTTACGTACATTATCAGCAACTACCCACATATTTAGTCCCATAGGGTGACTAATGTCAGCACGAATACGAGCAACCATTACATGATCTTTACCCGTTGCATCGCTTACTTGCGTTGGGTAATCATTACCATGGAATACTTCAATACCATCGGTTTCTTCAAGTAAGCGAGTCGCTTCTTCTGCATCAATTGGAGCACGAGTTTCAACATGAACAGATTCAGCATGGCCATAAAAAACAGGAACACGCACACACGTTGCATTCACTGTGATGCTCTCATCTGCAAATATTTTTTGCGTTTCCCACACCATCTTCATTTCTTCTTTGGTGTAGCCATTATCCATAAACTCATCAATATGAGGCAAACAGTTAAATGCAATTTGCTTATCGTATGCTTTATTTTCTGCAGGTAGTCCATTGAGTAGTTTTGCAGTTTGGCCTGCAAGCTCATCAATACCCGCTTTACCTGAACCAGATACTGACTGATACGTAGATACGTTAATACGATCAATACCAACAGCATCGTGAATTGGTTTTAATGCCACTAACATTTGAATCGTTGAACAATTAGGGTTCGCGATAATGTTACGGTTACGGAAATCAGCTAATGCTTCTGGATTCACTTCAGGGATCACTAATGGGATGTCCTGATCGTAACGGAAGTGTGATGTGTTATCGATAACAACAACACCAGATTCAGCCGCAATAGGCGCCCACTTAGCAGACAATTCGCTACCAGCAGAAAATAAACCTAATTGCACTTGGCTCCAATCAAACTCTTCTACGTTTTCAACCGTTAATGTTTTACCATTAAAACGAACTGTTTTGCCTTCACTGCGCTCTGAAGCTAGAAGATATAAATTACGTACAGGAAACTTGCGCTCTTGTAATACATTTATGATTGCTTCGCCAACGGCACCAGTTGCGCCTAGAATGGCAACATCAAATTCTTGAGTCATTAGACTTCCTCGATTGTAAATCCAAGTTGTTGTAACGGGGTAAGACCACAGTCTTTATTACCCGTGATAGTGATTGCACTGTATTCTCTTCTATCCCAATAATCTTTACGCATATTATCAAACGCACCGATTGTTGAGATTTCTTTTCTAAATACCGCATCATCTTTTCGCACATCATAGACTAACTGAATCAAATTGTGCAGTGTTGAATGATCCCACTGCTGATTTAGTGTCACATTAGGGATTGGAGCGACAGGCAATAGATTTTGAGGATCAGCACGCTCTTCCCGTTGTAAGAACTCACAGAACGAATTAAATATCATGGTCGTTCCTCGAGCTTTACCTTCCAAGCCATAACCTGCAATGTGCGGCGTTGCAAAAGAAAGTAATGGCAAGAGCGCCATATCAACCTCTGGTTCAAACTCAAAAACATCCAATACGGCTTTAAAACCATCTTGGATTAATAGGCGATTTTTTAACGCATCATTATCAACCACGGGACCACGAGCGGCATTGATCAATATTTGGTCATGACGCAATGTTAATAAGCGCTCTTGACCAATCAAATGATGTGTAGGGAAATCACCATCACGTGTAATCGGGGTATGGAGACTAATAACGTCTGACTTTTCTAATAATTCATCTAAAGAAACAAAAGAACGAGTGTCCCCTTCTTGCTCTTTAATCGGATCATTCAATAGGTAAGGAATACTTAACGCATCAAGACATTGAGCTAAATATGAACCCACTTGGCCCGCACCAATAATACCGAACGTTTTATCAAAAATAGAAAAACCATGTTGCTGAGCTAATACCATCACACAACTTAATACGTATTCAGCAACGCCTACTTTATTACAGCCTGGAGCCGCCGTAAAAAAGACACCTTTATTTTTCAATAAAGCTTGGTCAACGTGATCCATACCAGCGGTAGCAGTACCAACAAAAGAAAGTTTATTCGCTTTACTCAATAATTCTGAATTCACTTTAGTGACTGAACGAATCATCAACGCGTCAACGTCAATTAAATCATCAGCCGTCAAGGTTCTTCCTGGTTTAGCTATTACTTCGCCGAGTTCACTAAAAAGTTCTGCGGCATAAGGCATATTTTCATCAATCAATATTTTCATATTTTCAATATCTGTCCTTTAGATTCATCGGTTCAGTGTATCACCGCTCGATTACACCTATCTACCTAAGTATTAATCCTAGCAATAAAAAACAGTCATAAAAAAACCCAACCAATTGGCTGGGTTTTCATTATTTTAAACGTTAGTCACTGCGCAATATTATGCTTCGTATTTCTTAATTACTAACGTTGCGTTTGTGCCACCAAAGCCAAAGCTGTTAGACATTACCGTTGTTAGTTCTTGATCACGTTTTTCAGTCACGATATCAAGGCCTTCAGCTGCAGGATCTAAGGTTTCAATATTAATGCTTGGCGCGATAAAACCGTGCTCTAACATTAATGTTGAATAAATAGCTTCATGAACACCCGCCGCACCTAGTGCGTGACCAGTCATTGCTTTAGTTGCAGAAATTGCTGGGCTATTGGTACCAAAAACTTCTTGGATAGCGCCTAGCTCTTTCGCGTCACCAACAGGCGTTGATGTACCGTGAGTATTCACGTAATCAACACTGTCTACATTTTGCATCGCCATTTTCATACAACGAACTGCGCCTTCACCTGACGGAGCTACCATGTCGTAGCCGTCTGATGTTGCACCGTAACCAACGACTTCACCGTAGATTTTTGCGCCACGAGCTAATGCGTGTTCAAGTTCTTCAATAACAACCATGCCGCCGCCGCCAGAGATAACAAAACCATCACGGTCCGTATCGTACGTACGAGATGCTTTATCTGGTGTGTCATTGTATTTCGATGATAGTGCGCCCATCGCATCAAACATCATCGTTAAAGACCAATCTAGCTCTTCACCACCACCAGCAAACATTACGTCTTGTTTGCCTAATTGAATAAGCTCTACCGCGTGACCAATACAGTGCGCAGACGTTGCACATGCAGAACTCATTGAGTAGTTAACTCCGCGAATTTTAAACGGAGTTGCAAGACACGCCGATACTGTAGAAGCCATTGTACGAGGAACCATATATGGTCCAACACGCTTAACGCCTTTTTCACGCAAGATATCCACTGCATTAACTTGGTTTAGTGATGATGCACCACCAGAACCTGCAACAATACCGGTACGATCATTTGAAACTTGATCTTCAGTTAAGCCAGAATCCGCTACTGCTTGCTCCATTGAGATGTAAGCAAATGCAGCCGCATCACCCATGAAACGCATTTTTTTGCGATCAATGTGATCCGCTGGGTTCATCTTCAAATTGCCCCAAACATTACTGCGCAGGCCTTTTTCGGCGAACTGCTCAGAGAAGTTAATGCCTGATTTACCCGCTTTCAGAGATTCTAATACTTCTTCAACATTGTTACCGATACTTGAAACAATGCCCATGCCTGTAATTACGGCTCTTTTCATGATTCTTTCCTAATAAGTCATAAATCTTGGTAGATAATAGCGAAGATAGCACAACAAAGTGGTCAGCTTTCCTATAAGTCGTTAAAATCCGACGTAGATTATCTTTAATGGTTCAAATTTATGTCACAAAACCACGTTATACCAAAGAACAACATAACCAATGCTGTCTTAGAATGGAATGAGTCTGGAACACCAGTCTCCAATGATTTTGATGATGTGTATTTCTCTAATGATAATGGGTTAGAAGAAACACGCTATGTCTTTTTACAACAAAATCATCTCCTGCGAAGATGGCAAGAGTGTGACTTACGTCGTTTTGTTATTGGCGAAACGGGATTTGGGACGGGTTTAAACTTCCTTGCCGTGTGGCAATGCTTTAAAGAATTTCGCGCCCAATACCCTGATGCACCACTTAAAGAACTTCATTTTGTTAGCTTTGAAAAATTTCCAGTCACTAAATCTGATTTAGTTAAAGCACACCAAGCATGGCCAGAGTTGGCCGAATTCGCAGAGCAACTACATAAGTATTACCCTGCCGCCGTTCCTGATTGCCATCGTTTAGTACTAGAAGAAGGCATGATAACACTCGATCTCTGGTTTGGTGACATAAAAGATTGTATGCCTCAAATTTGGATGGATGATCACGGTATTATTGATGCATGGTTCTTAGATGGTTTTGCGCCAAGTAAAAACCCTGAGATGTGGAACCAAAATCTCTTCGATAATATGGCAAACCTCGCGAAAGAACATTGTACTTGTGCGACATTCACTTCTGCGGGCTTTGTTCGTCGAGGATTAATAGAAGCAGGCTTTGACATGAAAAAAGTCAAAGGATTCGCTCATAAACGAGAGATGATCGCAGGCACATTAACAGAACGAAAAGCAAAAGCAAATCACGCAGTTTGGTATGCCCGAACGACTCCGGAAGAGGTTACTGATGTCGCTATTATCGGTGGAGGCGTTGCCAGTGCTGCACTAGCTATGACGCTGCTTCGTCGTGGTGTAAAAGTGACGGTATATTGCAAAGATGAAAAAGCAGCACAAGGTGCATCAGGCAATCAACAAGGCGCGGTTTACCCTCTACTAAATGAGAAATATAATTCACTTTCTCGCTTTTTTGCTCCCGGGTTTATTTTTGCACGTCAATTCATTGAACAAGCCGCTGAACAGGTGGAATTTGATCACGATTGGTGTGGCGTAACTCAACTAAAATGGGACGATAAATCAGAAAAAAAACTCAACAAGATGCTTGCTGCCCATTTTCCAAATGAATTAGTCACAGAATTAAACAAAGAAGACACCAACCTACACGTTGGGTTACCTATTAACATGGAAAGTGTTCATTATCCTCTTGGTGGATGGCTCTGCCCAAAACAACTCACTCGTGGGTTATTTGATCATTTTGCTGCCAACCCATTATTTACCTTACACTGTGATTCAGAAGTAACCTCTCTTCAACAAACCAATGATAAACAATGGCATGTGTTATTAGGCGATAGCGTGCATCCACATCAAACCGTCATTGTCGCTAATGGGCATCGTTTCACTGATTTTGAACAAACGAAAGATATCCCTGCGACCGCAGTTCGTGGGCAAGTGAGTCATATTCCCACCACTGAATCATTGAAAAAACTCAACACCGTATTGTGCTATGACGGTTACTTGACACCAGAAAACACCAAACACCAAACTCATTGTATTGGAGCGAGTTACGATCGTCGTGATTTAGATTTAAAATTTAAAGAATCAGATCAAGTTGAAAATGGTGAGCGTTTACATAAATGTATTCCTAACGAAGCATGGCCAAAAGAAGCAGATACAAGCTCAAACCAAGCTCGTGTTGGTATTCGCTGCGCCAGTCGTGACCACTTGCCCTTCATTGGTAATGTCGTTCGATTTGAAGCGATGCAGGAAGAATATAAGAACCTTTATAAAAAGCGTCATTGGCAGCGCGATGCAAAAGAGATCCCTATCTATGAAGGTTTATTCTGTATGTTGACGCTAGGTTCTAGAGGCTTAAGCTCGGCTCCTTTATTAGCGGAAACCTTAGTTTCTCAAATAATGGGCGATCCAATCCCATTGCCTAATTCAGTGCTTGAAGGTCTACATCCGGGAAGATTATGGGTAAGAAGGTTATTGAAAGGAAAACCGTTGGATATTTAAGAGAAAGGAATAGCCGATTTTAGCTCGGTCGCAAGCTCTCTTACCCGTTTCAGGGGAGTTCGTTGTAAATGATAAACTCACAACGAACTCCTCTGATCACAGCTACCTAAATCTTGATCTTTTACTTAATAGAATCAGCCAAGTGGCTCACCGCTAATGCAAAATAATGCGAGCGATTCCAATCCATTAACACTTGATAGTTATTATAAACAAGGTAAGCACGACCATCATTATCATCTGGTTGCACTAACCATGCTTCTAACTCAACATTAGGTAACGACTTTCCATTTAAACGACGAACCCCTAATGCCTCCCATTCAGAGAGTAACTTTCCTTTATCTTCAGAAAGTCCCTTTAGGGCTTCTGCATCAAAAGCATCAGGCAACGTTACCTGACGACCCCAAGTATACGTATCATCCCAACCCACTTGTTTTAAGTAATTCGCCGCAGAAGCGAACACATCGGCATGAGTCGTCCAAATATCTTTACGACCATCATCATTGCCATCAACAGCATAAGCCAAAAATGACGTTGGCATAAACTGGCATTGCCCCATTGCACCTGCCCATGAACCTTTCATGTTTTCAGGGGTAATGTGACCTTGTTCTAAAATGGTTAATGCCGCCATTGTTTGCTTTCTAAAAAAGGCTTCACGGCGACCATCATAAGCCAACGTAGTTAATGCTTCTATCACATTATAACCCCCCGTTAGCTTACCAAAATTACTTTCAACACCCCATAACGCGACGATAAATCGAGGTTGAACCCCATATTCTTTGCCAATTCTAGTAAGCACTTCATGGTGTTTTTGATATAAATCGTTCGCTTGTTTTATCTTCCACTTTGGTACTGCTCGTGGAATATATTCATCTAGTGTTAATTTTTTTTCTGGCTGATTCCGATCAGATTTGACCGCTTTTTCTTTAAAAGCCACATTTTTAAACGCTCGTTCTAAAATAGGCTCTGAAATACCATTCTCGCGCGCTTCATTTTTTAAGTTAACGATATAATCCTGGAAATCCCCTTCAGGTGTATTCGCAGATACGCTTGTGGCCATTAACAAACTGACTATCCCTAGCAGTAATCTTTTCTTCATATTATTTCTCGTTTCGTTTGGCTTTATCTTGCTTGTATTTCTCAAGCAAATTTTCAGGAGGTGGCGGTAATTGTAAAAAATAGCCGTCATTTTTTAAAGAAGCTTCTACTTTTTCAATATCAACAGAGGCTAATTTTCTGCCTTCTAAATTTACCACCATAACCATTTTTGGCGTACCAAACATTGTCATCAATTCTTGAGGTACTGGAGAAAAATCATCTTTTTTCTCAATATAAAGATAAGCACCTTGCTTTTTAGAGCTTTTATAAATCGAACAGTACATTTTAGAACCTAATATTGATAGAGTTGATATTGCTCCCAATCCAGAAGTCTCTTCTCCTGTCTATTTGATGAGAGCCTTGTTAGAAAGTACACTTAAGACAATAAGATAACTTGCTGTGTGGTCAAACTGACTATAACATGGTATCAGATTTGTGGTATTAAAATTACCGTCTGAAAATCTGAATATTCATAACAGCGAAGATACCGAGAGCATGACAAAAACAGCCGATTTGAAGGGCAGTAATTTCACCCTTTCAGTATTACATTTACCTAATGATGACATCACTCAAGCCCTTAGTATGCTTGAGCAAAAAGTAGCACAAGCGCCTTCTTTTTTTGCTTCCGCTCCAGTGGTCATTAATATTGAAAATGTATCGAATGAAATTAATTTTGTTGAACTTAAATTAGGTGTAGAGCGCACAGGCATGATCCCTGTTGGCATTACCGGTTGCAAAGATAAAGAAAAGCAAGCGCAGGCAACGTCTGCAGGTTTTGCGGTAATGACGTCTTTTACACCTCAACAAGTAACACAAAAAGCAAATATGCAACCAACGAAAGTGGTAAGAACCCCTATTCGTTCTGGACAACAAGTGTATGCCAAGGATGCTGACCTTGTGATCTTAAATCATGTAAGCCCTGGGGCCGAAGTTATCGCCGATGGCAGCATACATATTCACGGTACGTTAAGAGGCAGAGCAATTGCCGGTGCCAGTGGCCAAAAAGAAGCAAAGATATTTTGCAAAAATTTACAAGCGGAGCTGATATCCATTGCCGGAAATTATTGGCTAAGCGATCAAATTGACAAAGAGTATTGGCATCAAAATGTCATGGTCACTATGGTTGAAGACCATATTAAGATCGATACCCTAACGTTATAGCACAACATAAAAGGAATAATAAAATGGCACGTATTGTCGTTGTGACTTCTGGTAAGGGTGGCGTAGGTAAAACTACTTCTAGCTCTGCCATTGCATCGGGGCTTGCTCTGGCTGGCAAGAAAACCGCGGTAATTGATTTTGATATTGGCTTACGTAATCTTGATTTAATCATGGGTTGTGAACGTCGCGTTGTTTATGATTTTGTTAATGTTATTAATGGTGAAGCAACGCTAAACCAAGCATTGATTAAAGATAAGCGTGTAGGTAATTTATTTATCCTTCCTGCGTCTCAAACTCGTGATAAAGATGCATTAACCAAAGAAGGCGTTCGTCGTGTTCTTGATGAGTTAATCGCAATGAACTTTGATTTCATTATTTGTGATTCTCCAGCAGGTATTGAAGCTGGCGCATTAATGGCATTATATTTTGCGGATGAAGCCATCATTACCACAAACCCTGAAGTATCATCTGTTCGAGATTCTGACCGCATTTTAGGTATTTTAGACTCTAAATCTCACCGTTCAGAAGAAGCTTTAGAGCCAGTAAAACAACACCTATTATTAACTCGCTATTGCCCAACACGTGTAAATCAAGGCGAAATGTTAAGTGTGGGTGATGTTGAAGAAATTCTAAATATCCCTCTATTGGGTGTGATTCCAGAAAGCCAATCAGTATTGAATGCATCAAACAAAGGTGTACCAGTAATTTTTGACGAAGAATCAAACGCAGGCTCTGCATACCAAGATGCAGTTGACCGTCTGTTAGGCAAGGAAGTTTCGTTCCGCTTCTTAGAAGAAGAGAAGAAAGGTATCTTTAAACGACTATTTGGAGGTTAAGCATGGCATTGCTAGAGTTTTTCAGACCACAAAAAAAAGCCACTGCTAACATAGCGAAGGAAAGGCTACAGATCATTGTTGCTGAACGCAGAAATGGAGGTCCAGCACCTTCGTATTTACCACAACTTAAAGAAGATATTCTTAAAGTAATTAGTAAATATGTTAATGTAAGCCCTGATATGATCACGGTTTCACTAGAACAAAAAGAAGAAGACCTCTCAGTATTAGAGCTAAATATCACTCTGCCAGAAGACGATAATTAAACACTATTTCGTTAATCAGAGTCTATAAAAAAGGTGACCTATCAGAGTCACCTTTTTTGTTTCTGTTTATTGAGATTAGCTTTTATCTAACACCGCCATAAAACGCTCAGCAAGTAACCCTTCTCTCCACTCTTTTAGTACGTCTGGTTTTAAATCAGGGTGACTGTTTTTCTTCCATTTCCAAGACAACAATTGATTAAGCTGTTTTTTAGAGGCTAAAAACTCAGGCATCAAACCCGATTGATCAGAGGCCGCTTTTACTTCATCTTTTAACAACTTAAAAATTTGCTTATAGCCAGGATAATCCATTAATCGTGTTAACGTTTCTGGATATTCGTTTTCATTTAGCTCATCGGCAAGGTATGTGAAACGCAATAGTTTTCCACCATGACGTTGAACCTCTCTCGAATCAAACTCTTCTTTTAGCATTTGCTCTTTACTGCGAAGTCCAAATCGAGCTAATTTCCATAAGTTTGCTTCTTGTACAACAAAGTTAACCGCCAAATCGCGCTTTCTTGCTTCTTCTAATCGCCATTGTGCTGCCATTTTTAAAATAGCTAACTGCTTACCATTTAATTGCCAAGCATTTTTAATATCTAAATACGCTTTCTCAGGATCAGGTTGTTTTTCACGCTTTTTAACCGCAAGTAACGATTCTTGATACGCTGCTTTTTCCCACTCTGTTTGAGCTAATTCTGCTTGTAGTTTCTCAAATAATGGTAATAAATAATGCACATCGGCTGCGGCATAATCTAATTGTTTATCTGATAAAGGACGCGCCATCCAATCAGTACGAGATTCACCTTTATCGAGATCAACACCTAAATAATCAGACACTAATTTCGCAAAGCCTGTCGACAAACCATAGCCTAAAAATGCCGCCATAATTTGAGTATCAATCATTGGTGTCGGCATACAGCCAGCATAATGTTGAAATACTTCTAAATCTTCACCACAAGCATGAAGAACTTTAGTCACACTTTCGTTTTTTAATAAATCCCAAAGCGGCGTTAAATCATCAATTTCAACAGGATCAACTAACGCTAATGTTTCACCATCAAACATTTGAATTAAACCTAAACGTGCATACAAAGTTCTCGTACGTACGAACTCAGTATCCAGCATTAAAAAAGGTTTATTACTTGCCTGTTGGCAAATTTCAGCTAAACGTTGGCTGTGTTTAACGATTTCAAATTCCACAATTTCTTCCTTAAAAATCTGTAACGCTTCTATTAATTGGTCTAAGGCAAGATAGCTTAACGTTAGAAAAACTAAGCTATCTTGTCTCTTCAAATAAAAATAATGCCAGCAACGAGGCTGGCATTTTCGGTTTGAGTATTGTAACTAAATTATGCGGTTTCTTCTGCTTTATATTCGTCACGCAGTTCACGGCGCAAGATTTTACCTACGTTTGTTTTTGGTAAGTCATCTCTGAACTCAACAATACGAGGGATCTTATATCCAGTTAAATGCTGACGACAGTGAGCAATCAGTTCATCTTTTGTTAAGCTTGGATCTCGTTTAACAACACAAATACGAACCACTTCACCTGATGTTGGATGAGGTTTACCTACTGCTGCAACTTCTAATACTTTGCCATGCAGTGCAACAACATCTTCAATCTCATTAGGGTATACATTAAAACCAGAAACCAAGATCATGTCTTTTTTACGGTCAACAATATGTAGGAAGCCTTCATCAAACTTAACGATATCGCCAGTGCTTACCCAGCCATCTTCCGTGATCATATCTTTAGTGGCTTCAGGTTGATTCCAATAACCTTTCATAACTTGAGGGCCACGAACTTGAAGCTCACCAACCTCATCATTTCCAACAACGTTACCTTCATCATCAACCATACGAACTTCAGTTGATGGAACTGGCAAACCAATTGAACCATTATATGACGTTAAATTATGAGGATAAGCTGCAACTAGTGGTGAACACTCAGTCAAACCATAGCCTTCAAGTAAATAACAACCAGTATGCTGCTGCCATTGTTCTGCAACTGCACGTTGCACAGCCATGCCACCACCAACAGATAAGCGTAGGTTACTGAAATCTAACCCATGAAAATCTTCATTATTAACCAGCGCATTAAACAGTGTATTTACACCAGTTATGGCCGTAAATGGGTATTTCTGTAGCTCTTTAATAAAGCCAGGAATATCACGAGGATTCGTAATTAATAAATTACGGCCTCCCATTTCAATAAATAATAAACAGTTCACTGTTAATGCAAATACATGATACAGAGGCAATGCCGTAACGATAAGCTCACGCCCTTCCGTTAGTACAGGGCCATAAGCACCTTTAGCTTGCATGACATTCGCCACCATATTGCGGTGAGTTAGCATTGCACCTTTCGCAACGCCTGTCGTACCACCCGTGTATTGTAGAAAAGCTAAGTCTTCACTATCAATAAATGGTTTTATGTACTGCATTCTACGACCTTTACGTAATGCATTACGCATAGAGGTCGCATGTGGCAAACTGTATTTAGGCACCATTTTTTTCACGTATTTAACAACGAAATTGACAATGGTCCCTTTCGCTCTTGGTAACTGCTCACCAAGATTCGTTAAAATAACGTGTTTAACCGGCGTATTATCTACGATTTTTTCTAGTGTACTGGCAAAGTTTGAAACAATAACAATCGCGGCAGCACCTGAATCGGTTAATTGATGCTCTAATTCACGTGGGGTATAAAGAGGATTAACATTGACCGCAATCATACCAGCACGTAATACACCAAATAATGCAATTGGGTATTGCAGTAAATTTGGCATCATCAATGCAACACGGTCACCTTTTTTAAGCTTCAGATCATTTTGTAAGTAAGCGGCAAAGGCGCGACTGCGCTCTTCTAACTTACGAAACGTCATGACTGAACCCATGTTAATAAATGCAGGTTGGTCTGCATGTTTTTGAACTGATTGCTCAAACATATCAACTAATGAGGTGTATGCATCAGGGTTAATTTCTGCAGGTACGTCTTCTGGGTAACGTGAAAGCCAAACTTTATCCACGCTTTTCTCCTATATCTTTATAAGAGACTCATTGTTTATCTCACAATAAGCCTCTGGCTGTGATAAGCATCACTTTAAGTGGGTAGACTATTTACTCTAGTATTATAGTCAACTTATTTTATTATCAATTATAGATTTGACTGAAATTTCATCATGAATGTGACGAAAGTTTACATTTAAACGTTTTTTAAGTATTAATTTTGTTAAATAACACATTTAAATACGTTGAGATTTTTCCCGGGTGTTGTAAATGACAATGATGCCCACCTTCGATTTGAAAAGACTCAACGTGTTGAATATAAGAATAGCGATGCTCTTTTTGCTTTAAATGTCCATACCCGTCAACCCCAATAATGACAATCACGGGACATGTTATATCAGACAGTAGAGCCAATGCGTGAGCTTCTGACATTCGATACAAAGATTCGCATTTTACTTTTGCATCCGTCGTCCATTGCACGCCATCAGAGGTTGAACGTACTGCTCTTTGCATTATAGGTTCTAATAACACTTCTGGTAATTGGTTTACCTTAGAGCGCAACGCTAACGCTGCTTGCCTATCTTTTAATGTTCTTTGGGGCTTATGACGATAACGCTGACGACTTAATACACCTTCACGTAATCGTTCGGATGTTTTCTCCGCCTCTTCACTTAAAGGGCCTAATGCTTCTATCATCATTAATGCAGCCACTTTTTCAGGAAAAGCAGCGCTATAAGCACTCGCAATCAACCCGCCCAATGAATGCCCCACCAAAATAACGCTATCTAGTTTTAAAGACAGTATTGCCTGATGAAGATCATCAACATAATCAAAAAAATGATAAAAATTATCGACGCCTTTATGATCAGATAATCCGTGCCCAAACCAATCAAATGCAATTAAGCGACAGGTCGGGTTAGAAACGGAAAAAGCCGTCATTGTACTTAAAAACGTAGCCGCGTTATCTTGCCAACCATGTAAAAATAAAACTACATTATCGGCATTCTTAGGTCCAAGCTCTATTATCGCTAACGAACCGTGATGAAGCGATAGGTCATATTGATGAAATGCGTGCATAACCGCTTATTGAACTTCCTGAACGACTTTGCCACGACGAGTATCAATATGGCTGCGTTGATATATACAGCGCGTTCCTCGACATGGCATATAATCCATATCAAAATCATTCGTTACTACGTATTCTTGAATTTGCCATAAATGCAATGCACTGCCATCAATCACAGGAAATGAATATTCATAGTCACCAACATTCCCTTTTTCAATCGATGCTGTTTTTCCTAACACAGTAATAAGTCGTCCCTTCGCGTAAGCGATTGGATCAACAAAACCATCCATATAAACAACAAATCGTCCATTCGGTTCTTCTGATATATCGGGTTTTCCAGCCGATGAGATCGGTAGGTTAACGACTTCAATTCGAGTTTTTTCTGCTTGATTATCAATACGAGCAATCACTCCGCCTAAACGAACAGCAACCGCGTTTCCTGATTCCGACGCATCAGAAAATGGCGTATAGGTAACAATCGTATTTTCTTGGTTTGACTCTAGCTCGGTCGGTAAAGAACTACACCCAGCCAAAAACAAAGCACATAATAAAAATAATGAACGTTTCATAATCACTTTCTCCTTATTAATTTAGATATAAAGATCGACACCCACTAATTGAGCAAGTTCTTCTCGACGTTTCTGCAACATAATATCCATGTATTCTTCCATCGCATGACGATTTCGTCCCTCAGGTAAATCATATTGAAGTCGAGAATCAGCATAAGCAGATGCATCAAGGTGTTTAATGTGATTAGTTACCGCTTTGGCCACTTGAGATGGCTGAGAAACAGAAGCTTTATCACCTCCTGCTTTCTTTACCTGATTTTTCTTTCCTACTGCTTGCTGCTTTTGTATTAGCGCAGGAGGTAAACCCTGAATAGAAACCATAGTGACCTTTTAAATTAATAATAACAGCGAGCTAATTAATCTCGCTGTTAGAGATAGAAAGATTACTCACGACCTGGTAATTTTTTCCATGTCACGGTATCACGAACATAAACAGGCGTTGATTCCTCAACAGGAACCGCTAAGCCTTGTTCAAATTTTTGTAATGCAAGTATCGCCATATCCTGAGCTTCAGGGTATAGAATATCACTCGCCTTTGTCTCAAGAGGCAATGTCTCTAATGCATCAGGATAAGCATCCCAACCAGTGCCTACCGTTAGCCATTCACCCGTTTGATCTGGTAGTTTAGCCGCTAATTCAGCCGGAACTGAAACCATATCAGAAACAAGTGGTGACCACGTTGCATCGTCATTACGTTGATACATGCCAAAATAGACTTCACTCATTCGTGCATCAATTGCGCCTGCAATTTGTGTTGCACCATGAATACGGTAAGCCGCTTGAGCCATTGCTTCTAATGTAGAAATACCTATCATAGGTAAATCGGCACCAAACGCCAAACCTTGAGCAATACCAATACCAATACGAACACCGGTGAAGCTACCAGGACCTTGTCCAAATGCTAATGCATCTAAATCTTGCAAACGCACACCCGCTTCTTTTAATACTTCATCCACAAACGGAAGAATCTTAATGGTGTGTTCACGCGGTGCCACTGCACTTCGAGAATGGACTTTTCCGTCAATGATTAATGCGACAGAACAGTTTTCAGTGGCGGTATCTACCGCTAAAATTTTTACGCTCATTAGTGCCTCAATTTTCTAAAATAACTTCTTGTTTCTCTAATTTTTTATGTTGATCTGCTTTCGCTAAAAATTCAGACACATTTTTTAAATCTCGAGTTCTTGGTATCGGCGGTAAACTTTGTAGAAACGTAGCCCCATAAGGCCTAGTAACTAAACGATTGTCACAAATAATCAATACCCCTTTGTCTTTGGTATCGCGAATTAATCGCCCTACCCCTTGTTTTAAGGTAATAACAGCATCAGGTATTTGTACTTGTGAAAATGCGTCACCACCACTTAGCTGACAATCTTCAATACGCGCTTTCAAGAGCGGATCATCAGGGGCAGTAAAGGGAAGTTTGTCGATGATAACACAGCTTAGCGCATCACCTCTAACGTCAATACCTTCCCAGAAAGCCCCTGTAGCAACCAATAACGCGTTGCCAAGTTCCATAAACTCCGCCAACAATTTTTGCTTGGTCGTCTCACCTTGCATTAATACCGGCAGATCTAACATCTCTCTGAACTGTCCTGCCAAATCCCGCATCATTTGATGTGACGTGCACAAAAAGAAACACCGACCATTATTTTGTTTAATCACTGGTAGCAGTAATTCTACAAGTTTATTCGCAATCCCATGACTGTTCGGTTCAGGAAGAAAACGCGGAACACACAACAACGCTTGAGTTTGATAATCAAACGGACTCGGTAATGAAAACTGTTTTGTAGGTTCCAACCCCAAGCGCTCGGTAAAATGAGAGAAATCATCATTTACAGCCAGTGTTGCCGACGTAAATATCCAAGCCCCTTCTTTATCTGCCACTTGTTCTTTAAACTTATCCGCGACAGACAATGGTGTAATATTCAAACTAAAATGACGAGGAGTACATTCAAACCAATAGGAATAACCACCAATAGTGGTATCACATACACGCTCTAGACGATTCTTTAATAAGGCACAACGATCAAAAGCAGCATCCAATAGCTGGCTACGCCCTAATGCTAATTTCAAAACATCATGAGCCAGCTCAAACGCATCATTTATACGTACAATTTCACGTTGAACCGCCGCCGACTTAATGGCCTCTCGCCAATTACCTCGAAATCCAGATTCACCTAACACAATACGTAAGTCCATTGCTGCACCCGCTAGACGCTCTGCTACTTTTTGCAATTGGCGCATGTCTCTTGCTTCGGTGCGATAACCAATTTCGATGTCTTTTGCTAATTCGGTCAACTGGCGGCTAGATAGGTTTTGTCCAAAATATTGACTCGCAATATCTGGTAATTGATGGGCTTCATCAAAAATAAAAATATCGGCTTCTGGAATCAGTTCACCAAAACCTGTTTCTTTAATCGCTAAATCAGCAAGAAATAGATGATGGTTCACCACCACGACATCGGCATCCATTGCTTTCTTTCGTGCTTTAACCACAAAACACTCATCAAAGCTCGGGCAATCTTTACCTAAACAGTTGTCGTTGGTGGAAGTAATTGAAGGAATTATCGGACTGTCTTCGGCAATCGCGGTGCAATCACCAAGATCCCCTGTTTTTGTTTCTGATGACCAAGCACGCACCTTAACAAGTTGCGTTAATAACTCAGGATCAGCTTGAGGAGTATGACTTTCGACTAATTGCTGGTTTAAACGCTCTGGACAAAGGTAGTTTGAGCGTCCTTTTAATAAAGCCACTTGGCCATAAAAACCCAGTGAAGACGTCATTAAAGGCAAATCACGATGAAAAAGCTGTTCTTGTAAGTTTTTAGAACCCGTACTGATAATGGTCTTCTTGCCACTAATCAGGGCAGGAACAAGATAAGCAAACGTCTTTCCTGTTCCCGTACCCGCTTCTACCACTAATTGTGTACCATCTTTGATAGCAGCATGAACCGCATGAGCCATATCTAATTGAGGTTGACGAGGTTGGAAACCCGGAATCGCTTTTCCTAACGCGCCTGATGACGAAAAAATCTTAGCAATCATATCAACCCATACTCATCGTGATTTTAAAATAGGGTTGAGATTATGCCAAGATTTACAGAGAAACTAAACGTTAAGTTTACTTATTCAGATAACGAGTTGGCCATAAACGTTGAATTCGCGGACTCAGTACTTTGTCTTCATAACTCCAATAAATATTATTTCTAACAAACCAAGTAATTTACTCTCATCAACATGACATTGTGGCGTTTTACATAATTGATGCCCCACCGACTTTATAATGTTTATTCGCCAGCATCTTAACCATCGCACAGTTCCTTAATTACAATGCATTATGATCGGTATCTTATTTATATTTTTGATTTTTCAGGGCGAAAAACACTTTACGTTCCCTTCTTTTGTCGGTACAACCATAGACAGTCCAAATTTATAGACACACTTTGTGAGCACGAGAGATATAATGGAAAAGAAAATATTATTAACGGATTGCCCTGATTCTCGTGGGCTAATCGCCAAAATAACCAACATTTGTTACAAACATCAGCTGAACATTGTTCACAATAATGAATACGTAGACAACGTTACGGGTCAATTTTTCATGAGAACCGAACTTGAGGGGATCTTTAATGATGAAACCTTCTTACTCGATATTGATCAAGCATTGCCGCCAGGCAGCCAACGAAAGTTAGTATTAGAACCAAAAAAGAAAGTCGTTATTCTTGTCACTAAAGAAGCTCATTGTATTGGTGATATTCTAATCAAAGCCTATTCTGGTGCGATGAACATCGAGATCTCGGCGGTTATTGGTAACCACGATACGTTAGGTGCCTTGATTGAGAAGTTTGATATTCCTTTTCATTATGTATCTCATGAAGGCTTGTCACGTGGCGAGCATGAAGACAAAATGCTAAGCATTATTCATTCATACGCTCCTGAATACGTCGTTTTAGCAAAATACATGCGTGTACTTACTCCTGAATTTGTTGAGCAATTTCCAAAAAGAATCATCAATATCCATCACAGTTTCTTACCTGCTTTCATTGGTGCAAAACCGTATCAGCAAGCTTATGATCGTGGAGTGAAAATCATTGGTGCTACAGCACACTTTGTCACCAATAATTTAGATGAAGGTCCAATCATCAAACAAGATGTTATCCCTATTGATCATAACTTCAGTGCAGAAGATATGGCAATGGCAGGACGTGACGTTGAGAAATCAGTATTAAGTAAAGCCTTAACAAAAGTTCTGAATGACCATGTATTTGTTTATGGTAATAAGACCGTTATTCTTTAAATAATGTCGTAAATACAAAAAACGGAGATCATCATGATCTCCGTTTTTATTTGTTCTTAATTTGAATTCAATCCAATTATTGTGCAGTAATAAACTCTATCGCGTGTTTATTAAATTCTCTCGGCCTGTCGATATTACATACGTGACCACATTCTGGAATTTGCAATAAATGACTGTGTTCATGTACCGCAACCATTTCTTGTACTGGTTTCATGAACATGTAGTCATTTTCACCCATGACATACAGCGTGGGGATTGGTAATTCTTTATCTTTAAAACAGCGCATTAATGGATTCACATCTGCAGCTAATTTAAACCAACGTTTAAACTCTTTCTGGCATAATTTCTTAGCTTCTCTGGTGAAAATATGACGCGATTCTTTTTGGCTTTTTTGTGGCATGACAACATAAGCAAACAATTTATACAGCCACATATAAGGCATGATATTTTTAGTAATATCGCCCATTTTAATCAAAAACTGAGAGCGGAAATTAAAACGTGTAATTGCACCGGCTAATACCATCGAACTGACTCTGTCTTGTGCCAGTTCCGCTAGGTTACGAATAATGATGGTGCCAAGAGACATACCAACAAAATGTGCTGATTTAATATTAAGATGATCAAGGACATCGATAATATCTTGGCTTACGACCTTAAAAGAATACTGTTTATTAATGAATTCTTTTAATTGTGAGAAGTGACTTGAGCGACCGTGGCCACGTAAATCAATAAGCAAAATATTAAAATTCTTTCTAAAAGCAGCGATTTGTTTGAACCATGTAGTGGAACTTCCACCTGCTCCATGAACAAACACAACCCACTTTGAGCTTGATTCATGTTCATAGGTTTTATGGAATAACAAAGAATTAGACATTCACTCTACTTTTAATATGAGAAAGATATGGAGTCAGACTATACCATCCTATATCAACGATGAATACTCACAAGGAAGTAGACTGATAGAAATCTGACATACGGTTACAAAACATTACTAAGTTATTGATTTTTTAGTTAAGTTCAGAGTTATTACTCTATATATACTATTAAAACAATCAATATAAGCTAAGCTACCTTGTTCTTTTTCTATGTAACAATTTAATACAAACAGTGCATTTGTCTCATAAAAATCATACTCATCAAGACCATCAAACTGAGGAATATTAATTTGCGACACTAATTGCTCAGATATAGCATTAGGTATTCTCTGACTAAATGCGACGTGAGTAATATCACTCCGACTGGCGATATAATCAACAATGGTTGTGCTATCAAATTGACAAGAAGAGACCTCAATACTTGCAAGTGCATTTTTAAAATCGCCACTAAGTAGCATCCAATTAGCTCCTTCACCAATCGCTTGATGAATAGGGAGATCTAAATAAGCGTGCGGAAGCGTGTTGTTTTCTGGTTTCTCATCAATGCCTCCTAACAGCACTTGTGTTTCTTTGCCTAACTTCAAATTTGCATGAACTAATAGTAATGCATTTTCGACCACGAAACCTTGTTGAGCTAAGTTCAGATTTTTGCTTTCTAATCCCAAATATTTAGCAATATAAAAGCCGGCGGTATTGCTTAATGAATTGATGAAATCAACCGGTTTTGGCGGCATTTCTTCAATATAACGTTGATGACACAAACGATTGAAGACAGCCAGATTACCTTGCCCTGATACCATAAATACGGCGGTATTTTTATCAATACCCCCTAATTCAATACCATCCTTTTCTTTTAATAACCCAGAAGCGCCTAATAAACCAAGTTGAATAAAACGATCAGTACGGCGAACATAGCCCGACGCAACTTTCTTACATTCTACTTTTGTATCAAACATTTCATCTTGTTTAATATTGAGCGTTGATACTCGATGAACATACATCATGCCGATACCTTTTTTATTACCAACGCGTTGTTATTTCCACCAAAACCAAAGCAATTTAATAAAAACACCCCTTCATGGCATTCTTGAGCCACAGTAAGTGGGCCCCACTCAATCTCATTATCTTGCAGTGAAAAATTTGGCGTTGCTGGGATAAACCCATGATCAATACTATTCATCATTAATACCAATTCACTGACACCACAACTTCCTAGTGTATGACCAATATAAGGTTTTAATGAGAAAAACGAAGGCATTTGATTAAATACTTGTTTCATACCGCTGACTTCTGCCAAGTCACTTAAATGACTTGCAGTACCATGAGCTTTCACCGCCGTAATATCAGCAGCGTTAACCTGACTATTTAACAAAGCTTGAGATAGCACTCGTTTAATCCCAGAGCCATCCGAATTAACACCCGTTACACTGTGTGTTTCACACTCGCTCGCACCACCTAAAAAGTGCCAGCCCGAATCACACACATCATCACGACTCATTAAAATCGCACTCAATGCTTCCCCCAGTAATAAACCATCTCGGTTTGTATCAAATGGCTTTATTGTTTCTTGCGCTAGTAACTGCATAGAAACAAAACCTTCAAACGAATGTGGGGCAAACATTTCCATCCCAACAACAAGCGCATAATCAATAATGCCACTTTCTAACATCGTAGCGGCTTCTAACACTGCATTAGAACTTGATGTGCATGCGGTATTACAGGTTAAGCTAAAGGTACTTAAACCAAAGTACGCTGAAATCACATCAGCATAATGTCCGTTTCCAACACGCTGTTGTTCTAATTCAGGAAGCGCTCCCTCTTTAATGCCTTGCCCTAATGGCACCATTAAAGAAATATCATTTGCTGCGCATCCAACAAAAACACCACAACGACTCAACTGTTCGGTAGTGAGTTGATGCAGTTCAAAAATAGGCGAGATTAAGGTAATTAAATGAGGAAGAGGATCAAAAAGAACACTAAAATCCCCTTCGTTCTGAATCGCGTAATACGGTAACGTTTTGGTCTGTTCGAACACTTTTACCGATTTATTTACGGTGGTATAACGTCCAGATCTCAGGGATTGTATTCTCTGCTTAATATCACCGAGGGCACTCAAAGTATCGCCCGCCAAAAGAGTTATCATCGTCATTATTCTGGTTGTAAATGGTCGGCAAGGTTATTAATCGTCGTAACTACCCTGCGGAACTCTTTTGGATCAACCAAACGTAAATTAAAATGGCGTTGCAATAACATTGAAATTTGCAATCCATCTACAGAGTCCAATTCTAATTCGCTCTCATCAGAAAAAAGTTCGACATCATCCGCCAATTCGTTAGCCGAAATATCTTCTCTATCGCACTCTTCTAAGATCATGGTTTTTAGTTTTACTTTAAATTCAGTATCTAAAGAGCCTTTCATGAGTTTTTCCTTTGTTTATAGGTAAATATAACGCTTGCAATCAACAGTGACACCACACCAAATAAAGTCAACGCAATGGATTCATTCAATACATCAATTACTGTCCCTCTGCGTAAAAATATATCCAGAAACCCTTCTAACCCCCACGACATCGGGGAAATATTAGCAAAGCTCTGCATCGCTTCTGGCATCACAAACTTAGGCACCATAACGCCACCAATCGCACCTAATAAAATATTAATGATCCCGCCAATAGTGGTTGCTTGCTCGATACTATCGACTGCTGTCGCCACTAAAATAGAGAGCCCAATAGCCGATAAGCTCAATGACAACGAGATTAAAATCAACCCAAAAACCGAGCCTCCAATAGTTAAAGGCGCAGCACCAAATAGAGGCACAATATACATACCAACCCCAATCATTAGCCAAACCTGAACTTGATTTATCAGCATATAAGGCAGGATTTTTCCACCAAACAACACGGGCAAACTTAGATTCATGGTACTTAAACGCATGAGGGTATTTTGTTTTTGTTCACTAATAAAAATCGTCGACATAGGAATGATGACAAAAAACAAACCAAAGACGATCCAGGACGGTACACTCTGCTGAGTTGACGTTGGCTTCTCATCTTCCGATAATTTGGCGTATTGCACCTTTATTAACGACGTTTCATCAAAATTAACGGGGACATTTGAGTTTTCGTCATCTAAGAAGTCAAATCCGTCTTGATTGGATGATTTCATTTCATCAAGCTGATTACCCATCCAACTAAGTGCTATCTGATTTTTAAAAATAGTCAGCAATGACGGAGAAGTATCGGCAGCTACACTAATATTGAGTGGCACCTCATCTTGATAAAAACCCTCAGGAATGTCGATGATAAATTGCACACCTTCCTCTTCAGGTGAGAGATAATGATCAGACGCTAACTCATGCTTTTTTAATACAGTTAAATTAGACAGCTTATTAATTAAGGCTTCACTGCCTGAACTTTGATCGTGATCGACAAGGGCATACGTCATTAATGCTTTATCTTCGTTCATCACATCTTTAAGCGCTAATGACATAATCAAAATAAACACCGCAGGCATAATAAACAAAGCCGCTAATGCATGTTTATCTCGGCTGACTAATAAGAATTCTTTTATCAACATCGCTTTAAACATCAGATCTGCCTTTAGACGTTAAATTGATGAACAATGATTCTAACGTCGTTGTTCCGTAGCGAATTTGCTTCATTTTAATATGATGAGTTTCAAGTAAAATCAATATTTCAGAAACCAAATCACTGTTTGAAGAGTTTAATAATAGAGTCGTTTCATCAATGAAGGAAACGTCTTCAAGTAAGGTAATTGTAGAGTGTAAATGCATTGAAGTATGAGGATAAAGCTCAACAATGACCTGTTGGCTTTCTTCATTATTCACCATTGATGAGATAGAACCTTGCTTAACTACTTTTCCGGCATTCATGATGGCGACTTGGTCACAAATTTTCTCAATCTCTGGCATGTAATGCGAGGTATAAATAACGGTTTTATTATCCGATTTGTACGCTTTAATCGTATCTAAAATCTCATTGCGAGATTCAGGATCAATACCCACCGTTGGCTCATCAAAAAACAACACATCCGGATTGTTTAATAACCCAATCGCAATATTTAAACGACGCTTTTGACCGCCAGATAACGTGGCTGACTTTTGATCCATCATGGCTGAGAGTCGGTTCGTATCAACAGCATACGCCAAGTTATGTTGCAATGTTTTACCTCTGATCTTTTGCACGCCGGCAAAGAAATTCAAATTTTCTTTTACCGTTAAATGCTCATAAAACGCCAAACTTTGTGGAATTAAAGAACAGCGCTCACGAATGATTTTTAGGTTCTTTTTCAGTGGTAAATCAAAAAACGAAATATCGCCCGAATCAAATGAAATCAAGCCATTTAGAATCGAGATTAACGTTGTTTTTCCGGCTCCATTAGGGCCAAGTAGGCCATAAATAGAGTTTTCAGGGATCGATAATGACAACCCATCTAAGGCCTTCTTATTCCCATAACACTTATCTAGCGAGTTAATCTCTATCATTAAAACGCTCGCATTAACAACTGATATAACTGCTTTTCTTGCTCAGCGACAGATTCAAGCTTTGTTGCAATAACATCAAACTCAATCGCATTTTTATTTCTTGGGCGAATGGCTTTGGCAATTAAGAGCGCAAATTCACGCCACTCATCACCAATAGCGGTCATTTCAACAGAAGCGGCCTTCAACTTTTCGTTGTTAATTAGCTCTGACGATTCTTGTAAAAAAGAAGCGTAAATATAACGAAACCCAGCTCCGCCGGTTCCAATTTCTTCTTGCATACGAATGATATGGCCTAAAAATAATTTGGCGTAGTGTTCATCTTTATTTGCTAACTGACGAATATGTTTCGCAAGAAAATACATTCCTTTTAAGCCTGCAATCGGCACTGGCGTTTTCAGCATCGTTTTTGCAGTTTTCTTAATACTTTTCTCAATTACCTTACGATAATCAATAAATTCTGGAATGTACGTTGGATAATACAAAGAACCTTTAGGTGCCATCACTCCTTTTACAAAGCGCGCTTTTTGTAGTGCTTTTTCTTCTGCTTCAACAAGATGCTCAAATACAGGATCACTGATTTTATAGCTACCATGCTTTTTGCCTACTACGATCAAATTATGCGCATTAAAATGAAAACGCATTTCTTCTGGAAAATAAGGTAACCAAAATACCGAGGTTTGAGCCCCTACAATTTTACCTTGTTCCAATAACTCATCTAATCGTTTTGTGCCTTGTTCTGGTTTAGAAAATGTTTCTAATTTCATTTTCAAACCAATATTTTTTTGAAGCCCTTTCATAATTGATTTAGGCATCGAGCGATACGCAATTAATGGCATACCACTTATTTTCACAAAAGGAAGATAAGCAAACACTAGCGCACTCGATAAACCAAACACCATTGGTTCCGATAACGGTAATCCATGATGAGTTAACATAGAAGACATAACGCCACTTTCACAGTGTGCATAATGTTGGTGTTTAAATTGGTTATTATTGGTCATGAGCACGCTTTATTTATTTTTATTGGAAAGATTAGGGAGTAAGGCTAACTGCTTTACTGAGACCCCTAAGGCATCGCTGTAGATTGCTAATTTGGCCGATGAAAGCTTGGCAAACACTGATGGAGAGAAATGACGCTTAACTCGCCATTGAAACCAACCGACGGATTGAGCCAATACCATGATATCCATTCGTTGAGCAAACATATGATAATACAGTGGTGATTTTTCACCTTGCCGTACCAATTCATACGCTTCAAGCGCTTGACGTTCAAACTCATTCAGCGCTTGCTTTGTCACTTCTTCTTCGACTTCCCACCCAGTAGATGCAATAACCGAATAGTCCCCATTTTCATCGGTTGCGTATACCGCTTTCGAATTATTCGCATACGTTGAGATATTATCTTGTGGGACCTTACCTACGTCCATTACACCACCTTCAATTGCATGAAAGCGGTAGAGAAACGCCCACTTTCAGGTACATAACACAACACTATGTCACCCACCTTTAATGAACCAGAATGAAACAGTTCTTCCAACATAATATAAATAGACGCCGATCCCGTATTCCCTTTAGAGGACAAATTAGTAAACCAACGATCTTGTGGAATATCACAACCCGCTTCTACCATCCCTTCATATAAGCGATCTCGAAAATAACCTGAAGAGTAATGAGGAACAAAATAGGTAATGCTTTCTGGATTTACTTTGCCATTCTCAATCAACTCTTTAAGGGGTTTAATAACGGTGTACTCAACAATATTTTCGTTAAGTTGCTTAACATCTTGTTTAACCGAGAAGATAGAATGATCAAGCCACGCTTGAGATTCGTACTCACGCCATCCTTTTAAGCTACCATCATCTTGCTTATCCGCTCCCGCATACATACATGCATCTAGTTCATTCGCGTAAGATTTCTGCATCATCCATTCAATTTCTAAAGAGATAGAATCGACATTTGGTTTAGATGTCAGTAAAGCGGCACCGGCACCATCACTCAGCATCCAACGTAAAAAATCTTTTTCAAATGCGATTTCTGGCTGACGTTCTAATTCACTAACCACCGTCTCAATTTCTGCCTGAAACTTATTCGCACGCATCATGGCTGACGCATTTTCAGAACCTGTCACCACGGCATTATTACTCTGACCACTCAATATAGACATGTAGCCATATTTCAATGACATGGTGCCAGAAAGACAGATACCAGAGGTAGCAATCACTTCACAAGCAGGGATCTTTAACTCGCCATGTACCATTAAAGCGTGATTAGGTAAAATCTGATCGGCAATCGTCGTACCGCAAGCCAATAACTCAGTATGATTAATATCAAACGATACTGAATTTAGTTTTCTAATTGCCTCTGCGGTTAACTCCGTATTTGTGTGTGTCGTTTCACCCGTTTCTGGGTTTATCGCATAATAGCGTTGTTTGATTTTGTTAGAGCGTAATATAAGATTTTTTGCACGAGAAGGACGAGAGCCCACTTGCCCAAGGACGTGTTCTATTTCTTTATTATTAACGGCTTCATTCGGCAGAAAAGCCTGAATATCGTTAATATATACTTTGTTATTCATTCTAACGTCCTGATGGTTTTTCATAATAAGTGATGCTTTCTTCAACCGCTTTTTTTCTAAAAGGAGAGATTAATTTTTTTACTAACAAGTTTATCGGCACTAACGTTAGAACCATTAAAGCAAGAAATACGGCGTATATAGTAATGACTATTTTTCGTGGAAAGGAGCCCGGTTTACCCGATTTTTGAATTAACTTTCCCCACACCATGAATGAACGCGTGGCGATTTTTTCAGACCCAACCAATTTCCCATTTACTGTCACAGCATTGAGCTTCGTCAATAAGGGTTCTTTATTCTTTTCTAAATCATTATCTAATGCAGAGACTAAGCGATGACCAAAACGTTCGCTTTCTTTTAGGTCTTTTTCTGATACACCCGCTGCGGGAAATACCCAAAACGGATCTTTTTTTCCGGTAAGCAACCAGCGAGGAGTTGTAATAAAAGCGTATATAGACCCGCCTTGATCCGTTAATACGGCATTATCAATCAGCGTACCACCTAGATCGGCAATAACCGCTTTCATTTTCTCTTGTGCCATTACCCACATATCACGACAAGCAATAAAAGTAACAACTGGTTTACCTTCAATAAGCGCTTTAGCCTGTGGTGTTTTTAAAAAACCAGTGATTGGAATGGAGGGCGACAAAAACCACACCGTATAACCTAAAATAATTAAGTCATATTCATCGTCTAAATCCTCAGCAGGTTTTACTTCGCAGCCATTCATATAGATAGCTTCGGGGAATGCATCAAAAAAAGGATAAAACGACCAAGGGTATGGGTATTTATTGATAGGTTCAACACAGTGATAATCCACTTTTACTGAATCAGTTTGACGTAAAGGGGCAGTTGCTAAGTCAACAAATTTTGCTAATTGTCCACTTTGAGAGTGAGAAATAACGAGAACTTTTTTCATAAAAGAGACCTAAAACAACTTTAAGAGCTTATTAGTTGCGAGGTATTTTATAGCATCTATATTTAATATAAATAGCTAATCATTAGATTTAACAAAATGTACGGCGTCATTTGGTTATTTTATATAAATATCAATAAAGATGAACTGATGTTACTTCGAAAAATCACATAACCCTTGATATATCGCTTAACAAAAAGACAGCATACAAACTATATGCATTTATTTAACAAACTTAATTAGGGATATCATGAACAAGCTCGTATTAATTATTCTGTGTGTTTTACTTCCTCCTGTCGGTGTTTTCTTTGCTAAAGGCGTAGGTAAAGATCTATTGATCAATATCATTCTAACTGTCTTTTTCTGGATACCAGGAGTGATTCATGGTCTTTGGATCGCAACTCGATAATCATAACTATTTAAACAATAAAAAAGCGAAGCTAATATAGCTTCGCTTTTTCTATTTAATACACGATATTTAAGCCGCGTTAACTTGCCATTTCTTACGTAATGCTTTTGCGGCTTTTACCATGTTTTCAAGCGCAGCTTCTGTCTCTTTCCAGTTTCGAGTTTTAAGGCCACAATCTGGGTTCACCCATAAACGCTCTACAGGAACTTTCGCTGCTGCTGTCTCAATTAAACCGATAATCCATTCTTCACTTGGAATATTAGGTGAGTGAATATCATAAACACCCGGTCCAATTTCGTTTGGATAATTAAAATCTTCAAACGCTTTTAATAATTCCATGTTTGAACGAGACGTTTCAATCGTTATCACATCCGCATCAAGTGCCGCCACCGATTCAATAATCTCATTAAATTCGCTGTAACACATGTGGGTATGAATTTGTGTTTCTGATTTTGCACTGGCTGCTGAGATCTTAAACGCTTCAACTGCCCAATCTAAATACGCTTTTTGATCGCTCTTTTTAATCGGCAAGCCTTCGCGAATCGCTGGCTCATCAATTTGAATAATATTAATGCCCGCTTGCTGAAGATCTGACACTTCGTCACGTAACACGAGAGCTAACTGCTGTGCAATTTCTTTGCGGGTAATATCTTCACGTGGAAACGTCCAACCAAGAATGGTAACGGGACCCGTCAACATTCCTTTCATTTGTTTTTTCGTTAAAGATTGTGCATATTGAGTCCAATCGACAGTAATTGGGGCTTCACGCTCAATGTCTGCAACCACGATAGCTGGCTTAACACAACGAGAACCGTAACTTTGAACCCAACCAAATCGTGTTGCTTGAAAGCCATTTAAGTTCTCCGCAAAGTATTCAACCATGTCATTACGCTCTGCTTCACCATGCACCAATACATCAAGATCTAAACGCTCTTGACGCTCTACTGCATCGGCAATATGCCCTTTCATCGCAGCTATATAATCTTGCTCATTCAATTTACCTGCACGATACGCACTACGCTGTTGACGAATATCAGACGTTTGTGGGAATGAACCAATGGTTGTGGTTGGTAATAATGGTAACCCTAATTTTTCAGCTTGATGCTGCGCTCGTACTGAATACGCTTCTGCGCGCTCTGCCAATGCCGGGGTAATCGCCGATAAGCGCTGTTGCACTGCCGGTTTATTAATGTGATCTGCGGTTTCTCGTTCTCGTAATGGTTGACTGTATTGATGACACGCTAGAATTGCGTTTTGGTTGCCATCAAGTGCATCCCCCAACAATGTCACTTCTTTTAGCTTCTGCTTAGCAAACGCAAACCACTGTGTTGTTTCTTGTGATAATTCCGTTTCTTGCTCCAAATCTACAGGGCTATGCAGCAGAGAACACGAACTTGCAATCCATAACTTCCCCCCCAGTTTCGCTTTTACTGGCTCTAGTTTTTCATGCAAGCGCTCTAAATCTGCTCGCCATACATTTCGACCATTGACAGCACCAACAGATAATACCCAGTCTTTAGGTAATGCATTCACAATAGTATCTAATTGCTTAGGAGCTGCTGATATATCAATGTGTAACCCATTAACCGCTAGCTCTGTAATTTTATCTAAATGATGTTCAACACCATCAAAATAAGTGGTTAGAAGTAACTTCACATCACTTTGGATCACTTGATAAGCAAGCTTGAAGGAATCTGCCCATGCTTTTGGTAATTCAAGCGCTAAAATAGGTTCATCAATTTGAACCCATTCAACACCCAATGCTGATAATTTTGAGAAAATAGCTTGGTATGCCGTTAATACACGCGGTAATAATGAAAGACGATCAAACCCTTGCTCAACTTCCTCATCGTTAATTTCTTTACCTAACCATAAGTAGCTTAGTGGGCCTAAAAGTACGGGTTTAACGGTATGACCTTGTTTTTGTGCTTCTGAAATTTCTTCAAACAATTGTGACCAACTGACGTTGAATTTATCGTCTTTTGAAAACTCAGGAACAATATAATGATAATTGGTGTTGAACCATTTCGTCATGTCTGAAGCCGCTTCACCACAACCACAGCTATTTTGTGATTGACCGCGGCCAACTCTAAATAAGGTATCTAAATCAGGAAAACCGGTATTGTGACGTGCAGGTACATGACCTAATAATAAACTTGTCGTTAATACATGATCATACCAAGCAAAATCACCCGCAGTAACAAAATCCAATCCAGACGCCGCCTGATCATTCCAATGACGCTGACGAAGCTCACTGCCTACTGATAATAATTCTTTTTGTTCGATCTCTCCGCGCCAGTATTTCTCTTGTGCGAACTTAAGTTCACGTTGAGCGCCTACTCGTGGATAACCTAAAATATGCGTTACTGTTTTTGTTTTCAATTCTGTTGTCATTGCTCTAATTCCCTTAGCCGTTTGGATGGCTAAACAATGACTCTTTTCTTTACCTGGCACAACGGAGAAATATTCACATTGATTATGAATTTATTTCAACAACAATAATTTTTTAATTAAAGTATTAACATCATTTAGCCGTCTAGATGTTTACTTTAACGATTTTTCACTTTACTGTGAAGATTATTGAACTGACTCAAACGGAACTTGAGGAATTATAATGATTGAATTAAAACACCTAAAAACCTTAGTCACACTTAGAGATACGGGATCATTAACCGCAACAGCGAATGCCCTACACCTCACTCAATCAGCACTGTCTCATCAATTAAAAGATTTTGAAACTCGTCTTGGTGGCACTGTTTTTTTACGGAAAACTCGCCCAGTCAAATTTACGTCTGAAGGTGAAATACTGTTAACGCTTGCTGATGATATTTTGCCTAAAATGGCCAGAGCTGAATATGACATCGCAAGTTTAAAAGAAGATCTTCATGGAAGGCTGCACATGGCTATCGAATGTCATTCTTGCTTTCAATGGTTAATGCCTGCAATTAAAGAGTATCAAGTCGGTTGGCCAGAAGTAGAATTGGATTTTTCATCTGGCTTTGGTTTTGAACCTTTACCGGCATTAGTTAATGGCGATTTAGATCTGGTTATCACTTCTGATATTCAACCTCGAAATGAAGTACATTACGAACCTTTGTTCGATTTTGAAATACGTCTGGTCATGGCAACCAATCACCCTCTTGCAAGTAAAGAATACATTGAACCGGAAGATTTGATCGATCAAACCATGATGACGTACCCAGTACAAAAGCAACGCTTGGACGTGGTTAAGCATTTTTTATCGCCAAACAACGTTGAACCCGCTAAATGGAAGCAGGCAGAAAACACATTAATGTTAATACAGATGGTATCCGCAGGATTAGGGGTTGCAGCATTGCCGAATTGGGCAATTAGCGAATTTTCACGACAGGGGTTGATTGAAAGTAAACCATTAGGGGAAGGGTTATGGCGAAGATTGTTCGCTGCCGTTAGAGACAGCGAACATGATAAAAAATATTTACAAGCATTTTTCTCTACTGCGAAACAGCAGAGCCAGAGTCATTTAGATGGTATTAAAATGACTTAAATGAGGTATGTTTAAAATCATTTATTCTTAAATTGATTCGTTAATGGGTCATATTTATAACCCAAGCCACTGAGCTTGTCTTGAACTCCTTCTGTATCAAGCTCATACATTCTGGATAATTCTTCTAGACTGTGACATTCCAATCGCAATTTTTCGTTAATGATGCCGAGCAGAATTCCACTTTCTAGGCCATGAGCATTACTTAAATCCAATCTTCACCCTCCATGTTACTTAAGAGACAAGATTAGAATAGACCAGATTTTGGAAGTAAGGCGTGGGCTACATCACAAAAAACAACTGAAATTGATAATAACCAGAAATAGCCATAATAATGCTTGCTGGTACTAAAAATTGCCATTTAGCGGCTTGCTTATTAAACAAATGAAAGTTCCATAAACCAAGGCTCAGTAACATCAGTCCTAAACCAATCCCCAACTTAACGGCCATTCTGTCTAAGAAGATTTCATGAATACTTAGGGTTTGACATAGTAAAATAACAACCATCACTATGCCGCTAATAATTCCACTGATGGGTAATAATCGATGAAATGCCTGTAAGCGAGTTCGTGCCAACGTTAATAAAAGATGAGTTAACAGAGCACCAAATAAGAAAGGACCAATAAGAGCAAAAAACAATTGCGTAAATGAGCCAGAGCCTAACGCTAAGTTAACAAAACTTGCGGCTGCAAACCCATTTGCTAGAGCCATAATAATTAGAGGCCCTTTATCTCGAGTTTTACTGGTTTTAACACTAAAATAAAACCCAGCAATGGCAATAGCAGGAATAAGGTTAATGGCAAAAACTATCGCGTAAGTCATCCCAACCCCCGCAATAAGACACCAACCTAAAATTAATACTGGTAACCATTTGTGAATGCGTCCTCGTTGACCAGGACAAATATCACCTTTATGCAAAATAATAGTTAACAGGATTTGTGCACCTAACAGTGCAGGAATAAGAATATATTGTAAGGTTTGAAAAAACATAATTACGCCACTGGATTAGAATAACGCTAGTATAAACCCTATTTTAACTTCGTCTAGTGACGGTGAAAAAACAACCATACCTACTCAACATCTCAAAACATCACATCATCTCTTTCAACTTATTATCCTTTTATAGCAACAAGAACAACAAGCCAATAGCATGTTATTAACAAAATTAATTATTGTTTGTTTTAGATCATAATGAAGTTAACTAGGTGATGTGCCACAAACAAAACTTAGGTAAGTTTCTATTATGAAATGTGTAAGAAAGTGTATGTAAGTTACACAATTTTTGTATTTTTGAAACTTTATAGAAGGAAATTCCATGTTGGAGTTAATGATTGGTTTAGTGATCACCGTTTTGGTTGGTTACTTTATTGTCAAAGGATATAAGGCTGCCGGTGTTCTACTGACTGCGGGTTTAGCGTTATTAATGATTGCGGGTTTATTAGGTCATACTGTTTTACCAGCTAAAGTTGCGACAACAGGTAACTTATTAACCGACGCATTAGAATACGTGAAATACATGCTGCAATATCGTGGGGGCGGCTTGGGTATGCAAATCATGCTACTTTGTGGTTTTGCTTCTTACATGACTCACATTGGCGCAAATAATGTCGTTGTTAAACAATTTTCTAAACCATTAGCATTTATTAAATCACCTTATGTGTTACTTGTAGCGGCTTACATTGTGGCATGTTTAATGTCTCTTGCTGTAAGTTCGGCAACAGGTCTTGGTGTGCTGTTAATGGCGACCCTTTTCCCAATGATGACAGCAATGGGTATTTCTCGCCCAGCAGCAGTAGCCGTTTGTGCTTCACCAGCCGCAATCATTCTTTCTCCGACCTCTGGTGATGTTATTGTTGCAGCAGAAAAGTCTGGCCTTCCTTTACATACCTTTGCGGTTGAAACGGTATTACCAGTTTCTATCTGTGCAATCATTGTAATGGCAGCCGCCGCTTTCTTCTGGAACAAATATCTAGATAAGAAAGAAAACACGCCAATGGAAAAAGTGGATATTTCGGCAATGGAAGTAAACGCGCCTTCTTATTATGCAATTTTGCCTTTCTTGCCAATTGTGGGTGTTTTTATCTTCAACGGTGAAACGATCCCTGGTTTATCTTTAGATATTTATACTATCGTTGTAGCGTCTATCTTTATTGGCGCAATCGTCAATTTCATTACTAATCGCTTTAACGGCAGAGCAACACTTGAAGATTTAGAATCATGCTACGAAGGCATGGCCGATGCGTTCAAAGGTGTGGTAATGCTATTGGTAGCGGCAGGCGTATTTGCACAAGGTCTAATGTCAGTAGGTGCCATTGATAACCTACTTCACCTTGCTGATTCTGCTGGTGCTGGTGGTATGGCGTTAATGCTTCTTCTTACTGGTTTAACCGTAGCCGCTGCAATTGCTACCGGTTCGGGTAACGCACCATTCTATGCCTTTGTTGAGCTTGCTCCACAACTTGCGGATAAAATGGGTCTAAGCCCTGCATTCTTAATCATTCCAATGCTTCAAGCATCTAACCTTGGTCGTACTATTTCACCGGTATCAGGGGTTATCGTTGCGACATCTGGTATGGCTAAAATCAGTCCATTTGAAGTAGTTAAACGTACTTCTGTCCCTGTAATCTGCGGTTTAATTACGGTTATCGTAGGTACAATGGTACTGGTTCCTATGTACGTATAATTAAGAAAAAACCATATTAACGCCAGCAGTGTAAAACTACTGGCGTTTTTTATTACAGTAGGCACCTTTATCACAAAGAATTTACAGTTTGCTCACCCAAAATGCATCGATAACCTATATATTTACCTCAAATATGAATCTACAATTAATAGGTAAATTAGTAATGATTAGACAAACAGCCATCCTTGTCGCTCTCTTTCTCTCCGCCACTTCTGTCGCTTATCTTTACCGTTTATTTTTATAATCTTTCTTCAAATAATTCTCTTACTTAGAAAGGGGCCTTTCTTTTCTGGTTAAAACACTCTCAAATCGGTATAATTCGGCCTCCAAATTCTGAGGTGAACTAATGCACAACGTAACTCCAATAAACGAATACCCGAAATTCTGGGCAGAATGCTATGGAACAGCCCCTTTCTTTCCGACATCTCGTAAAGAAATGGACCAACTTGGTTGGGATAGCTGCGACATTATCATTGTAACTGGGGATGCGTATGTGGATCACCCAAGTTTTGGTATGGCGATCATCGGACGTTTGCTAGAAGCACAAGGCTTCCGCGTTGGTATCATTGCCCAGCCAAAATGGGAAAACAAAGACGAGTTCATGGCTCTTGGTCAACCAAACTTATTCTTTGGTATCACTGCGGGTAACATGGATTCCATGATTAACCGTTATACCTCGGATAAAAAACTTCGTCACGATGATGCTTACACTCCAAACAATGAAGGCGGTAAGCGCCCTGATCGTGCGGTATTAGTCTATTCTCAACGTTGTCGTGAAGCATTTAAAGATACCCCTATCGTATTGGGTGGTATTGAGGCAAGCCTTCGTCGTTTAGCACATTATGATTACTGGTCTGACAAAGTTCGCCGTTCTGTATTATTTGATGCAAAAGGCGACATTCTTCTGTTTGGTAATGCGGAACGTGCGTTAGTTGAGGTTGCTCACCGTCTTGCTAGTGGTGAAGACGTGAAAACAATGACCAACATCCGTGGTACTGCCGTTAACCTCGCAGCCGAACCTGAAGGATTTAAAATCATTGATTCGTCTCGTATTGAGAAACCAGGCAAAGCTGCTTTTGTTCCTATCAATCCATACGCGACAGAAGAGCAATGCGAAACTAATAAAGCTGAGGTGAAAGAAGAGCAACCACAAGTTATTACGGTAACCGCTTCTCGCCATGATTCAAAAACAACAGCAATTCGCATTCCACCGTTTGAAAAATTAAACAGTGACCGTATTCTTTATGCTCATGCTAGTCGTATTATGCATTTAGAAACGAACCCATATTCTGGTCGTGCATTAATCCAACGTCATGGTGATCGTGAGTTATGGGTAAACCAAGCGCCAATTCCTCTGACAACAGAAGAAATGGATTTTGTGTTTGATCTGCCTTATGCGCGCGTACCACACCCTATGTATGGCAAAGCAAAAATCCCTGCGTATGAGATGATTAAAACATCAGTCAACATTATGCGTGGTTGTTTTGGTGGTTGTTCGTTCTGTAGTATTACAGAGCACGAAGGTCGTATCATTCAAAACCGCTCTAAAAAATCAATTCTTAATGAATTAGAAGAAATTCGCGACAAGGTTCCTGGATTTACCGGTACGATCTCAGATCTTGGTGGCCCAACAGCAAATATGTACCGTTTAGGTTGTTCAATACCAAAAGCGGAAGCAACGTGTCGTCGACCATCTTGTGTTTTCCCTAAGATCTGTGACAAGTTAAATACCGATCACGTACATACGATTGATTTGTACCGTGAAGCACGCCAAGTAAAAGGCATAAAGAAAGTCTTAATTGCCTCAGGTGTTCGTTACGACTTAGCGATTGAATCGCCAGAATACGTACGCGAGTTAGTGACTCACCACGTTGGTGGTTACTTAAAAATTGCCCCTGAACATACTGAAAAAGGCCCATTAGATCTTATGATGAAGCCTGAGATGGGGTCATACGATCGCTTCAAAACAATGTTTGAGAAATACAGCAAAGAAGCAGGTAAGAAACAATATCTGATCCCTTACTTTATCTCGGCTCACCCGGGCACAGAAGATGAAGACATGCTGAATCTAGCGATGTGGCTGAAAAAGAACAACCTTGAGTGTGATCAGGTTCAGAACTTCTATCCATCACCAATGTGTAATGCAACGTCAATGTATTACTCAGAAACCAACCCACTAAAACGCGTTAAATATAAAAAACGTGAAGATGTGACCGTTGCAAAAGGTGAGCGTCAACGCCGACTGCACAAAGGCCTATTGCGTTATCATGATCCTAAAAACTGGAAAATGATCCGTGAAGCATTAACTGAGATGGGTAAAAAGCACCTTATTGGTGATAAACCACACTGTTTAGTACCTGAACATGACATTGATACACAAACACCGGCTGAACGTCGTCAAACAGGTCGTCATGGCGCAAAACGCTTTGCAACTAAGCATACGCAAGCGCAGTTTGATGGTGATCCTCGTACTAGCAATAATCGCAGTGGTCAAAATAACAGTAACCGCAGTGGCAAGCCTGCTACACAAGGACAGCAACAAAACCGTACAGGGAATTCTGGTTCAGATAAACCAGCCTCTAGCGGTCAAAAGAATGGGATTCGCAACGGTTATTCAAACAACAAACCAAGTGGTAATGGCAAACCTGGTAGCAGTAAACCTACTGCAAATAAGCCAAACGGTTCAGCACCAAAACGTAATAAACCAAAACACCGTTAATTACTGTTTCTTAAATAGAACAAATTAACATGCATAAAAAAAGCGAACCTTGTCGGTTCGCTTTTTTATTATCTGAACAATGAATAATTTATCTCCCATGAATGAGAGACAAATCCCTCATCAACGGAAGCTAATATTATTTCCAGATGTATAAGTTAAACAGTTTCTTACCACGCTTAATCACGCTGTACTTACCGAATAATGCGTCTTCTTTTTTCAGAATCACTTCAGCATCAGCCACTTTTTCACCATTCACTGAAACCGCACCGTTACCGATAAATTCACGCGCCATCTTATTTGATTTTGCTAGTTCAGATTGAGTCAGTACTTCAACGATAGTTTGCTCAGAAGTCTCAAGTTCAGTCGTTGGTAGACCATCTTGTGCTAATTGTGCTAAATCGGTTTCAGTTAGAGAGGCTAAGTCACCAGAGAATAACGCGGCTGTAATGCGCTCAGAAGACGCTAAACCTTCTTCACCATGCACTAAGCGAGTGACTTCTTTAGCTAGTACACCTTGGCCAGCAGGACGACCTTGTACACTTTTGTCACTCTCTTCAATAGCAGCAATCTCATCAACAGATAAGAATGTGAAGAAACGTAAGAAATCATATACATCAGCATCTGCTGTTCCCAACCAGAATTGGAAGAATGCGTATGGTGACGTTTTGCTTGGGTCTAACCAAATTGTACCTGATTCTGTTTTGCCGAATTTAGTACCGTCTGATTTAGTCACTAGAGGTAGCGTTAGGCCGAATACTTTATTACGGTTCATACGGCGAGTTAGATCGATACCGCCAGTAATGTTACCCCATTGATCAGAACCACCGATTTGAAGCGTACATTCTTTCGCTTTATTCAATGCAGCAAAATCGTATGATTGAAGTAGCATGTAGCTGAATTCAGTAAATGAAATACCAGAACCTTCACGGTCAATACGCTGCTTCACTGATTCTTTTTGAATCATTGCGTTTACGCTGAAATGCTTACCAATGTCACGCATGAATTCGATTACATTGATTTCACCAATCCAATCTAGGTTATTCACCACTTCTGCACCATTTTTTGATTCATTAAAATCAACAAATGCAGACACTTGTGCACGGATTTTATTAACCCAATCACCAACAACATCTGATGTATTTAATTGACGCTCAGCCGCTTTAAAGCTTGGGTCACCAATTAGGCCAGTTGCACCGCCAACAAGCGCTAATGGCTTATGACCTGCTTGTTGAAAACGTTTAAGCACTAAAAGAGGAACAAGGCTACCAATATGTAAGCTGTCTGCTGTCGGATCGAAACCACAATAGAGAGTACGACAGTCTGTAGATAGGTGCTCAGCAAGTTCTTCATCTGCTGTACACTGTGCAATAAGCCCACGAGCTTTTAAATCCTGCAATAATTCATTTGTTGCTGTCATAGATAACCTACTTGTACTCTAAATTTCGGTATAAAAAAGAAGTCTCGATTTTACACATTTAGCGGCTAAATAACAGAGTTAGTGACTAAAAAGGCACTTCGTCGCCGTATCAATCTCTTATGATTAATTAATATCAAATATTCTCGTTACAATTGCTTTCATTTCCAGATTAGAAAAGTTCAAATTTTGACCTATATTTACGTCATAAAGTGTCATTTTGTGATGCCTAACTCAAACCTAAATAATGGTTATTTGCTAGGTATTGAATCTGCTAACTATGCCCATATTTCATTAGTAGGTGTTGCTAAGATACGCTTTACTTAGTTGCTATTTCTTTCTATCTTGCTAAGGAAAAAGAATGAAAAAGTTTGCCCGCGCTGCCGTCTTAATGGTTCTCGTCTTTGGACGACCTCAAGTACAAGCAGCCTCTTTAATTGAGTCCATTGAACCTGATTTTCAAGAAGCTAACCAATCAGAATTAGATCGCCATCATGTCCTTCATAGCTTAAATGGCCTACTTTCTATTGAAAGTTGGAACCAGTTTTCACATCAACCTTATTCCGATTTCGACATCTTAAATTCTAAAGCTCATCAAGCTCAACGAGAGTTAGAAAATATTTGTAAAGAAACCGCTCTGATTTCAAATACTCAGCCTCAATTTGCTGGCGTAAAAAGTAGCGAGCGCGCTTTATTAAAAATAGAGCAAGAATTAAACGGGCAGGTAAACAAGCTCACAGACATCGCACGAGCAACCATCGTCGCTGATTCCATTCCTGATCTCGTGACTGCTTATGAATCATTAAATAGAGAAACAACCATACTGAGTGTAACGAATCGTTTTTCAACACCAGCTAAATCAGGGTATCGAGATATAAAACTATTAGTTGAATTGCCAAAAACAAAACTCGTTGCAGAAGTCCAATTGCATTTAAAAGACATCGCGATTGTTAAGAATGGCGCTGAACATAAAATTTACGAAGAAATACAAAATATGGAACGTCTTGTATTTGTCGAGGACAGGAACTTCACTGAATTTGAACAAGCACGCATAACAAAACTGAGAGCATTATCTCAATCTTTATATGCTAACGCTTGGAAATCTTACCTCCCAACACAAGCTCTGGCTTAATCATAAAAAAAGCCTTTTCTGTATTAGAAAAGGCTTACATTTTTTATCACACTGGATAATTAAACTTGATCACGCAATGCATCAATCGTGAGTTTTGCTTGCTGTTTAAAGTGTGCTCTTTCGCTATTATCTACAGGCGAAGCTTGAGGTAAAGGAACTTTCATTGCATTTACCGCTCGCCCATTTTTAATCAGCTCATAATGCAGGTGTGGCCCTGTTGAGCGTCCTGTATTACCACTTAATGCAATTTTATCGCCCATAGATACTTTCTGCCCTTTCTTCACCAAAATCTTACTCAAGTGAAGGTAACGCGTCATGTATTCACGGCCATGCTTAATAATCACATAATTACCCGCTAAAGGATGGTGTAAAGCTCGAACAACCACTCCATCACCCGTCGCATAAACAGAGGTGCCTACAGGAGCAGCAAAGTCTGTCCCATTATGTGGTGAAATACGCCCTGTAATTGGGTGTTTTCGGTATGGGTTAAATGGCGAACTGATTCTAAAACGCTCATGTGTTGGATAACGATCCAATGCTCGGTTTAAACTTCGGCCTTGAACATCATAATAATGACCATCCGTATGTTTCAGTAAGGTAATTTCTCTACTGCCATTTTTGTACAGTACCGCTTCAACCTCACCAGATGACACTGCTTTTCCATCAATAAATTCTTTATTTATCTCAACCGCAAATTTATCACCTTTACGTGCTTCTCTGCCAAAATCAAATTTCCACTGTAATTGCTTAGCCAATGTTTGAATTTGTCCAGGCGTTAATCCTGCTGAACGTGCTGAGTTATAAAAGTTACTCGTCACTCTGCCCGTTAGAAATACCGGTTTAATTTCACCTTTCTCTTCTAACTGCGTAAATGTGTATTTATCACCACTCCACGCGTAAACATCAGTGTCTTTTATATTACGATGAATTTTAAGTTCAGTTAATTTTCCATCATTATCTTGCTGCCATTCAAGATCAGCACCAACTCTCATGTTCGCTGCTGACTTATTCACATCCAATAATGAATACATATCCGCCATTGGTAGCGCATATTGTTTGAATATTTCACCGAGTGTTTCACCGCTTGCCACAGTATGAGAATGCACAGTATCTGCTGCATCTAACTGTTTATCGAGTTCATCTTTAGGTGCATTGAAATTAGGATCATCTTGTTCAAAGATTGTCTCAACAGGTTCACTGTTTTGATCGGCTAATGTTTGAAGATTATCACTTGATAATGACACTTCATTTCGACCTTGAACTGATGAGGAAGTACCTAGACTGTGGGTAGGTTCCCAAATTAAGATAACGCAGGTAAACAGAGATAAAGACAATAAAATAAACTTATGTCTTTTTGATAATGTACCTACTTTAGCCGCGATGGCTTTTTTATATTTTATTGACTTAGACAACGTGATAACTCATTACTGATGGTTGATAGAAATATAAAATAAGCCCCATTTTCATCCGCTTGCTGTATGGCTAAAGGATCAAGTTCCCCTTTATGCACTTCTGTTCCTCTGGTAATTGTAGTCACAATTGCCGGTTCAAACTGAGGTTCAGAAAAAACACATACCGCTTGTTGATTTAAAAGTGATTTTTTTATATTAATCAAAGTTTTTGCACCCGGTTTTCTATCCGGACTCACCGTAAAGTGCCCCAAGTTATTCATTCCAAAATAACGTTCAAAATAACCATATGCGTCATGAAAGACAAAGTAGCCTTTACTCTGCACTGGTTTTAATTGCTTTGAAATAGTCTCCACAGCCTGTGCTAACTTATTTTCAAAGGCTGCAAGATTAGACTTATATTGGTCTTTATTCAATGGATCAATTTTAATCAATTGAACCGTTATCTCTTTTGCGACACCCAAAGCTTCTTTTGGGCCTAACCAAAAATGCGGATCAGTATTGTGATGATGCCCGCTTTCTTCGGCATGATCGTCATGGCCATGTTGATCAAAATGATAAAAATCAACCGAACTAAATTCACTGATCGTGATGACATTTTTTTGGTCCGCTAACACTTTACTTAGGAAAGGTTCTAAATCATTTCCGTACCAAATGATCATATCGGCATTTTTTATTTTTTTAATATCAGAAGGACGTAATGCATAATCATGTGGAGAAGCACTTTGTGGAACCAAGTAAGAGGACTCCGACACGCCATTTGTCAGTTCTTGCACGATTAGGTTAATCGGTTTCACTGATGACAACACGTTCATTGCTTGAGCTTGAGCGCTTAACAATGTACATAAACATAAGGCAATAAATTGATTTTTTTTACTCATTTTCTTCTCTTAAAAAATGTGATGGCGGTTGGATTTCTAAAATGTTACATTATAACACTTACTAATTGCAAACGACTCTTATTTTAAAATGACTACTTTACTCACTTTACAAGATGTCTGCGTTGTCTTTGATGACCGTCATGTTCTCGATAATATTTCATTATCCATCGAATCAAATAAGATCATTACTTTGATTGGTCCCAATGGTGCAGGTAAATCAACGTTAGTGAAAGCTATTCTCGGTTTGCAAAAACCGACCAGTGGTCAGATTAAAAGAGAAAAAAAATTACGCATTGGTTACGTACCTCAAAAAATACATTTAAATGACTCCCTTCCTCTAACAGTACAAGGCTTTTTGAAGTTAGCGGGAAAATACAGCCAACAAGAATACCTTGATGCATTAAAGCTGGTCGAGGCTGAACATTTACTTAACTCAAATATGCATAAATTATCGGGTGGCGAATCTCAGCGGGTATTACTCGCAAGAGCACTGCTACAACGTCCAGACTTACTAGTACTTGATGAACCAGCCCAAGGTGTCGATGTTCAAGGTCAAATCAGTTTGTATGCGCTAATAGAGTCAATTCGTCATCGTTTTAATTGCGCAATATTTATGGTCTCTCATGATTTGCATCTTGTGATGGCGAAAACAGACGAGGTCATTTGTTTGCAGCATCATATTTGTTGTTCTGGTGCGCCAGAGTCGATCTCTAAACACCCTAAATACATTGCATTATTTGGTCAACAACGAGATCAAGAATTGGCCTTCTACCATCATGACCACCACCACAATCATGATCTTTCTGGTGAACCTACCAATGGTTCATGCTGCAGTAAAAATAAAAAGGCATCATCATGATTGAGTTTTTACTTCCTGCTCTTTTAGCAGGATTAGGCATTGCATTACTTGCAGGGCCATTAGGTTCTTTCGTTGTATGGAGAAAAATGGCCTATTTTGGCGATACTCTCGCTCATGCCTCTTTACTTGGGTTATCTCTTGGCTTTTTATTCGACATCAACTTAAATTTAGCGTTGATCGTCTGCTGTATTGCCATCGCATTATTATTAGTTACGCTACAAAAACAACGTTTAGTCGCAACTGATACCTTACTTGGTATTTTAGCGCATAGCTCTCTCTCGCTAGGACTCGTTGCTGTCAGCTTTTTAGATAATGTGCGTGTGGATTTAATGTCTTATTTGTTTGGTGATTTACTTGCCGTTACTTATGACGATTTAATTTATATTTATACCGGCGTTATCATCGTTTTAGGTTTGATATACATTGTATGGCGCCCACTATTGTCATCCACGATCAGTGAAGAATTGGCTCAAGTTGAGGGAGTAAATGTAGAGTTAATGCGTTTAGTCTTAATGCTAATGGTTGGGTTGGTTATTGCGATATCAATGAAGTTTGTTGGTGCATTAATTATTACTTCGTTGCTAATTATTCCTGCTGCTACCGCTCGACGTTTTTCTCGTTCACCAGAACAAATGGTGCTATTCGCATCAATCTTTGGTTGTATTGCCGTTATTGCAGGTCTTGCCCTTTCTTGGCACTACGATACCCCAGCGGGCCCTTCCGTTGTTGTTTCTGGCGCGGCTATCTTTATGTTATCTCAGTTAAAGAAAACGACTCAATAGCAGTCTTAATATAATAAGCTTTAGATAATACCCATAAATAAAAACCCCGAGCTCACAAGAACTCGGGGTTTATTTTTACGGGAATATCAACAGTTGATTACCAACCAGTGATTTCACGCAATCCTTTACCGATATCAGCAAGGCTCTTAACTGTTTTAACACCTGCAGCTTCAAGTGCTGCAAACTTATCTTCAGCAGTACCTTTACCACCAGAGATGATTGCACCAGCATGCCCCATACGCTTACCAGGAGGCGCGGTAACACCTGCAATGTAAGAAACTACAGGTTTAGTTACATTATGCTTAATGAACTCAGCCGCTTCTTCTTCCGCTGTACCACCGATTTCACCAATCATTACAATTGCTTCAGTCTCTGGATCTTCTTGGAATAGCTTTAGGATATCAATGAAGTTTGAACCCGGAATTGGGTCACCACCAATACCAACACACGTTGATTGGCCGAAACCTTCATCCGTTGTTTGCTTCACGGCTTCATAAGTCAATGTACCTGAACGAGAGACAATACCTACTTTACCTTTTTTATGAATGTGACCAGGCATAATACCAATCTTACATTCATCAGGAGTAATTACACCCGGACAGTTAGGACCGATCATCACAACACCTTCAGCATCTAGACGAACTTTAACGTCAAGAAGATCAAGCGTAGGAATACCTTCTGTAATCGTTACGATTAATTTGATGCCCGCATCGATTGCTTCAAGAATCGCATCTTTACAGAAAGGTGCAGGTACATAAATAACAGAAGCGGTTGCGCCAGTTGCTTCAACTGCATCACGAACGGTGTTAAATACAGGAAGACCTAAATGAACTTGACCACCTTTGCCTGGTGATACGCCACCAACCATTTTTGTTCCGTAATCAATTGCTTGCTCTGAATGGAATGTTCCTTGGCCACCAGTGAAACCTTGGCAGATAACTTTTGTATCTTTATTAATTAGTACAGACATTATTTGCCCTCCGCAGCAGCAACAACTTTTTCAGCAGCTTCAGTTAATGAAGTAGCCGCAATGATATTTAGGCCACTTTCAGCCAGTTTTTGTGACCCTAGTGGTGCGTTATTACCTTCAAGACGAACAACAACAGGTACTTTTACACCCACTTCTTCAACCGCACCAATAATGCCATCAGCAATAAGGTCACAGCGAACAATACCACCAAAGATGTTAACCAAAACCGCTTTTACATTGCTGTCTGATAAGATGATCTTAAAGGCTTCTGTTACACGCTCTTTTGTTGCACCGCCGCCAACATCTAGGAAGTTAGCAGGTTGGCCACCGTGTAGATTCACGATATCCATTGTGCCCATAGCAAGGCCTGCACCATTTACCATACAACCAATGCTGCCATCTAGGGCAACGTAGTTTAATTCCCATTGTGCTGCATGTGCTTCGCGCTCATCTTCTTGAGATGGATCATGCATTTCACGCAGTTTTGGTTGACGGTACATAGCATTAGAATCAATGTTAATTTTACCATCTAGACACAGAAGGTTACCTTCTGCCGTTACCACAAGTGGGTTAATTTCAAGTAGCGCTAAATCATACTGAGCAAACATGTTGCCAAGACCTAGAAAGATCTTAACGAATTGCTTAATTTGATCGCCTTCAAGACCAAGTTTAAAGGCTAATTCACGGCCTTGGAAAGCTTGAGGACCAACTAATGGGTCAATAGCCGCTTGATGAATTAACTCTGGAGTTTCTTCAGCAATCTTCTCAATATCCACACCACCTTCAGTCGATGCCATGAACACGATACGACGCGTAGCACGGTCAACAACCGCACCTAGGTATAATTCATTTGCAATATTTGATGCTTCTTCAACCAAGACTTTCGTTACTGGTTGGCCTTTAGCATCCGTTTGGAAAGTCACTAGGTTTTTACCTAGCCACTTTTGAGCGAATTCTTTAACGCCTTCTTTTGTGTCATGCAGCTCAACACCGCCCGCTTTACCGCGACCACCAGCGTGGACTTGACACTTAACCACTTTTTTCGCAGTGCTTATACGTCCAGCCGCTTCAAAAGCTTCTTGAGCCGTATCACAAGCGTAACCTTCGGGTACAGGAAGGCCGTATTCTGCAAAGAGTTGCTTTGCTTGATATTCATGTAGGTTCATTATGTTCTATCCATTTTATGTTATTCCCTTTAATGGGAATTTTTAATGTCCTAAGACGCTCTAAGGCATCTTTCTATTTTTATCCAATAATGAAGTTGAATAAGAGGCTATCGTGAGCATGATAGCCTTTGTTTATTTCTAGATATTTATTACTAAACGTCTAGTAGTAAGCGAGCAGGATCTTCAAGTAACTCTTTAATCGTTACGAGGAAACCTACTGACTCACGACCATCGATTAGACGGTGATCATAAGAGAGTGCAAGATACATCATTGGTAGAATTTCTACCTTTCCGTCAACCGCCATTGGGCGATCTTGGATTTTATGCATACCTAGAATTGCAGCTTGTGGTGGGTTAATAATTGGGGTCGACATAAGCGAACCAAATACACCGCCATTTGTGATAGTAAAGTTACCACCAATCAAGTCTTCAACCGCTAATTTTCCATCACGGCCTTTGATTGCAAGCTCTTTGATGCCTTTTTCAATATCAGCAAAGCCAAGTGCATCACAGTCTTTAAGTACTGGAGTCACTAAACCACGTGGCGTAGATACCGCCATGCTAATATCAAAATAGTTATGATAAATAATATCATCACCATCAATGGATGCGTTCACTTCAGGGTAGCGTTTAAGTGCTTCAGTTACCGCTTTCACATAGAAAGACATGAAACCTAAACGAGTGCCGTGACGCTTTTCAAACTGCTCTTGATACTGCTTACGAAGTTCCATGATTGGTTTCATGTTTACTTCATTAAACGTCGTTAGCATTGCCGTGCTGTTTTTCGCTTCCAATAAACGTCTTGCTACTGTTTTGCGAAGACGAGTCATTGGTACGCGCTTTTGGCTACGATGAGCTAATGGCGCAGCTGGCTCATTAGATACCGTGGCTTTTGCTGATGTTGCTTTTAATGCTGCAACATGTGCATCAACATCTTCACGAGTAATTCGACCACCAACACCGGTGCCTTTTACATCTGATGCTTTAATGTCATGCTCACCAAGTAAACGACGTACCGCAGGGCTTAATGCGTCATTTTTCTCTTCTGCTAACGATGCGGTGTGACGTTTATCAGGAGAAGACTCCGTCTCATTCGTCACATCTTTTGTTGGCTCACCAACAACTGCACCTAGTTTGATTTTAGCAAGCAACTGTTTAGAAAGAACCGTCGCACCTTCATCTTCAAAAATAGCTTCGAGTACACCAGCTTCAGGAGCCGGTACTTCAAGAACCACTTTATCTGTTTCAATATCTACAAGTATTTCATCACGCTCAACTGCATCACCAGGTTGTTTATGCCATGTTGCTACAGTAGCGTCTGCTACAGATTCAGGTAAATCTGGAACCAGAATTTCGATTGTCATATCCGTTTTCCTATACTTTCTAGTTCTTATCTAGGGTCAGAGCGTCTTCAACTAACGCTTTTTGTTGTTTCACGTGCACCGACATATAGCCAACTGCCGGAGAGGCAGACGCTGGACGTCCTGCATAGTGTAATATTGCGCTCGCAGGTAATGCTGAACGGAAGTTATGTTGGCTTGAGTACCAAGCACCTTGGTTTTGTGGCTCTTCTTGACACCAAACATAATCCACTACATTTGTATATTGTGCGATGGCGGCTTCTACGTCTTCTTTAGGGAATGGGTAAAGCTGCTCAATACGAACAATAGCAACATCATTCTGTTCATTAGTACGACGCTGCTCTAAAAGATCAAAATAAACCTTACCAGAACAGAACACGACGCGTTTAACTAACGCAGGATCCAGAGCATCGATTTCAGGGATTGCTGGTTGGAAATTACCTTCAGCAAGATCTTCTAGTGACGATGTACATAGAGGATGACGTAGTAATGATTTTGGTGACATTACGATCAATGGACGACGCATTGGACGAACAACTTGACGGCGCAGCATGTGGTAAACCTGTGCAGGTGTTGATGGAACAACAACTTGCATATTTTGTTCAGCACACATTTGTAAGAAACGCTCAAGTCGTGCAGATGAATGCTCAGGACCTTGACCTTCATAACCGTGAGGTAATAGCATTGTAAGACCGCACATACGACCCCATTTTTGCTCACCAGAAGAGATAAATTGGTCAATAACCACTTGAGCACAGTTAGCAAAATCACCAAATTGTGCTTCCCAAATGGTTAAACCACTTGGTTCTGCCGTTGCATAGCCATATTCAAACGCAAGTACCGCCGCTTCTGAAAGCACGGAATCATGTACTTCAAATGGGCCTTGCTTATCATGAATATTTGCCAACGGAACATACGTACTCGCATCAGATTGATTATGCAGTACAGCATGACGGTGGAAAAAAGTACCACGGCCAGAATCTTGACCAGTAATACGAATTCGCTGACCCGCATCAACAAGAGTTGCATAGGCTAATGTTTCGGCCATACCCCAATCAATTGCTTTTTCACCTGCAACCATAGAAATACGATCATTACACATCTTATTCACGCGACTGTGTAATTTATGACTGTCTGGGTATTGGCAAACACGCTGACCAAGCTCAACTAAACGATTTTTATCGAATTCGTTAGCCCACTCAATATTCCAATCGTGACCAAGAAATGGAGACCAATCTACATTATGCAGTTGCATTGGACGCCACTCTTTAACCACGACTTCACCATGGTCAAGAGCATCACGATATTCATTAATTAATTGAGTTGTTGTTTCTAGCTCAAGATCTTGACGCGCAATCAATGTATCTGCATACAACTTACGAGGCGTTGGATGTTTTTTGATTTTTTGATACATCAATGGCTGAGTTGCATTTGGTTCATCAGCTTCGTTATGACCATGACGGCGATAACAAACTAAATCAATCACAACATCACGTTTGAATTCATTACGATAATCAAGAGCAATACGAGTAACAAAAGCAACCGCTTCAGGATCATCCGCATTCACATGGAAAATCGGTGCCTGAACCATTTTAGCAATATCAGTACAATACTGCGTTGAACGCATATCTTTAGGATTCGATGTTGTAAAACCAACTTGGTTATTAATAACAATACGAATCGTACCACCAACATGGAATGCACGAGCCTGAGACATATTGAATGTTTCAGCCACCACACCTTGACCCGCAATCGCAGAATCACCATGAATAGTAATTGGAATGACTTTGTCACCTGCGGCATCATTCAAACGGTCTTGACGCGCACGAACTGAACCGATGACTACAGGGTTAACAATTTCAAGATGAGAGGGGTTAAACGCTAGGGCTAGGTGAACATTACCGCCTGGCGTAGCAAAATCAGAAGAGAAACCTTGATGATATTTTACATCACCAGTACCCCATGATTCGCCATGTTTACCCGCAAATTCATCGAATAAGTCTTGAGGTTTTTTACCAAGGACGTTGATTAACATATTCAAACGTCCACGGTGAGCCATTCCGATAACGATTTCACGACATCCATTTTCACCACCACGGCGAATAATTTCTTTCACCATCGGAACCATGGCATCGCCACCTTCCAATGAGAATCGTTTGGCGCCAGGGAATTTAGCTCCTAAGTAACGCTCTAGCCCTTCGGCGGCAGTTAGCTCTTCAAGGAAGGTTAACTTTTCTTGAGGCGTAAATGTTGGTTTACCCGCAACAGATTCTAAACGTTGTTGGATCCAACGTTTCTCTTCTGTATTAGTGATATGCATGTATTCTGCACCAACAGAACCACAATAAGTGCCTCGTAGTGCTTCATACAAATCAGAAAGCTTCATTGTCTCTTGCCCAGAAGCAAAAGAACCAACATTAAACGTTTCGGAGAAATCGGCGTCAGTTAGATTATGAAAAGCAGGTTCTAACTCTGCAACATATTCATGTTGTTGTAGCTCTAATGGGTCTAAATTCGCATTTTGGTGACCACGGAAACGGTATGCATTAATTAACTGCAAAACACGTACTTGCTTAGCATCTACATCTGGATCATTAACTTGAGCACTAACTTGCTTTGTTTCTTTCGCAAGACGACGGAAATAATCTCGTACAGGGGAATGGGCTTGTTCTGATACACCAGTATTCTCAACTGGAAGTGTATCAAAAACTTCTCTCCATTCATCGCTAACGATTTCCGGGTCACTGAGATAGAGTTCGTAGAGTTCTTCTACGTACGTTGCATTAGCGCCAGCTAAATGTGAAGACTCAAACCATGCCTTCATCACGCTATTCTGCATTATTTTCCCTTAATCCAGTAGTTTCACGTCTATCCCGGTCTTTTGTGCCGGGCTTATAAACTTCAACTTACTCACCGCTTAATAAGATTCATAAAACCAATGAGTAAGTTGAGGGAGTATGGTTATACCGCTTTCTTCAATAGCATGGTCTTAATATGACCAATCGCTTTTGTCGGATTTAACCCTTTAGGACATACACTTACACAATTCATTATGCCATGGCAACGAAAAACACTGAATGCATCGTCTAAATTAGACAAACGTTCATTTGTTGCGGTATCACGACTATCAATTAACCAACGGTAAGCAGCAAGAAGCCCAGCAGGTCCAATGAACTTATCAGGGTTCCACCAGAATGATGGGCATGATGTCGTACAACATGCGCACATAATACATTCATACAACCCATCTAAGTGTTCACGTTCTTCAGGAGACTGTAGGTTTTCTCTAGAAGGCGGTGTAGCACCATCACTGATTAGGAAAGGTTTCACTTTCTCATAATTTTCATAGAACTGCGCCATATCGACAATTAAATCTCGAACGACAGGTAAGCCTGGTAATGGACGAATAACAAGATCACCTTTACCAATCAACTCTGATAACGGAGTGATACAAGCAAGCCCATTTTTACCATTCATATTTAAGCCATCAGAACCACATACACCTTCACGACATGAACGACGGAATGATATTGTAGGATCTTGCTCTTTTAATAAGATAAGTGCATCTAGCACCATCATATCAGAGCCTTCTTCCACTTCTAACGTATACGCCTTCATATGAGGGGCATTATCTACATCCGGATTATAACGGTAGATTGAAAAATTCAATTTCATCTTTCTGCCCTCTCTTAGTACGTACGTGCTTTAGGTGGAAATGCTTCACGATGGATAGGCTCCATGTTTACACTACGCTTTGTCATTGATTCCGTCTCAGGATTATATACTGAGTGACATAACCAATTTGCATCATCACGTTCAGGAAAATCAAAACGAGCGTGCGCGCCACGGCTTTCTGTACGGTAGTTAGCTGCAACCGCGGTTGCAAATGCCGTTTCCATCAAGTTTTCTAACTCTAAACACTCAATACGCTGCGTGTTAAATTCTGTTGATTTATCGGCAAGATAAGCATTTTTCAAACGCTCACGAATCGCTTTAAGCTCTTCAAGACCTTTAGCCATTGCATCGCCTTCACGGAATACCGAGAAATTATTTTGCATACATTGTTGTAAGTCTTTGCGGATTTGAACTGGGTCTTCACCACCCGTACTGTTCTCCCAACGATTGTAACGATCGAGAGACGCTTCAATATCCGCTTCAGTAGCCGGCTTAGCTTCTGCTTGTTTCTTCAGTGTTTCACCTAAGTGAAGACCAGTTGCACGACCAAACACGACTAAATCAAGCAGTGAATTACCACCTAGGCGGTTTGCACCATGGACCGATACCGACGCAATTTCACCACAAGCAAATAGACCTTGAATTTCTACATCTGCGCCCGCTGGGTCTTGCTTAATAGCTTGACCAGACACTTGTGTTGGTACCCCGCCCATCATGTAATGACAAGTAGGAATCACTGGGATTGGTTCTTTTACTGGATCAACATGAGCAAAGGTACGAGATAGTTCACACACACCAGGTAGGCGAGATTCAAGCGTTTCTTTACCTAAATGATCCAACTTCAGTTTAAGGTGAGGACCCCAAGGACCATCACAACCACGACCTTCGCGAATTTCAACCATCATTGAACGAGCAACAACATCACGACCAGCAAGATCTTTCGCGTTTGGAGCATAACGCTCCATGAAGCGCTCACCGTCTTTATTTAGAAGATAACCACCTTCACCACGACAACCTTCAGTAACAAGAACACCCGCACCGGCAATACCCGTCGGGTGGAATTGCCACATTTCGATGTCTTGCATTGGAACGCCAGCACGAATCGCCATACCAACACCATCACCGGTATTAATGTGCGCATTCGTTGTTGACGCATAAATACGACCAGCGCCACCTGTAGCAAGGATGGTTGCTTTCGATTTAAAGTAACAAATCTCCCCTGTTTCCATGCAAAGCGCGGTACAGCCTAAAATCGCACCGTCTTCATTTTTAACAAGGTCAAGCGCATACCACTCAGAAAAAATGGTCGTTTTGTACTTAATATTTTGTTGGTATAACGTATGAAGCAAGGCGTGCCCAGTACGGTCAGCTGCCGCCGCAGTACGTGCCGCTTGCTCACCACCGAAGTTTTTAGATTGGCCACCGAATGGTCGCTGATAAATCGTACCGTCATCAAAACGAGAAAAAGGCAATCCCATCTTCTCTAATTCGATAACTGATTCAGGGCCATTCTTACACATGTATTCGATTGCATCTTGGTCGCCAATATAATCGGAACCTTTTACGGTATCGTACATATGTTGTTCCCAGTGATCTTCATGCGCATTACCGAGAGCAACGGTAATACCACCTTGAGCAGATACAGTATGAGAACGAGTTGGAAACACTTTTGATAACAAAGCACATGATAAGCCTTGTTCTGAAATTTGTAGTGCAGCTCGCATTCCTGCACCACCAGCGCCGATTACAACAGCGTCAAATTCTCTAACAGCAATACTCACTACACACCCCACACAATAATTAAACCAGAGAAGAAATACCCAAGTAAAACAGCAACCAAACCTAGTTGAAGCAGAGCACGCAACAATACTGGTTTAATATAATCTGTAAGTACTTGCCATAAACCTATCCACGCATGAATGATTATGGAGAGTAAAGCTAGCATGGTGAATACTTTGGTGAACAAACCACCAAAGAAGTTAGTCCATGACATATAGGTTAGCTCTGGGCCAAAAACACAAAAACCAACAATATATAGTGTGTAGAGGGTTAGGATGATCGCACTAGCACGGATCAAGATAAAATCATGAACTCCGCTACGACCAAGGGAAGATACATTAGCTACCATACCAATACTCCTGCTAAAAGAGATAACACTGCTGTAATTACAAACGCAATTTTAGCGCTTTGGCTGGCTGACTCTAACTCTTCAAAATGTCCCATATCCATCAGTAAATGACGAATACCAACAACAATATGATAAGCGAGAGCAGTCAGGATACCCCACATAATGAACGTCACAAAAAAGCCATCGATATGATCAGCGGCTTGTGCAAATCCAATAGGTGAAGAAAGCGATAGGTTTAATAACCAAAGCAATATTCCAACAGAAACAAAAGTAATTACACCACTTACACGGTGCAAAATAGAGGCGATAGCCGTTATTGGAAAACGGATCGTTTGTAGATCTAAGTTGACAGGTCTTGACTTCTTAACTTTCACAAGGGGCTCACTCAGCTCCATTGAGCATTTTATTGTTATAGATACCCCTGATCTATCAAAAGTCAGTTAAATTTAACATTTTCATAACTTTCGTTGTGAGCAACATCTCTTTATGCGAGTTATTTAACAAATAAAACTCTATTTTTAAGTAGATGAAATTCACGTTAACCCTATATAATACAAGGGACAGACCAGAGACTCAGCCGCAGTATACGATGTGAAACATCTGATTACAAACGCATAAATAACACCTACATCACACCACAGAAAATTAACTTTTTTTTCATCAAAAATATAAACAAGTGCACACATAAGCGCACAAAAATTGACATTAGCCCGTGTAATGGGTACAAAGTTGTCACTCTCATATCCGGGATAGAATAAAAATATAACAAAAGGAGAATGTTATGGCTGATAAGAAAGCAACTCTTCACATTGAAGGTCAAGCACCAATAGACATGCCAGTAATGGAAGGCACTATCGGACCTGAAGTGATTGATGTACGCAAATTAGGCGCTAATGGTTACTTCACTTTTGACCCTGGTTTTCTTGCCACTGCATCTTGTGAATCTCAAATTACCTACATTGATGGCGATAAAGGTGTATTACTACACCGTGGCTTCCCAATCGATCAGTTAGCAAATAATGCTGATTACTTAGAAGTATGTTACATACTACTGAATGGCCAAGCACCAAGCCGTGAAGAATACGAAACGTTCAAAGATATTGTTACCCGTCATACGATGGTTCACGAACAAATTTCAAGCTTCTTCCATGGGTTCCGTCGTGATGCTCATCCAATGGCTGTAATGTGTGGTGTAGTTGGTGCATTAGCGGCCTTCTACCATGATTCACTAGATATTAATAATGATGAACATCGTGAAATTGCGGCATTTAGACTTCTATCTAAAATGCCAACACTTTCAGCGATGTGCTACAAATATTCAATTGGTCAACCGTTTATCTATCCACGTAACGACTTAACGTATGCTGAAAACTTCTTGCACATGATGTTCGCAAACCCATGTGAAGAATATGAAGTAAATCCTGTTGTTGCTCGTGCTATGGATAAAATATTTACTCTGCATGCTGATCATGAACAAAATGCGTCAACATCAACAGTTCGTTTAGCGGGCTCTTCAGGTGCAAACCCATTTGCATGTATCGCCGCAGGTATTGCTTCTCTTTGGGGACCAGCACATGGCGGTGCAAATGAAGCTTGTTTGCGTATGCTTGAAGAAATTGGCTCTCTTGATAATATTGATGAGTACGTTGCAAAAGCAAAAGATAAGGAAGACCCTTTCCGATTAATGGGCTTTGGACACCGAGTTTATAAAAACTACGATCCACGAGCAACAGTAATGCGTGAAGCGTGTCATGAAGTATTGAAAGAGCTAAACATTAAAGATCCACTGTTAGATGTAGCAATGGAACTTGAACGAATTGCGTTATCTGATGAATACTTTGTATCTAAAAAACTGTATCCAAACGTAGATTTCTACTCAGGTATTATTCTAAAAGCGATTGGGATCCCTGCATCAATGTTTACTGTTATTTTTGCACTGTCTCGTACTGTTGGTTGGATCGCACACTGGAGCGAAATGCACAGTGATCCAGATAACCGTATTGGTCGTCCTCGCCAACTTTATACAGGTGAAGAGTTACGCGAATTTAGACCACTTCACGAACGTGAATAATTTAGAGTTCATGTAGATAGTCACTATTTCTTAAATAAAAAGGTTGATGCGTTAGCATCAACCTTTTTTATTCTGATTTAAATAACATCAAATAATGAATCCATAAGTAAATGCTTATACTGGATTATCAATATCAATAAATTTAACGTCAAATCCGTGCTCTCTTACCAACCACTCACCAAGAGCTTTAACTCCATAACGTTCCGTTGCATGATGACCAGCTGCAAAATAATGAATGCCTAATTCACGTGCGATATAAGTCGTTCTTTCAGATATTTCTCCTGATATAAACGCATCTATCCCCTGCTCTGCCGCCAACTCAATATAATCTTGACCTCCACCAGAGCACCAAGCCACTGTTTTAATATTTTTATTCACATCTGGGGTAATGTGTAAGGGCTCTCTATTCAATATTTGGCTGATTCTTAAACTAAGATCTTCGCCAGATAATGCAACGTCAAACTCTCCTTTCATTGCTATGGATTGAGGCGTTGGCTCTAGCCCTTCAACATTTATAATTGAAAATAAACGAGCTAACTCCGCATTATTACCAAGTGTTGGGTGTATATCTAAAGGAAGATGGTAAGCAAATAAATTAATGTCATTTTTAATTAAAGAACGAATACGATTGCCTTTCATCCCTTTAATTGACTCATTTTCGCCCTTCCAGAAGTAGCCATGATGAACTAATAATGCATCTGCTTTATGCTCTATCGCAGCGTCAATAAGTGCTTGAGAAGCAGTTACACCTGTAATGATTTTCTTTACTTCATTTTTACCTTCAACTTGAAGTCCATTTGGGCAATAGTCTTTAATTAATTGAGGCTTTAATTCATTATTTAGTACTGTTTCTAACTGAAAATTATTCACTATCACATCCCTATATTTAAAATAAAAAAAGCAGCGACATGCGCTGCTTTTTTATTAACATTTTACTGAAATTATACTAGACCACTATAATCCAGCGTCTTTAAATACATTACTTACAATTTCTTGTGCTTCTTGCTCAATCAATGCCAAATGATCAGCACCTTTAAAACTTTCGCAGTAAATTTTATAAATCTCTTCAGTTCCAGATGGGCGTGCAGCAAACCAACCATTCGCCGTTGTTACTTTCAAACCACCAATCGCAGCACCGTTACCAGGAGCATGCGTTAAACGTGCAGTAATCTCATCACCTGCTAATGTTGTTGCAGACACCATCTCTGGAGAGAGTTTACTTAATACCGCTTTTTGTTCTTTATTCGCAACCGCTTGAATACGGTTATAACTTGATTCACCGTGTTGAGCCGCAAGTTTATTATAATATTCTTGCGGGTTCATACCTGTTATTGCTGTAATTTCAGCAGCAAGTAGACACAAAAGAATACCATCTTTATCTGTTGACCATGGTGTACCATCAAAACGTAAGAAAGAAGCACCTGCACTTTCTTCACCACCAAAGCCTAGTGTCCCATTGTATAAACCATCAACAAACCACTTAAAACCAACAGGAACTTCACATAAATCACGGCCTAAATCAGCCACAACCTTATCAATAATAGCTGAAGAAACGAGAGTTTTACCTACAGCGACTTCGTTTTTCCACTGAGGTCGATTTCGATATAAATAATCAATACATACTGCAAGGTAATGATTTGGGTTCATTAGTCCTAATGGCGTAACAATACCATGGCGATCATAATCAGGATCATTACCGAACGCTAAATCATAATCATCTTTTAATGATAATAATCCAGCCATTGCATAAGGTGAAGAACAGTCCATACGAACTACACCGTCTTTATCTAACGACATAAACTGGAATGACGGATCGATAGCTTCACTCACAAGAGTCAAATCAAGTTCAAACGCCTGACCAATTTGACGCCAATATTCAATGCCAGAACCGCCAAGTGGATCGACACCTAATTTTAAATTTGCTTTTTGAATCGCTTCAATATTAATCACATTTTTCAGATCATTAATATACGGTTGAACTAAGTCAATTTGCTTCACAAGATCAGAAGCCATCGCCTCTGTTATAGAAACGCGTTTAACTTCTGTTAATTCATTCGCAATCAATTGATTCGCACGATTTTCAATGGCTGTCGTCAGCTCACCTTCTGCCGGTCCTCCATGAACAGGATTATATTTAATGCCGCCATCTTGAGGTGGGTTATGAGAAGGTGTAATCACAATACCATCCGCTTTCTCATCAAATTTAACATTATGCGTTAAAATTGCATGCGAAATACCGGGGGTCGGAGTGTAGCCATTATTCTCTTGAATAATAACTTCAACGCCATTTGCAACAAATACTTCAATTGCAGACGTAAATGCAGGTTCAGATAATGCGTGAGTATCTTTCCCTAAAAACAGAGGACCAGTCACTCCATTCGCTTTACGAACATCAACAACCGCTTGAGCAATTGCCCAAATATGATGCTGATTAAACGTTGATTTATCCGCCGTTCCACGGTGTCCAGAAGTACCAAATTGCACTTTCTGATCGGCATTAGCTGGGTTTGGCTCTAATAAAAAATAATTAGCAACTAATGCTGGGATATTGTGTAAATCTTCTTGCTGAGCTTTTTGCCCAGCGCGAGGATGTATAGCCATTTGACGATTCCTTGTGACAAATTATGATTTGAGTGCTAACTCAAAAAATTAAATCGCCGCGCACACTTTTTCTGTTAAATCATGTTGGAAACCCATACGTTCCATTAATAATTCAACCATGTGGCGCTTGCGATTAGTATTCGTGTTTGTAATAACCCAGAAAGGCGTTCCTTTGATTTCTCGAGGCTTAGTCGTTTTACCACTTGCTATTAAGGTATCTTGATTATCAGCAAAATAAACTCGAGTTCGACCTTTAACTTCTGTTGCTTCAGAAAAAGCTTTAGAGTCAATGGTATATAATTCTGATAATACAGTTAAAAAGCGATCGATCGCTTTATCTAGTGAGGAGAATTCATCAGAAATTAATAAGGTACGTACTGCTTTCACTCGATCAACAGAGCTCTCTTTGCCGGCATCTTTACTAACGACAATGCCTCGTTTGATAACAGCAGAAGGCGCTGTAACAACAAGTTCAGTTGCGGATGATTGCATTAAGATACGACGTAAAATATCAGAGGCACTTTCACCGATGTGTTGAGTTTGGCTCGCAATAAAGCGGTATAGTTCTTCATCTACTTCAATTGTCTTCATTATATGGTTCGTATTCTTAATCTATTTATGAAGGCATAATTATACCTTGTATAATCGTGATACTCTACGACAAACCTAACACAACATAGAAAAATGAAGCGACTTAATTACAAACAACAAGGAAACGGGGATCCATTGATCCTTATTCATGGTCTATTCGGAAGCTTAGATAACCTAGGATTGATAGCACGTCAATTTGAAAGTAGCTATCAAGTGATCAGTGTTGATCTTCGTAATCACGGACTTTCTTTTCACTCTAATGAACATAATTATGACTTACTTGCGACTGATGTAATTGAATTAATGGATCATCTTTCCATTACGTCTGCCCATATTATTGGGCATTCAATGGGAGGCAAAGTAGCAATGGCTATTGCTGGATCTTCCCCAGAAAAAATTAATTCTCTTTCTATCTTAGACATGGCCCCAGTTTCATACCCAGAACGAAAACATGATGCTGTTTTTGCTGGATTACAACGTGTAATAACAACGCCACCAACGTCTCGAAAAGAAGCAGATGTCTTATTATCAACCTCAATTATTGATCCCGGAGTTAGACAATTTTTAAGTAAGTCATTGCATAAAGTAAATAATACGTTAACTTTTAGATTTAACGTGTCGACGTTATTTAATCAGTATTCTGACATTATTGGTTGGCATGACATCACTCCTTTCTCAGGCCATGTCTTATTTATAAAAGGAGAAAATTCCGATTATATTCTGCCTGAGCATAGAGCAAGCATCATGGCTCAATTCCCTACTGCAAAAGCGCATGTAGTGAATGGAACCGGGCATTGGTTGCATGCAGAAAAACCAGAGACGATTTATCGCATAATTAATCGTTTTATAGAAAATAGTCGTAAAAGATAATCAATACCAACCAGCGCAAAGCTATGGTATAGTTTTGCGTCATTATATGATTAGTTTAGCAAGCCTGCATAATGTAAGGGTGAATCATGCTGTATGAACATTTTGATCTTATTGAATCTATTGGATTAGATTTATTGTTTGCCTCGATTTTTTTCTTTATCGGTATGGCAATAAAAGATGTTTTAAAACAGGGAAATGTCCCACCTTTTGGCCGACGTATTGTTTGGCTAGTACTCTTTCTTGGTTGTACTGGTTTTATTGCGAAAGGTCTTATTCAGCTCAGCTGGGAAGGCGCAGGGCTTGGCTAAATTCAACTAATCAAATAACACCAAATTTCATTAATTAGAAAAATACAGGTATTCATCATATGGCAAGTGTAGGACTCTTCTTTGGTAGCGACACAGGTAACACTGAAGCTATTGGCAAGATGATTCAAAAACAGCTTGGTAAAAAGCTAGTTCATGTACAAGATATTGCGAAAAGCAGTAAAGAAGACATTGATAACTTTGACCTTCTTCTTTTAGGTATCCCTACATGGTATTACGGTGAAGCTCAATGTGATTGGGATGATTTCTTCCCAGAGTTAGAAGGCATTGATTTCTCAACTAAGCTTGTTGCTATTTTTGGTTGTGGCGACCAAGAAGATTACGCTGAGTATTTCTGTGATGCGATGGGCAATATTCGTGACATCGTAGAAGCAAAAGGCGGCACAGTAATTGGTTACTGGCCAACAGAAGGCTATGAATTCGAAGCATCTAAAGCTCTCGTTGATGAAAATAACTTTGTTGGTCTTTGTATTGATGAAGATCGCCAACCAGAGCTGACTGAAGAACGTGTTACTGCATGGGTGAAACAAATCCATGAAGAAATGTGTTTAGCAGAACTTGAAGACTAAATTTTAGTTTTTATGGGTGCCCTCTGTCATGAGGGCATTATCTAAATTGAGGTTTTTTCCTCACGTACAATGTTCGATTGACTCTTGCCACCACCTTTCCATTCTTATCATAAATATACACTTCAAACTCTGGAAAGCATTTATTTCCATTTTCCGTTAATTGTTTAATTTCTTTTATTTTTTCATCTGAAATAACAAAATGAGCCTCTAGGTTACTTGTTCCCGGTGAAATAAAATCGATTTCTGCTTTTTTATCCCATACAAAATATTCTTCCCGAAAAATACCCATTAGCATCAACGAAAAAACCGGATCAGTCATAGAAAAAATACTTCCTCCATATTGGGTACGATTCGCATTCCTATTCCAAAATCGATCTTTTAGTACAACTCGAACATCTTGAAAATTTTCTGAAATGTTTTTGATCGATATCCCAGCGCCCCAAAATGGAGGCCAAATATTTAATGCCCATCGGACTATTTTTGGGGTAAAGTAACGGTACATATTTATTTCCTTTAATTCTGGTCAGACCTCATAATAGTTTGTATATTAACAAAAGATCAACATCTATTTTTTTGTAAGAGATCTTGCAGATAAGGTTTCAACTGAATTGAATGTTCCCTATAATTAAGTTATTAAAACTGCACAAGAAATCGATGCAGAATGCCAATACAGGAAAAGTCAATGTCAGATAACAACCAAGCACTGAAAAAAGCCGGTTTAAAGGTAACTCTTCCGCGTCTTAAAATTTTAGAAATCTTACAGCAACCCGAGAGCCAACATATTAGCGCTGAAGATTTATATAAAAAATTAATCGATATTGGTGAAGAGATTGGACTTGCTACTGTTTATCGCGTACTAAACCAATTTGATGATGCAGGTATTGTTACTCGCCATCATTTTGAAGGCGGTAAATCGGTCTTTGAACTAGCAACACAACATCACCACGATCATCTTGTATGTCTAGATTGCGGCAAAGTAATCGAGTTCTCTGATGATCTAATAGAAGAACGTCAGAAAGACATTGCGAATAAATACAATGTTCGCTTAACTAATCACAGCTTATATCTATATGGTCATTGTATTACTGGTGACTGCATAGAAAATACCACCGCTCATAATGGCTAATATTTAGTTTACGTGCATAAAAAAACCAGCATCTCTGCTGGTTTTTTATTATCTATAAATTACTTGATTAGGATTAACCTTCCCAAGTATCACGTAAACCTACTGTACGGTTGAATACAAGAGCCTCTGGAGTAGAGTCTTTGTTATCAATACAGAAATAGCCTGTACGTTCAAATTGATAGCCAGCTTCCGCTTCTGCAGTTACTAAGCTTGGTTCAACAAAACCCTGTTTAGTAATTAATGACTCAGGATTAATACTTTCTGAGAAATCCTCTAAAGCCGCAGGGTTTGGCACTGTGAATAAACGATCATATAGACGAATTTCTGCAGGGAACGCTTTGTCTGCAGATACCCAATGAATAACGCCTTTCACTTTACGACCATCTGCTGGGTTTTTACCTAGCGTTTCTGTGTCATAGCTACAGAAAATAGTCGTGATGTTACCCGCTTCGTCTTTTTCAATTCGATTTGCTTGAATAACATAAGCACCGCGTAAACGCACTTCTTTACCAAGTACTAAACGTTTGTATTTCTTGTTTGCTTCTTCACGGAAATCATCTTGCTCAATATAAACTTCACGAGTAAATGGAACTTCACGAGTACCCATTTCTGGTTTATTTGGATGATTTGCAACGTTTAGCGTTTCGACTTTACCTTCTTCGTAGTTTTCAATCACTACTTTTACAGGTTCAAGTACAGCCATTGCACGAGGTGCATTTTCATTTAGATCATCACGAATACACGATTCTAATGAACCAAATTCAATCATGTTCTCTTGCTTAGTTACACCAATGCGCTTACAGAATTCACGAATAGACCCCGCAGTAAAACCACGACGACGTAAACCAGAAACCGTAGGCATACGTGGATCATCCCAACCATTTACTAATTTCTCAGTAACCAGTTCATTAAGCTTACGCTTAGACATGATCGTGTATTCTAAGTTTAAACGGCTAAACTCATATTGATGTGGTTGGCAATCAATCGTAATATTTTCCAAAACCCAATCATATAAACGACGGTTGTCTTGGAATTCTAATGTACAGATAGAATGCGTAATGCCTTCAAGTGCATCCGAAATACAATGAGTAAAATCGTACATTGGGTAGATACACCACTTATCGCCAGTTTGGTGATGAGTAGCAAAACGAATACGATAAATAACAGGATCGCGCATAACGATAAATGAAGAAGCCATGTCGATTTTTGCACGTAAGCAAATAGTGCCTTCTTTAAATTTACCATCACGCATTTGTTCAAATAGCGCAAGGTTCTCTTCGACACTACGATCACGGTATGGGCTGTTTTTACCCGGCTCTTTAAGAGAACCACGGTACTCACGGATTTGATCAGAGGTTAACTCATCAACATAAGCCAGTCCTTTCTCAATCAATTCAACCGCGTAATCATACAATTTATCGAAGTAATTCGAAGAATAATGAATATCTCCGCTCCAATCAAAACCTAACCATTTGACGTCATTTTTGATTGATTCAACGTATTCAATATCTTCTTTTTCAGGGTTAGTATCATCAAAACGTAGATTACACTGTCCCTGATAATCTTGAGCAATACCAAAATTCAAACAGATAGATTTTGCGTGTCCGATATGCAGATAACCGTTTGGCTCTGGCGGGAAACGAGTATGGACACTGGAATGTTTACCTGACTTTAGGTCTTCATCAATAATTTGACGGATAAAGTTGGTAGGACGAGTTTCAGTTTCACTCATCTAAAGCACCTCATTGGTATTAGGAGAAAGAACAAATTGTTCATATCTCCCTATGATCCACAATTATGGGCCAATACTCAATATATAGAATCAAATAGTTGCTTTATTTCCATAAAAAAAGCCGCTCTAATTAGAGCGGCTCATTAAATCGAGTTAATTTACTCAATAATTATGGTAGTGCAACTGCTGTTAAGTCTTCAGAAGCTGGGATTTTTTTCATTTCACCAGCAACGATTTCAGCAAGAGGACCTAGGATAACTTGAACATTGTTTGAACCAAGTTTAACTACGCCCATTGCACCAAGACCTTTCAGTTGCTTCTCGCTGATTACGCTAGTGTCTTTAAGAGTTAAGCGTAAACGAGTGATACAAGCATCAATGTTTTCTATGTTGTCGTGACCACCAAGCGCTTTAAGATACTGCTTAGCTAGTTCACTTGTTTCTTTAGAACCACGGATTGAGCTTTCTTCTTCATCATCGTCTTCACGGCCTGGAGTCTTAAGGTTAAACTTAAGGATTACAGCGCGGAAGATAAAGTAGTATAAAGCGAAGAAAACGATACCTTGGATAATTAGCATATACCAATTAACCGCTAGTGGGTTACGGCTAGAAAGAACCATATCAACTAGACCCGCAGAGAAACCGAAGCCTGCAATCCAATGCATAGATGCTGCGATGAATACAGAGATACCCGTTAATGCTGCGTGAACTACATACAATGCAGGAGCAAGGAACATGAATGAGAATTCTAGTGGTTCAGTTACACCCGTAAAGAACGATGCGAAACCGGCAGCAATCATAATAGATGCTACTTTTTCTTTGTTCTCAACTTTTGCAGTGTGGTAGATAGCTAGTGCTGCACCTGGTAGACCAAACATCATGATTGGGAAGAAACCAGCTTGGTACATACCTGTAACACCTACAGTTGCAGTACCTTCAGCGATAGACTTTGCGCCACCTAGGAAGTTAGGGATGTCGTTAATACCAGCAACGTCGAACCAGAACACTGAGTTAAGTGCATGGTGAAGACCTACAGGAATTAATAAACGGTTGAAGAATGCATAGATACCTGCACCCGTAGCACCCATACCTTGAATTGATTCGCCGAAGTGAACAAGACCATCGTAGATTGCTGGCCATACGTACATAAGCACGAACGCAATTAAAATACCTGCAAATGACGTTAGAATAGGTACAAGACGTTTACCTGAGAAGAATGCAAGTGTTTTATGCAATTCAACAGCAGAGAAACGGTTGTAAATTTCAGCAGATATGATACCAACTAAAATACCAACAAATTGGTTGTTGATCTTACTAAAAGCAGCAGGAACAGCAGCAGGATCAATACCTTGAATTTGAGCTACCGCACCTGGAGAAAGAAGATTCGTTACAACAAGGAAACCAACAAAACCAGAAAGTGCCGCTGCACCATCTTTATCTTTAGACATACCATAAGCAACACCAATTGCGAATAGTACAGACATGTTATCAATAATAGACGCACCAGCTTTGATTAAAAACGCTGCTAATGCACTATTGCCGCCCCAAGCCACCGGATCAATCCAGTAACCAATACCCATTAAAATTGCTGCTGCAGGTAATGTAGCAACTGGTACCATCAGTGCTTTACCTACTTTTTGAAAATATCCTAAAATATTCACCTTTAGATTCCCCCTATAAGGATTTTAGATTTTTTTGAGTAGCTTACGTTAGCTTATTATAAACTTATTTCGCTACTCGTTATTAACAGGGTCAGTGTAAGGGATTAATTTCGCCCCGCAAATTAAAAGCGAGCTAATTGTGATCATTATCACCTGCAGAGGGAATATTTAAGGTATTTTGCTAGCGAGATCATAAAACTTATTTTATCATTCGAAAGAATAAAACATCCGGAATAATATTTGGTCATAAATAGACTCAATTTTGTCATTACTGAACGAAACATTTAGGACATAGAGTGTACCGCTCAGTAAGCAGTTTTATTTTTTACTTGCTTAAAAATTTCCACAAAAAAAGTTCTATTTTTTTTGTACACTAAATTATAACTTAAAGGATTCACGCTATGTATGCGCTAACTAACTGTAAAGTCTATACTGGTAATGATGTTCTTGTTGATCACTCAGTGATTATCAACGGCACCAATATTGAAAAAATCTGCCTAACATCTGAACTTCCTGATGGCATCGAACGTAAAGATTTAGACGGTGCTAATTTAAGCCCTGGTTTCATCGACCTTCAGCTAAATGGCTGTGGTGGTGTAATGCTAAATGATGAAATTACAGCAAAAACCATGCAAATAATGCATGAAGCAAACCTTAAATCGGGTTGTACTAGCTTTTTACCGACATTAATCACTTCTTCAGACGAAGATATGCGCGCTTCTATTGAAGCTGCTCGTGAATATCACAACAAATATCAAAACCAATCTTTAGGTTTACACCTTGAAGGTCCGTACCTAAATGTCATGAAAAAAGGCATTCACAGCGTTGACCATATCCGTCACTCAGATTCAGATATGATCCAACTTATGTGTGATAACGCTGATTTAATCACAAAAGTGACATTGGCTCCTGAGCAAAATGATCCTGAACATATTGAGCGTCTTCACAAGGCCGGTATTGTTGTTTCAATTGGCCACACAAACGCAACGTATGCAGAAGCTCGCCAAGGTTTTGAGTCAGGCATTACATTCGCTACTCATTTATTTAATGCAATGACACCAATGGTAGGTCGTGAACCAGGTGTTGTTGGTGCAATCTACGATACACCAGACGTTTATGCTGGCATTATCGCTGATGGCTTCCATGTTGATTACGCAAACATTCGTATCGCGCACAAAATAAAGAAAGAAAAGTTAGTATTAGTGACCGATGCCACAGCTCCTGCAGGTGCTGACATGGAATACTTTATTTTTGTGGGGAAGAAAGTATATTACAAGGATGGTAAATGTGTTGATGAAAATGGCACATTAGGTGGATCAGCTCTGACTATGATTGAAGCAGTTCAGAATACAGTTGAACACGTTGGAATCGCTTTAGATGAAGCTCTACGTATGGCTACGTTATATCCTGCTCAAGCAATTGGTGTAGATAATAAACTTGGTCGAATCAAAAAAGACATGGTAGCTAACCTTGCTATTTTTGATCGTGACTTTAATGTAAAAGCGACTGTTGTTAACGGACAATACGAGCAAAGTTAATATGACTGACGGACAAATTGGTAATGTAGATCTAGTAAAACAATTAAACAGTGCCGCTGTTTATCGTTTAATCGACCAAAAAGGACCGATTTCTCGAATTCAAATCGCAGACGTTAGTCAACTTGCACCAGCAAGTGTTACCAAGATAACCCGTCAATTATTAGAGCGTGGCTTAATTAAAGAAGTCGCGCAACAAGCATCAACTGGTGGTCGAAGAGCAATTTCTTTGACTACCGAAACCTCACCCTTTCATTCAATCGCGGTGCGCTTAGGCCGTGATTATATTCAGCTAAGCCTATTTGATCTTTCAACAAAAGAATTAGCCAGTGAATACCAAGAATTTCATTATAGTAACCAAGAACACCTTTTAGATGGCCTAAATAAATTACTCCAAAACTTCATTACCCGTAATCAAGACACCATCAAACAACTCATCGCTATTGGTATAACACTCCCTGGTTTGGTTAACCCAGAAACGGGCGTTGTAGAATATATGCCAAATACCGATATAGACAAACTAGCATTGGCTGACTTCATTAAAGAAACGTTTGATATTCAATGCTTTGTTGGTAATGATATTCGAGGTTTAGCGCTCGCTGAACACTATTTCGGGGCCTCTCAAGATTGCCGAGATTCTATTCTAGTGAGTGTTCATAGAGGAACCGGGGCTGGTATTATTGTTAATGGTAAAGTATTTCTAGGGCATAATCGAAACGTTGGAGAAATCGGTCATATTCAAATCGATCCAATCGGCGATAAATGCCAATGTGGTAACTTTGGATGTTTAGAAACAGTTGCAGCAAACCCTGCAATTATTTCGCGTATAGAGACGTTACTTGAGCAGGGTTACCCATCTAGCCTTTCTCAGTTAGAAACGATAACTATGTCTGATATTTGCCATGCCGCAAATCATGGAGATGAATTAGCAACACAGACTTTATTACGTGTTGGTAATCAGCTTGGTAAAGCAATTGCGATGACAATAAACCTATTTAATCCACAAAAAATAGTTATCGCAGGAGCAATCACCCAAGCCGATAAAATCGTCTTTGCAGCAATACAGAATTGCATTAAAAATCAATCATTAACCGCTTTTCATAAAAACTTACCCGTTGTAGCCTCAAAACTCGACAAGCAACCGACGATTGGTGCTTTCTCAATGGTTAAGCGCGCAATGCTTAATGGCGTCTTGTTACAAAAATTATTAGATGAGTAAGCGCGAATAATTTTTGTCATGTTACCCTAAGGGCTGCATTTGCGGCCCTTTTTATTACTTTCAGGAAAATATCTTTTATGGAGTTGCTCTTTATTATCGCGGCCTTTGTCATGGGCTTCATCGCATTAAAAATAAATTTACCTCCATTGGTAGGCTTTTTATTAGCAGGGTTCGGCTTACACGCTTTCGGCTTTCAATCTAACGATACATTATCTACTTTTGCTGATCTTGGTGTCACTCTTCTCTTATTTTCTATTGGTTTAAAACTCGATATAAAAACACTACTAGCAAAAGAAATTTGGTTGGGCGCCACACTTCATAATGTATTTTCAACCCTATTTTTCACCCTCGCGTTATTAGGGTTAAAGTTACTTGGCATTACCATGCTAGCAAATATAGAAATAGCACAATTAGTGTTATTTGGCTTTGCTCTCTCTTTTTCGAGTACCGTTTTTGCTGTTAAAGCCTTACAAGAAAAAGGGGAAATGAATGCAACCTATGGGACATTAGCCATTGGTATTCTGGTCATGCAGGATATTTTTGCTGTTGTCTTCTTAAGTGTATCGACTGGAAAGATCCCTGAAATTACCGCCCTTGCTTTATTTGCCCTTCCTTTATTTAGACCCCTTTTCTTCAAACTATTAGATTGGGCAGGTCATGGTGAGATGCTCGTACTCTATGGTATTTTCTTAGCGTTAGTCGCAGGAGCTGGTACGTTTGAATTGGTTGGAATGAAACCGGATCTTGGCGCACTTATTTTAGGAATGCTACTCGCTGGCCATTCAAAAGCATCCGAGTTATCTAAATCTCTATTTAACTTAAAAGAAATACTCCTTATTTGTTTCTTCTTAAATATAGGTTTATCAGCAGCACCTACGCTATCTGGACTCACTCTTGCTCTACTTCTCATTTTATTACTTCCAGTAAAAGGATTTTTATATTTTATTATTATCAATAAATTTAAATTCCGTGTACGTACTTCTTTACTCGCCTCCCTTACATTGTTTAATTACAGTGAGTTTGGTCTTATTGTTGGTGGCCTCGCCTTTAAAATGGGTTGGTTACCAGGAGACACGCTAGTTGCCATTGCTATAGCCGTTTCTATATCATTTATTATTTCAGCGCCATTAAATAATTTTGGACACTCCATTTACCAACGATCTCGCCATTGGTTAAAAGAACATACCGCAGAAAAGCTAAATTCAATGGATAAACTGATTAATCCAGGTAGAGCACAAATATTAATCTTAGGTATGGGGCGTATAGGTAGCGGCGCTTACGATGAGCTTAAAGATAAATATGGGGATATTATTTTAGGTATAGAGCTTAAAGACGATGCAGCAAAACATCATCAAGAACTAGGACGAAACGTGATCACCGGTGATGCTACCGATCCTGATTTTTGGGAACGTATTTTATCGACATCTCACGTTAAACTTGTTTTGCTTGCAATGCCAAACCATCAAGGTAATCAATTTGCTTTAGAGCAATTAAAATCGAGAAATTACAAAGGACAAACCGCCGCAATTGCCGCTTATAATGACCAAATCGATGGCTTAGTAGAACAAGGGGTTGATGCAGCCTTTAATATATACAATGAAGCAGGTAGTGGTTTTGCTCGCCATGTCACAGAGCAACTAAACCCTAAATTCAATCAATAACGTTTTATTTATAACCAATCAAAGATAATCAAGTACATCAAATAAGAAGGAATGATATCAATTCCTTCTTATTTCCTTTCTTCTTCCTTTCAAATTGATTGATCTTGAGACTTAAACTAACGATTCCATCAATTTTTACTTAAAATATTAAATATATTCTAATCAAGCTACGTTTTTGTGATTTTATTTGTATTTCTGGGTTGTTTTTTTTAGTGATTATGTCAAATTGTATTCAAGACAATAATTTACGATAAAAATTAAGAAAGAAAGAGGGAATTTTATGTGCTCAATTTTTGGAATTTTAGATATAAAAAGTGACCCTACGCCACTTCGCAAAGTTGCGCTTGAGATGTCAAAAAAGCTACGTCACAGAGGACCGGATTGGTCTGGAATTTATTCATCAGATAAAGCGATCTTGGCACATGAACGTCTTGCTATTGTCGGTTTGAACAGTGGAGCTCAACCTTTATATAGCAAAGATAAGCAACACATCCTTGCTGTAAATGGTGAAATCTATAACCATAAAGAGCTTCGTGCAAAATACGCCGATGATTATGATTTCCAAACGGATTCTGACTGTGAAGTTATTTTAGCTCTATATCGTGATAAAGGTGCTGATTTATTAGAAGACCTAAACGGTATTTTTGCTTTTATTCTTTATGATGAAGAAAAAGACGAATACTTAATCGGTCGTGACCACATTGGTATCATTCCTATGTATCACGGCTATGATGAGCATGGTAATTATTATATTGCTTCTGAAATGAAAGCGCTTGTTCCTGTATGTAAATCAATGAGTGAATTTCCTCCGGGTCACTTCTATTCTTCAAAAGATGCGGAACCAACTCGTTATTATGTGCGTGACTGGATGGAATATGATGCAGTAAAAGATAACCCAACGAGCAAAGACGATCTTAAACAGGCATTAGAAGATGCCGTTAAACGTCAATTAATGACGGATGTACCTTATGGTGTCCTTCTATCTGGTGGCCTTGATTCATCAATTACTTCAGCGGTTGCAAAGAAATTCGCAGCTATGCGTATTGAAGACAACGAAAAATCTGAAGCATGGTGGCCTCAACTGCATTCATTCGCCGTTGGCTTAGAAGGGGCTCCTGATTTAAAAGCAGCTCGCGAAGTCGCTAACCAAATAGGTACTGTCCATCATGAAATGACTTATACCATTCAAGAAGGCCTTGACGCTATTCGTGATGTTATTTATCACATTGAAACATATGATGTGACAACAATTCGAGCTTCTACGCCAATGTATTTATTGGGTCGTAAAATCAAAGCAATGGGTATCAAAATGGTACTGTCAGGTGAAGGTGCTGATGAAATCTTTGGTGGTTACTTATATTTCCATAAAGCACCAAATAAAAAAGAATTCCATGAAGAAACAGTACGTAAGTTGCTTGCTTTAAATATGTTTGATTGTGCTCGTGCCAATAAGTCACTCGCCGCTTGGGGAGTTGAAGGCCGTGTTCCTTTCTTAGATAAAGAATTTATTGATGTTGCTATGCGATTGAATCCACAAGATAAAATGTGTGGTAACGGAAAAATGGAAAAACACATTCTTCGCGAATGTTTTGAAGATGACTTACCAGAAGCCATTGCTTGGAGACAAAAAGAACAATTCTCTGATGGTGTAGGCTATGGTTGGATTGATTCTTTACGTGAAACTGCTGAAGCAAAAGTAACAGATCAACAAATGGAATCAGCAAAATTCCGCTTTCCATACAATACTCCATTAACTAAAGAAGCTTATGTGTATCGTGAGATCTTTGAAGAACTGTTTCCTCTTGAAGACGCAGCTAAATGCGTACCTGGTGGACCTTCTATCGCTTGTTCTTCTGCAAAGGCAATTGAGTGGGATGAATCATTTAAAAACTGTGCAGATCCATCAGGACGAGCCGTTCAAGCCATACATAACGAAGCTTATAGCTAACTAAAATAAGCATTCATAAAAAAAGCGCTCTTAGCGCTTTTTTTTATTTAGAAACCCACATTAATATTTTCGATTTTTATTTCTACTTTTTTATTTATTAATGTAATCAAAAGAATTGAACGCATCTCTCCATCTGCTTCTTTATAAATAGCATCAATCCCAGTATATGGCCCTTCAATAATATCTACTTTTTGTCCACTTTCAGGCAAGCACTCTATGGTTTTTTTATGATGTAGATCTTCACCTAATTGCTTTAATGAATAAATAAGATCACCATTTAACACTTTAGGTTGTGACCCAAAACGCACAAAATCACTAATACCACGTGTTGAACGAATCGTCGTAAAGGTCGGTCCAACAGTAAAATCAAACCTTACAAACATATAACAAGGAAATAAAGGTTCCTTCACTGTCGTTCGTTTTCCCCTTATCATCTTTTCGACGTCAATTTCAGGATAAAAACACTCTACATTCTGATTTTCTAGATGCAACTTTGCTCGTTGCTGATCTCCACGTTTACAATAAAGTAAATACCACTGTTTCATCATTTCTATCCCTGCACCTAACCAGTGCTAATAATATCACGCTATCAAAATGAAAAGAATTTCTACCTTGTATAAAGGCAGCATAGAATGCAGATACACACATCAATAAGATGTTAACTTCATTAACATTGCATAAATAAGATTAAAAAACTAAAAATAAGCACAAAATAAGATAATAAAACCAAAATAGACACTACAATAGATAATGACAACTATGGTTATAGTGAACCCTAGGATAGAACCCCAACTATGTGTAAGGTGTTTCTAAATATTTCAACAACTTACAATGTTAAATAGATCACATTTATTCAAACTCTGTTGCAGTAATTACATTGAGAGAGTATAAATTTAACTACTATAAAAAATTAAAATAAAATTGACTAAAGAGAGCATTATGCCAAATAACAACAAGTTATTAATGGGACACCCTCAAGGGCTTTTCCTACTTTTTGGAACTGAATTATGGGAACGATTCTCTTATTACGCCATGAGGGCGATTTTAGTCTTATATTTAACAGATAGAACCATTAATGGTGGTTTAGGCTGGACCGTTAAGGATGCATTAAGCCTATATGGTACCTATACCGCTCTTATGTATATCACACCACTCATTGGTGGTTGGTTAGCCGATAATTATCTTGGCCAACGAAAATCATTACTTATTGGTGGTTTTTTAATGGTCATCGGCCAATTTACGTTAGCTCTTCCTCATAATACCTTGCCACTCTCGGTTGAGACTCTCTTTTATGTTGGTTTAGGATTCCTCATTGCAGGTAATGGTTTATTTAAACCAAATGTATCCACAATGGTAGGTGATTTATACCAAAATGGCGATCACCGTCGTGATGGTGCATTCACTATCTTCTATATGGGGATCAATTTAGGTTCATTACTGGCTGGTGTTGTTTCTGGTTCTGTTACTGGAATATGGGGATGGAAAGCCGGCTTTGCTGCTGCAGGCATTGGTATGATTATTAGCTTAATTATTCAAACCTTTTTTGCACAACGCTTCTTAGGTGATATAGGTGTTCGCCCTGCCGCACACATTGCAAAAGAAAGAGCAGAAGCAAAAGGAACATCTCATCATGTTTTAAGTAAAGTAGAAACCGATCGTCTAAAAGTTATTATGGTGATGGGATTGTTCGTTATTGTCTTTTGGGCCGGTTTTGAACAGGCTGGTGGCTTAATGAATATATATTCTCAACAATACACAGATAGAATGATTGGTTCATTTGAAGTCCCTGCGGCTTGGTTCCAATCGTTAAATCCATTCTTCATCATTACGTTAGCCCCACTTATTGCTATGCTATGGATAAAGTTAGGTCCTAAAGAGCCAAGCTCTCCAATAAAGTTTGCTCTCGCCTTATTCTTTTTAGCGATTGGCTTTCTTTGCATGGTTGGTGCTGTAATGCAGCAAGGTGGGGACTTAACAATCAAAACATCAATGTATTGGTTAGTCGGCGCCTATTTCTTTCATACTTTAGGCGAATTATGTTTATCCCCTATTGGGCTCTCTTTAGTTACTAAATTAGCACCACTACGCTTAGCCTCTTTAATGATGGGGACATGGTTTGGTTTCAATGCTATCTCAAATTACATTGCGGGTGTTGTAGGCTCTCACGTCGAGAGTTTAGGGGCACTAGACATCTTTGCTGGTATCGCAATTTCGGCAACTATCTCTGGGATTTTACTATTGATGATTTCAGGAACGTTGATCCGCTGGATGCACGGAGCTGAAAAAGCACACTAGTTATATCGTGATAGTTATTTAAGTAATAACGACATGACTAAAACTAAAAAGCCATTTCATCGTATGAAATGGCTTTTTTAGGCAACTATATTATAACTTAATACGGTTCTTATTCTTCTCGATCAATTTTTCACCAATACCTTTAACATTAGCTAATTCATTAATCGTTGTGAATTTACCATTTGCGTTGCGGTAATCTATAATCGCTTGAGCTTTAGATTCACCCACACCGATAAGTAATGTATCTAACTCTTCGATGTCTGCTTTATTTATATTAACAACGATCTCAATACCTTCATGTTTATCAATGGCCTTTTCACTTGCACTTATTACACCGCTAGTAAACAAGCAAAAACTTAATAACAGAGTATTAATAAACACTGACATAACTTTCATTCTCTTCCCTTATCATTTAATGAATGGTAACCATGATGCTGAGACAACAGGAAAATGCTTATCCATTTCAATCATCAAATTTATAGTAGTGGAAGCGATGAATTAGCCCAATGAAGAAAACTTTGCCTTCTTTAAAAACACGACGGGCTCCAATAAGGAGCCCGTCTGATTTACTTATCAATTACATTGAACTAAATTATTGCTCTAATAATGGATAACTAATTTCGGTATTAGATTTAAGCGTATCAAGTGTCGCCGTTAAATCTTGTTGTGTCTGAGTTCTAAGCAGACGAGTACTTACTTGTTCGGCCATTGCGCTATTATCAAGTTCTAGTACGCCATCCAAAGCAACAATGACATTATTACCTTGTCGATCCATTACTTGAGCGTATGTAGGCTTATCAGCAGTCGGTTTTTGTAAACGGTAAACATCGTTAGCAAGTTCATCTGCACGAGTAATCATTCGTGCTTCTGTAAATACTAAGCCTTGCTCTGATAAATATGCATCATCGTCTTTATTTAACGCCGTAATTGTATTCTTCGCTAACTCTAATGCTTTTTGCTCACCTTTAGCTTGAGATAAGCGAGTAATAACAGACGCTTTAACCTCTTCTAACGGTAATACCATTTCATCACGAGACTCTTCAACACGAACAACAACTACGTGTTCAGGAGCAATCTCAATAACATCAGAATTTAAGCCATCTTCTTTTACTTCTGCGCTATAAATAGCTTGAAGCACATCACTATTCGCTAGCAATGCTGGTGCATCCGCTTGAGAGAAGAAATCAGAAGTAATTACTTTTGCATTTACTGCTTCAGCAGCATCATCTAGTGAATCAGGAGATTCAAATGCTTTTTCTGCTAATTCTGTTTGCATGCTATAAAAAGCATCTGCAGCGTGCTCATCAACTAAAAACGCTTTAATGTCCGCACTTACTTTAGCCAAAGGCTTAGTTTTTGGTGCTTCAATCGCATCTAATTGAATAATATGATAACCAAATGCAGATTTAACTAAGCCTGAATGATCGCCTACATTAACAAGTTGGAAAGCTGCATCTTCAAATTCAGGATCAATCACACCGCGTTCAATCCAACCTAAAGAACCACCTTCTTTTGCTGTTGGAATATCTTGCGAGTCTTCTTTTGCTACAGTAGCGAAATCTTCACCTGCATCTAAACGAGCAAGAACCGCTTGAGCGTCAGCTTCGTCACCTTTGATAAGGATATGGCTTACTTCACGTTTTTCTTGTGTTGAGTACTTATCTTGATTCTCATTGTAATACGTTTGAATTTCTTCATCAGTAATTGGCGCTTGTGCCTTCAATGATTCACCAGACAATTCAATATAAGAAACTTTAACTTGTTCTGGACGAACAAATTGTTGTTTATTCGCATCATAGTATTCTTTTACTTCTTCTTCAGTCACTTTTGCATTTTTAGCAAATGTCGCAGTATCTAAAGTAATGGTACGAATTTCACGTTGCTGACCTTCAAGTTCACCTTGCGCTTTAACTTCATTACTTAGCGTAAATTCTGTTGATTCTAACGCTGACACTAATTGATTACGAACAAGATCACCACGTAAATACTCAGCGAAGCTGTCTGAAGTGAAACCAGCACGGCGTAATGAGACATTGAAGATTTCTTCGTCAAACTTTCCATCTTTTTGGAACTGAGGCATAGATAAAATTGCTTGGCGTATTTGTTCATCACTTACACGTAAACCAAGTTCTTGAGCTTGGTTATCGAGTAAAGCATCATTGACCATACGATCTAAAACTGACTTTCGGAATTGCTCTACATACGCGGGGTCACCAAGTAGAGTCGAAAAATATTCGCCCAGTTGAGATTGCATACGGTTGCGTTCATTTTGATAAACTTGTTCAAAATCATTTCGTGTTATTTCACGCTCACCGACTTTAGCCGCTAGAGGTTGACTACCACCGACTAAATAACTACCTACACCTGCAAACACAAATGAGAAAATAATTAGACCGAGAATGATCTTAACAACGAGGCCAGTTGAACCTTCGCGAATTCGATCCATCATAATATGTTTTAGCTCCTAATCACTGAATTGGGATGATAATCCCTAAGAAAACGTTAATTTCTATTGATAGTGAAAATTAAAAATAGTTCAACAAAAGAAAAATTTAACAATAAAAAAGCGCATCATCGGATGCGCCTACGATCAATCACTCTAGTTTACTAGCCTTAACTTGGCTTGTGTAGAGTTTTATCTTTTTTTCGATTAGTTACACGCATCTTTTAATGCTTTACCTGCTTTAAATGCAGGTACTTTTGCAGCAGAAATCTCGATTGCTTCACCAGTCTTAGGATTACGACCTGTACGAGCAGCACGCTCACGAACGATAAACGAGCCGAAACCAACAAGTGTTACTTGATCGCCACTTTTTAGTGTCTCTGTCACTGTTTCAACTAATGCATCTAAAGCACGGCCTGCTGCTGCTTTTGAGATATCTGCATTTTCAGCAATCTGATCAACTAATTGAGATTTATTCACGGTATTCCCCTTTAAATTGTTCATTCATATATTTATTGAATGAGTCCATATATAGTAATTTTGGTGTGAAAAACAAATCACAACACTGTGTCTAACTTAGCTATCTCATTATAAGCTGACAAGTATTTTCGACCTGTCAGCCCTGTTATATCAACGTTTTTTGCTACACATCACTTTTTTGAGACGATTCAAGACTAAAGCCTTGAGGATCATTTTGTAAAGCAAGTGTTAATACCTCGTCAATCCACTTCACAGGATGAACCGAAAGATCAGCAATTACGTTTGCTGGGATTTCTTCTAAGTCACGTTCATTATCTTTTGGAATAATGACAGTTTTAATACCACCACGGTGAGCAGCTAGTAATTTTTCTTTTAAACCACCAATTGGCAGTACTTCACCACGTAATGTAATTTCACCTGTCATTGCAACATCAGAACGAACTGGATTGCCCGTTAAGCTTGATACAAGTGCAGTACACATACCAACACCAGCACTTGGACCATCTTTTGGTGTCGCGCCTTCTGGTACGTGAACATGAATATCACGTTTCTCATAAAAATCAGGATTAATACCTAATTTTTCAGCTCGAGTACGAACCACCGTCATTGCCGCTTGAATTGACTCTTTCATAACGTCACCAAGAGAACCAGTATAAGCAAGTTTGCCTTTACCAATCATAGATTCCGCTTCAATCGTCAATAGATCACCACCGACCTCAGTCCATGCTAAACCAACAACCTGACCCACTCGATTTTCAGTGTCTGCTTTACCATAATCACAACGTTGGACACCTAAGAAATCTTTTAGATTATCTTGATTAATCGTTACTTTTTTAATCGATTTATCAAGTAAGATTTGCTTCACTGCTTTACGACATAATTTAGAGATTTCTCTCTCTAAGCTACGTACACCAGCTTCTCTAGTGTAATAACGGATAATTCCCATAATGGCTGAATCATCGATTTGAATTTCATCTTCTTTAAGACCATTACGCTTTACTTGCTTCATCAATAAATGATTTTTAGCTATGTTTAGCTTTTCGTCTTCGGTATACCCAGATAAACGAATCACTTCCATACGGTCAAGCAATGGGCCAGGAATATTCATAGAATTCGATGTTGCAACAAACATGACATCAGATAAATCGTAATCAACTTCTAAATAATGGTCACTAAATGTGCTGTTTTGCTCTGGATCCAACACCTCAAGAAGTGCAGAGGCTGGATCACCGCGCATATCAGAAGACATTTTATCAATTTCATCTAATAAGAAAAGTGGGTTTTTAACCTCAACTTTTGACATTTTTTGAATTAATTTACCAGGTAAAGAACCAATATACGTGCGTCTATGACCACGAATCTCAGCTTCGTCACGAACGCCACCAAGTGCCATTCGTGTATATTTACGCCCTGTCGCTCTCGCAATAGATTGCCCTAATGATGTTTTACCAACACCAGGAGGTCCAACTAAACAAAGAATCGGACCTTTAAGTTTAGTCACTCGACTTTGAACCGCTAAATACTCAAGAATACGTTCTTTAACACGTTCTAAGCCATAGTGGTCAGCGTTTAGGATCTCTTCTGCTTTAGCTAAGTCTTTTTTGACTTTAGAGCGCTTAAACCAAGGCACACCAACCATACAGTCAATGTAACTACGAACCACGGTTGCTTCTGCTGACATCGGAGACATCATCTTTAGCTTCTGTAATTCTTGTTCCGCTTTTTCTTGCGCTTCTTTTGGCATTTTAGCGTCTGCAATTTTCTTTTGCAGAGCTTCAAATTCATCAGGAGCGTCATCTAAGTCGCCCAGTTCTTTTTGAATAGCTTTCATTTGCTCATTCAAATAGTACTCACGCTGACTCTTTTCCATTTGTTTTTTAACGCGGCCACGAATGCGTTTTTCAATTTGCAGAAGGTCTATTTCAGACTCCATCATGCCCATCAAAAACTCTAAACGAGCGATCACATCAATCAACTCTAACACTTCTTGCTTATCAGCAAGCTTTAGTGGCATATGAGCAGCAATGGTATCGGCTAAACGCGCGGCATCTTCAATACCACTCAAAGAAGTCAGAACTTCTGGTGGGATCTTTTTATTCAGTTTGATAAAACCATCGAATTGATTAATTGCAGAACGCATAATCACTTCTTGTTCAGCATCATCAATTTCAGGGGTAACTAAAAATTCGGCATCCGCAGTAAAAAAATCTGCTTCTAAAAATTGATGTATTTTTGCACGCTGCTGACCTTCAACTAATACCTTTACAGTACCATCAGGCAACTTCAATAGTTGCAAAATAGTCGCGATAGTACCAACACTGTGCAGGTCATCTAGTTGCGGCTCTTCTTTAGCGGCTTCTTTTTGTGCCACAAGCAAGACTTGTTTGTTCTGCTCCATTGCAGCTTCTAAGCAACGGATGGATTTTTCACGGCCCACAAATAGTGGAATAACCATATGCGGATACACCACTACATCTCGTAATGGCAGAACTGGTATCTCAATGCGCTCGGAACGCTCCAGGTTCATATTCTTCTCTCTCTCCGTCAGTATCTATAGAAATAATATGGGGGCAAGTAGCTAAGATTCAACATTATTTTAAATTAAAAAATAAAAAAGGAGGCCAATGCCTCCTTTTTGTCTGTTTATTAGCTAAATTACACTATTCTGCAGATATTGCTTTCGTTTCTGTATTTTCAAACATCAACAATGGTTCTGACTCACCGTTAATTACAGACTCGTCGATAACTACTTTAGAAACACCTTCTTTAGATGGTAATTCATACATAGTATCTAATAATATCGCTTCTAAAATTGAACGAAGACCACGAGCACCTGTTTTACGGCTCATTGCTTTTTTAGCAATTGCTCTCAAAGCATCTTCACGAAATTCTAATTCAGCACCTTCCAAATCAAATAACGCAGCATATTGCTTAGTTAATGCATTCTTAGGTTGACTTAAAATTTGGATCAACGCTTCTTCATCTAATTCAGTTAATGTCGTGGTTACTGGTAAACGACCAATAAACTCTGGAATTAAACCGAATTTAATTAAATCTTCAGGCTCAATTTGCTTCAATAAGTCACCGACGGTTGCTTTGTCATCTTTAGAACGAACATCAGCAGCAAAGCCAATACCCGTACCAATTGCAACTCGTTGTTCAATTACTTTATCTAAGCCTGCAAACGCACCGCCACAAATAAATAAAATCTTAGAAGTATCTACTTGTAAGAATTCTTGTTGTGGATGTTTACGTCCACCTTGAGGTGGTACTGATGCAATTGTACCTTCAATCAATTTCAATAATGCTTGCTGAACACCTTCACCAGAGACATCACGTGTGATCGATGGGTTTTCAGACTTACGAGAAATTTTGTCAATTTCATCGATATATACAATGCCACGTTCCGCTTTTGCTGGATCGTAATCGCATTTTTGTAGCAGCTTTTGAATGATGTTTTCTACATCTTCACCTACATAGCCGGCTTCTGTTAATGTGGTTGCATCCGCCATAGTAAACGGAACATCCAAGAAACGAGCTAGCGTTTCAGCAAGTAATGTTTTACCACTACCTGTTGGTCCGATAAGTAGAATATTACTCTTACCAAGCTCAACGCCATCTTTTGTAGTATCGCCATTACGTAAACGCTTGTAGTGATTGTATACCGCTACCGCTAATACTTTTTTAGCATGTTCTTGACCAATAACGTACTCATCTAGATGACCACGAATATTTTGCGGTGTTGGTAGTTCTTCACTGCTCTCTTTTGGAGACAGAGTATTATCTTTTAGCTCTTCGCGAATAATGTCGTTACATAAATCAACACACTCATCACAAACATAAACAGAAGGACCTGCAATTAATTTACGAACTTCATGCTGGCTTTTTCCGCAAAAAGAGCAATATAGTAACTTTCCACTATTTTCGTCTTTACGCTTGTCTGTCATTTGCTAACCTCTTAAACGTTGCCTTTATGCTGTAAGTCTATACCAACTTACCTTCTTTGCTGTAAACGTTACTGCTTTTTTATTAATTAGTCACGCTTATTTAGCACAGCATCTACAAGACCATATTTCACTGCATCATCTGCAGCCATGAAGTTATCACGATCTGTATCTTTTTCGATCACTTCTAATGGTTGGCCTGTATGCTCAGCAAGTAATGTATTCAATTTCTTTTTAATCGTTAAGATTTCTTGCGCATGAATTTGAATATCAGATGCTTGGCCTTGGAAACCACCAAGTGGTTGGTGAATCATCACACGAGAATTAGGTAATACATAACGTTTACCTGGTGCGCCACCTGCAAGTAAGAAAGCACCCATAGAACATGCTTGACCCATACATACCGTACTTACATTTGGCTTAATGAACTGCATGGTGTCATAGATAGACATACCTGCAGTAACTGAGCCGCCTGGAGAGTTAATATATAGGAAGATATCCTTATCAGGGTTTTCAGACTCAAGGAAAAGCAACTGTGCCACAACTAGGTTGGCCATGTGATCTTCAACTTGACCTGTTAAAAAGATAACACGCTCTTTTAACAGACGGGAATAAATATCATACGAACGCTCACCACGTGAAGTTTGTTCAACAACCATAGGAACAAGTGCATCCATAATAGAAGGCATTGCATTGTTTTCTTGATAGCTCATAACCGTATCCCTTATAAAATAAATGGTCCGAATGACGCTTCATTCGAACCATTATTAGCAGATCTTTTGAAACTAAGTCAACTACTTAATTAATTTTAAATTAAGCTGGTTGTTGATTCATTAGTTCGTTAAAGCCAACCGCTTTTTCAGAAACTTGCGCTTTAGCTAAGATAGCATCAATCGCTTGTTCTTCTAGAGCAACATTACGCATGTTGTTCATCATTTGTTCGTTGCCTTCGTAGTAAGCAACAACTTCAGTTGGATCTTCGTAAGCAGAAGCCATTTCGTTGATAAGTGCTTTTACTTTCTCATCGTCAGCTTTTAGTTCTTCAGTTTTGATTACTTCACCAAGAAGAAGACCTACAACTACACGACGCTTAGCTTGTTCTTCGAACAATTCACGTGGAAGCTCAGGAGCTGAATCAGCGTTGCCGCCAAAACGTTGAACTGCTTGTTGACGTAAAACTTGAACTTCTTGATCGATAAGAGCAGAAGGTACGTCAATGTTGTTTTGTTCAACTAGGCCATTGATTGCTTGTTCTTTGATCTTGTTTTTAACTGTTTGAGCTAATTCACGCTCCATGTTCTTACGAACTTCAGCTTTAAGACCTTCAACGCCGCCTTGAGCACCAAACTTAGTTACGAACTCATCGTTCATTTCTGGAAGTTCACGAGCTTCAACTTTAACTACTGTAATAGCAAATTCTGCAGCTTTACCTTTTAGGTTTTCAGCGTGGTAATCTTCAGGGAAGTTAACATTGATAGTTAGTTCGTCGCCTGCTTTCTTACCTTTGATACCGTCTTCGAAACCAGGGATCATTCGACCTTGGCCCATTTCTAGAGGGAAGTTATCTGCTTTTCCGCCTTCAAATAGCTCACCATCGATAGAACCAACAAAGTTGATTGTAGCGCGAGTGCCATCTTCAGCCGCAACGTCAGCATCTGACCAAGTAGCTTGTTGCTTACGTAGCGTTTCTAGCATTTCTGCTACGTCTTCGTCTTTAACTTCAACTTGTGGTTTCTCAACAACAACTTTGTCTAGACCTTGAAGTGTTACTTCTGGGTAGATTTCAAATGTTGCAGTGAATACTAAATCTTGGCCTTCAGCAAATTCAACTGGTGCAAATGTTGGAGCGCCTGCTGGGTTGATTTTGTCTTTAACGATCGCTTCAATGAAGTGACGTTGCATAACTTCACCCATTTTATCGTGACGAACAGCGCTGCCGTACATTTTAGCAACCATCTTCATTGGAACTTTACCTTTACGGAAGCCATCAAAACGACGATTTTTAGCGATGTTACGAAGCTCTGCATTTACAGCATCTTCAATGTTTGCAGCAGGAACAGTAATAGTTAGAACGCGCTCTAGGCCTTCTTTAGTTTCAACGGTAACTTGCATGTTTATATAAACCTCAAAATCGACTCAGGTTCTCTGAGTTTGCGACAAAAAATACGTGTCGCATCCTTGCGTTACAGGCCTAATAAAATAGAAACCGTAACCCCTATGATTCGTGATACCAAACTTGGGTATCTTTCTTCTATCTGCTTATCTTAATAATAAGTAGATCGCGTATTTCATTGAATAAAATACGACATTTAGCCAAGTGGCAAAATAAGACGCGATATTGTAGCGATCTGACCCATCTATGTCGAGGCTCACTACACACGTAGATAATCTTTAATAAGAAATTGGGCAATGAGTAGTATTTTTCAACCCTTTTAAACGCTTTTTTTTCTAAAAAACGAGGTTAACTACGTGAAATCTTACTACTGACAATAGCTGCCATCATCTCAATATGTAATTCATCGTCATTTAAACAAGGAATAAAGGTGTATTTTTCACCACCAGCTGTCATATAAATTTCTTTACACTCTTCAGACAACTCTTCAAGTGTTTCTAAACAATCAACAGAAAACGCAGGGCTAATAATATCTAATGATTTTATCCCTTTTGGCGCCAGTTCTTTTAATGTTTCAGAAGTATAGGGTTGCAACCATGCTTCTCGACCAAAACGCGACTGATAACTCATGCCAATTTGTTCTGAGTTTAAGCCAAGCTCTTCAGCAAGTAATTCTGTCGTACGTATACAATGTTCAGCATAAATATCCCCATTATCAACGAAACGCTGTGGGATACCATGATAAGAACATAACACATAATCCCCTTTTCCTTTTTCTTTCCAAGAAAGGCGGATCGACTCTGCAAGTGCTTTTATATAAAGTGGGTGATCGTGGTAATTATGAACCATCGTAAAATTAGGCAACACCGACGTTGTTTTATATTGCTTACCGATTTGGTCAAAAACAGCTGCCGTTGTTGTTCTAGAATATTGTGGATATAACGGTAAAATGATTATCTCATCACAACCCTGCTCTTCTAATAACTCAATTCCAGACTTAATCGCAGGTTGACCGTAAGTCATGCCCAAAGCGACAGGAAGAGAAAGACGATCTTGTAATGCGCTCACTTGACGTTGTGAATAAACCATTAATGGTGAACCGTCTTCCATCCAAACACTCTGGTATAGCTTTGCAACTTTAGGGGCTCTAATCGGTAGAATCACCCCATGAAGCAAAGGGCACCAAATAAAACGGTTCATATCAACAACTCTCTTATCATGTAAGAATTCTGATAAAAACGTTTTTACTGCCGCTGCTGTTGGCGCCGTAGGTGTACCTAGGTTAACTAATAGCACCCCTGTTTTTTTATTATTCACTGTTATTATCCATTATTGTCTATAAAAAAAGGCGACCAATAAGGCCGCCTTCAATATAACAATAAATGATGACTTAGGTAAGATTACGAAAGTGCTTTTTCGATCTCAGCACTCACTTCTGTTACTAATTTAGTACCATCAAATTTAAGATATTCTGTTTTACCTGCTTCTGCTTCTTTAGTGTAATAAGCAATCAGTGGTGCAGTTTGCTCATGGTAAACACCTAAACGAGCAAGAACTGTTTCTGGTTTATCATCTTCACGAATAACAAGCGGTTCGCCAGTTACATCATCTTGTCCTTCAACCTTAGATGGGTTGAACGTAACATGATAAGTACGACCAGAAGGAAGATGAGCACGACGACCAGACATACGCTCAACAATCACTTCGTCAGCAACGTCAAACTCAAGAACGTAATCGATTGATACGCCATTTTCTTTTAGGCCATCTGCTTGAGGGATCGTACGAGGGAAACCATCTAATAGGAAACCTTTAGCGCAATCTTCTTGAGCAATACGCTCTTTAACAAGACCAAGAATGATCTCATCAGAGACAAGTTGACCCGCATCAATTACTGATTTCGCTTGTTTGCCCATTTCAGTGCCCGCTTTAATCGCTGCACGTAGCATGTCACCTGTAGATATTTGTGGAATACCAAATTTATCCATGATGAACTGAGCTTGAGTACCTTTACCCGCACCTGGTGCACCTAAAAGGATGATACGCATTGTTTTCCCCTTAAAAATTTATTTCGGAATTTATACCAAACCTTACAAACTAAAAATACGCACGGCATTTCAATTTATAAATTTAGGTATAAGTTTTATTTCTAAAAATAAGCCGTGAAAGATACACGGAACTGAGAACGCTATCAAGTTTGAGATGAAAATAGCAAAACCGAACCGAGTAAGAATGTAACTAATCCCAATAAAAAACAATGAGACCTTAGTGCACTATTGTCACTCAAGATCTCATTAATTTTACTATTTACGGTTATATCTCAATTACTTTGATAATAACTGATTCATTGCACTTAGAAATTGTGATGGATCATCTAAAGAGCCGCGCTCTGCTAGCATCGCTTGACCAAGTAGCATTTCAACCCAACGGCCAAATGCTTCTTCATCCGCTTCATCTGCCATTTGCTTAATCAGGGCATGCTCAGGGTTAATTTCAAAAATGTACTTCACTTCTGGCGCCGCTTGACCAGCCGCTTCTAAAAGTTTCGCCATTTGTGTACCCATTTCAAAATCATCGGTAACAACAACGGCTGGCGTAGTCGCTAATTTAAACGTAGTACGAACCTCTTTAACACGATCACCTAAGTAAGCTTTTGTACGTTCAACTACTGACTTAAATTCTTCGGCTGTTTCTTTTTGTTTTTCTTTTTCCGCTTCGTTTTCAAATTTGCTTAAATCCAAACCAGCTTTGGTAATTGATTGGAATTGTTTGCCATCAAATTCAGTTAAGTAGCTCATTAGCCACTCATCGATGCGGTCATACATTAAGACAACTTCAATGCCTTTTGCTTTGAATTGCTCTAAGTGTGGGCTATTTTTCGCAGCCGCATAGCTATCAGATGTTAGGTAGAAAATCTTATCTTGATCTTCTTTCATGCGCTCAACATAACTCGCAAGGCTAATCGCTTGTTCTGAGCTGTCTTTATCAGTAGAAGCAAAACGTAGTAGGCCTGCAATTTTATCTTTATTGGCGAAATCTTCAGCCAAACCTTCTTTTAATACTTGCCCAAACTCTTTCCAAAAAGATAAATATTTATCATTATCTTTTTTAGCTATCTTCTCAAGCATACTTAATACACGTTTTGTACACGCACCACGTAATGATTGAGTCACTTTGTTGTCTTGAAGTATTTCGCGAGAAACATTCAGAGGCAAATCATTCGAGTCGATTAATCCTTTAACAAAACGTAGGTAACTCGGCATGAACTGCTCAGCATCATCCATAACAAACACGCGTTGAACATAAAGTTTCAGACCACTTTTATGATCACGATTCATCATATCAAACGGAGCTTTAGCTGGAATATACAATAAGCTAGTGTAGTCATTTTTGCCTTCTACTTTATTGTGGCTCCACGTCAATGGATCAGCAAAGTCATGAGATACATGCTTATAAAACTCTTGGTATTCTGCGTCTTCAATTTCTGATTTATTACGAGTCCAAAGCGCTTGAGCTTTATTTACTTGCTCCCACTTACCTTCAGTCTCTTTACCTTCTTCGTCTTTTTCAACAGTCCAAATAGAAACCGGGATGCCGATGTGATCTGAATATTTACCAATCACTTCTTTTAGACGCCACTCACTTAAGAACTCTTTACCTTCATCACGCATGTGAAGAATAATGTCGGTCCCACGAGATTCTTTAGTCACGTCTTCTATTGTGTAATCGCCTTCGCCTTCAGAGTGCCATTGCACAGCCTGATCTTTTGCTGCACCAGCAACACGAGTACGAACCGTTACCGCATCTGCGACAATAAATGCAGAGTAGAAACCAACGCCAAACTGACCGATAAGTTGAGAATCTTTACTTTGATCTTCTGACAATTTTGAGAAGAAATCAGCCGTACCAGATTTCGCGATCGTGCCCAAATGTTCAATAACATCTTCACGACCCATACCAATACCATTATCTGAAATGGTCAGAGTATTCGCTTCAACATTAAACGAAATTTTCACACCTAAATCTGCATTTCCTTCGTATAAATCGCCGTTTGATAATGCTTTAAAACGTAATTTATCTGAAGCATCTGATGCGTTTGAAATAAGCTCACGTAAAAATATTTCTTTATTTGAATATAAAGAATGAATCATTAGATGAAGTAGTTGTTTAACTTCTGACTGAAAGCCGCGTGTTTCTTTGTTATTAATAGTTTGTTCGCTCATCTATAAAACTCCAAAAAAGGATAATGTTTATTAACTTGATAAAGTAATAAGGGCATAAAATATCAATTCAAGGTAAACCAATGTAAAAAACGGTGTTTTTTTGCTTTTTTTATACTATAAAATGCGTAATGATAAGTTTTGACATAAAATAGACATTCTAAAAATGATACTTGGATATCATTATCGAGAATCACACTACTGAGTTAACAACCAATGAATATAGAAAATAAAAAAATCATTATTGGCAACCGGTTCCTATTCGATCCAAACGATAATAGTCTCATCGATACATTAAATGATGATGAAATCCTTCGCTTGGGTGGCAATGAAAGCCGAGTTTTAAGCCTACTTATTCAAGAACCAGGGAAGGTTGTTAGTCGTCACGAATTACATGAATATGTATGGAGAGATCAAGGTTTTGAAGTAGATGATTCAAGCCTAACACAAGCTATTTCTACGTTAAGAAAAATGCTACAAGATCCAACAAAACTGCCTTTATACGTAAAGACAGTGCCTAAACGTGGATATCAATTCATTTCAACAGCAATACCTCAAGCGACGTCAGAAACAGAAGAAAGTAATCCCTTTGAAAGCGAGCTTCAACAAAGTGAAGTTTTAATCGTTGAGGAATCGATTACGTCAAATGAACCAGCGCCTATTACAGCTGAACATTCTGACAAAAAAGCATCTGTAGACTCTGATGTTGTAGTGGTAAAACCTCAAGCACACTTATCTTTATTAGGTACTATTACCTTAATTTTTGCTTTTATATTGCCGATTATTGCTTACATCAACCATACACCAAAATCAGACGCATTCGTTCAAATCGCGAGTTATGATAATACGCCGGTATTGATTCCAGTAAATCACCCAAATATAGACCAATGGAAGCCATTAATTGAACGATGTATTGTGTCGTATAACTCGAAGCATACTGACTTGTTAAAGCCGATTGAAGTCATTGCAACGGGTGGTAAGCCAAACCAAATCACCCTTAACTATATTCATAGTAGTGAATACAGCGATCAGAGTATTAGTGTTCGTTTAATGATAAATCAGAAAGAGGTGGATAATATATGTGGTTAAACAAAGAGCAGATGCCTCTCATAAAGCGCTTCTTTCCTCTTGCGTTACTTTTACTCTCTATTTTAGGCAGTGCTTGGTTTTATTGGGCAAGTGACAGTAAAGTGGAACAATTACTGACCTCTAAAGAATGGCAAAGTATGAGAACCATTCGTATTGATACTAACTACGAAGACATGGGGCCACTCAAACGAGCAGATATTCGCTCTAATGTCGTTTATCTTCCAAATAAGACTTACTCTAAATCATCAAACCTCACGCTTTTCAGTCCATCTGATGATAAGCAACAACCATTGACGATAAATGTCATGGAGACAGGGAATTGGGATTACAGCGGTGACTATTTATTGATTGATCCTACTGAATTTAAAGATGTTACTTCAAACGATAATAAAGAGTTCACAGGTTCTCAAAAAGAACTCATTATGCGTGTATTTAGAATGGACGCACAGCAAAGTAAACGTGTTGATGTACTAAATGATAAGACATTATTGCTTACTAGCTTAAATTACGGCTCAGATATTCTGTTCTCTCATTAAGTAAGTTTGCTTAGCGTATAAAAAAAGAAGCCCTCATTGGCTTCTTTTTTTATATCAAGGACTTAAGACGACAAATCGATTGAATTCAATGTATTGCCATCAAAATCATAAACAGATAACGTCAACTCATCCAATAAACCATAACTGGGCTTTTTTCCTACAATGCGCGGAAAAGTCGTTGAACCAGGGTTAAAAATAATGTGTTCACCCTGCCACTCAGCAACCGTTATATGTGTATGCCCATGAGCAATAATGTCGCCTTTTCTCAAAAGAGGACGTTTTTCTGCATTATAAATATGCCCATGAGTTAAAAATATTTTTTGTCCCGTTGGTAACAACACAATATGGTAGTCGGCCATGATAGGAAACGATAACAGCATTTGATCGACCTCACTGTCACAATTCCCTCTTACTGCAATGATAGACTCGGCATGTTCATTTAATAATTCGGCCACTGCAATTGGATTATGCCCTTCAGGCAATGGATTTCTTGGCCCAAAATTAATTAAATCACCCAGTAAAATTAAATGTTCAGCTTTAGAAGCCAAAAAAAGCTCAATAATGCGCTGAGTCGCCGGTAAAGAGCCATGTAGATCAGAAGCAAAAAATAATTTCACGTGGTGTCCTAGATTAATAATACACATAAATAACGAGATTAATTATAAAGGAAAATTACATGAAAGTTGCCAATCAATAAACTCGATTTATACTTAAACTATTGGATGTTCGAAATATCTTGCAGGAAACGAGATGAAAATACTAATTACAGGCAGTACCGGGTTAATAGGAAAAAAATTATTAGACCATTTAAAAGGTCATCATTTAGTCTTACTTACTCGTAATATAAAAAAAGCACAAACAGCATTAAATCATTTAGCATTACCTCATGCTGATTTCATTTCTGATCTGTCTACGCTTTCTCATTTAAATGATTTTGATGCCATCATCAATTTGGCGGGGGAACCCATTGCCGATAAAAAATGGACCAACAAACAAAAAAGAACCATTTTAAATAGCCGTTGTGAGCTAACCCATGCATTAACTCAATTGTGTTTGGCGTCTTCAACACCACCTCGTTGTTTTATTTCTGGCTCTGCGGTGGGTTATTATTCTGATCAAGGAAGCAACAACATTGATGAATCAACCGTTATCTCTAGTAATGATTTCGCTCATCGTGTTTGTAAAGAATGGGAAGACGTTGCCTTAAAAGCAAACAATGAAGATACACGGGTCTGTATACTCAGAACAGGCGTTGTTTTATCAACATCAGGCGGAGCTCTTAAGAAAATGCTTTTTCCTTATCAATGTGGTGTTGGCGGCCCAATAGGTAAAGGCGCACAATATATGTCATGGATTCATATCGATGATATGGTTTATGCAATCTTATTTCTATTAGAGCACGAGAAAAGTCAGGGTATTTATAACCTCACTGCCCCACACCCTGTCACTAATAAAGAGTTTAGCCAAACGCTCGCAAGTACATTAAAACGACCACATTTATTAGTAACACCAACGTTAGTGATAAAAATTCTTTTAGGCGAAGCTTCTGTGCTTCTTACGGATAGTCAACGGATTAGACCTAAACGACTCGTAAACGAAGGATTTAAATTCCGTTACTCTAGAATTGAATCAGCATTAAAGCATCTTTTAGACTAAACCATTCCTCTCATTGCAATATCGTCATTTTGGCGTCATTATTTTCTTTCTTAGTTTGGTTTTTATCGACTTACATGGGTAGTTACGTCAGTAATTATCCATTCATGCAAAGGAAGCAATGAATGCAACGCGCTATTTTTATCACTGGTTGTTCAACTGGCATTGGTTACACCACAGCTCATCAACTCTCAAAACATGGTTTTCATGTCATTGCTTCATGCCGTAAAAAAGAAGACGTTTTACGATTGCAAAATGAAGGATTAACGTGCTTACACTTAGATTATTCGGACTCAGAGAGCATTTCTCTGGCGGTCAGCGAGTTATTAATACTTACTGATGGAAAGTTGTACGCTTTATTCAATAATGGCGCGTATGGACAAGCGGGTGCACTGGAAGATCTGCCTAGAGAGGCACTAAAAGAGCAGTTTGAAGCAAACTTCTTTGGTTGGCATCAGTTAGTCATAGAGTTACTACCAATAATGAGAAAGCAAGGCTATGGAAGGATCATACAAAACAGCTCAGTACTTGGCATTGTGGCGATGAAATACCGTGGTGCATACAATTCTTCAAAATTCGCAATTGAAGGTTGGAGCGATACATTACGTTTAGAATTAATGCAGACTAATATTCAGATCAGTTTAATTGAACCCGGTCCTATCGAAACAAACTTTAGACCTAATGCATTGAAAGCATTTAAAAAATGGGTAACTATCGAGAATAGTCCACATAAAGAAAAATACCTCATGCAACAACAGCGATTAGAGAAAGAAACCTCCGGAAGTGCCTTTGTACTCCCTCCTGAATCCATTATGTCACCGCTGCTTCATGCACTTAATAGCAAAAAACCTAAAGCACGATATAGAGTTACCTTTCCTACTCATTTATTTGCAATATTAAAACGAATATTACCAACTAAGTGGTTAGATATGATCTTAAATAAGAGTGACTAATGTCATATTTTAAGTTTGTTTCAACCAAATAGAGAAGAAATATAAAAAAAGAACAATAATGTAATATTAGTGTCACATTGCAAGATTATATTTATTCCTATCCAGTCGTTAGTGTTTTTTCGGGGGGAATATGACGCTAGGAAAAATCAACTGGATCTGTGTGAGTGTAGCCGTTGCGGTATTCATACTGATCTAACTGTTACTTTCGCTTACGATAGACAAGCCATTATGCTCAGCATAGTGGCTTTCTTCGTATCTGGCGCCTTGAAAATCTATCCTAAACCCCATATAACTGTATATATCTATATAGAAAATACTATTTTAGGAAAAAACCATGCAGTCAGAACACAGCGTTGAACTTAACGAACAAAACTTCCAACAAATTCTTGAAGGCTCAACCCAGACTCCTGTCTTAATTCATTTCTGGGCACCAATGAGTCAAGAAAGCATTACGGTTATTCCTGCACTACAACAACTTGCTCAGCAATACGGAGACGCTGTTACTCTTGCTTTATTAAACTGCGAAGAACAGCAAGGCCTTGCTCAGCAATTTGGCGTTCAAACGCTTCCAACTATCGCCCTATTTAAAAGTGGCCAAGCCATTGATGGAATGGGTGGCCCCCAATCAATTGATGCAATACAAGAAATGTTAGATAAACACCTGCCAAGCCAAGAAGAATTACAATTAGGCCAAGCATTTAAGTTAGTCGAAGAAGGTAATTACCAAAGCGCTCTCCCTATCCTATTGGCTTTACTTGAACATTTTGGTGGTAATGGTCAAATCAAATTACATATTGCGCAGTGTTACATTGAAACACAATCTTATGAACAAGCTGAAACCATCTTGTCTGAGATATTAATGCAAGATCAAGACAGCAAATACAAAGAACTAATTGCAAAGCTTGAACTGCATAAACAAGCCGGTAATACGCCAGAAATTCAAGCCTTAGAAGATCAATACAAAGCCGATACAACCAATAATGAAATCGCTTTAGAATTGGCAATTCAATACAGCCAAGTTAATCGACAAGAAGAAGCTCTAGATATCTTAATTGCGATTTTATTAAAAGATCTCAATGCTGAAGATGGGCAAGTTAAAAAAACCATGATGGATATCCTGTCTGCTCTTGGTCAAGGTAACCCTATTGCAGGAAAATACCGTCGCCAGTTGTACTCATTACTTTATTAATCAATAGTTGAGAATCGCCTGTTGTTATTTATTATGGCAACAGGTTAATCCTTTGATTATTGGACAATCATGACTTTCATCTCCAGGGCACGCATTAGCAAGTTCTAACAACGTTTGCTTCATCCCTTCTAACTCTTTAATTTTAGCCTCAATTTCTGTCACTTTTTCTAACGTCTTTCTTTTCACATCCGCACTACGACGATTCGGATTATTCGATAAGCTTAATAATTCTTGGCATTCTTCTAGACTAAAACCAACTAGCCTTGAGCGGCGAATGAGTTGCAACTCTTCCACTTGATTTTTAGTGTACTGTCGATAGCCATTTGCACTTCGATTCGCTTCTCTTATTACGCCTTTACTTTCATAAAAACGAATGGCTTTCGTCGTTAATCCCGTTAATTTTGCAACGTCACTAATATTCATTTCTCTTTACTCTACTTTATAGCTTGACCTTCCATTTACTGTAAGGTTTATTCTACATAACATCAAGATTTGTTATCGAGGTTAATTATGAGTCAGAAACTTACCCTACTCCTAGCGGGATTAAATTGTGGTCGTTGTATCGCGAAAGTGGAAAAAGCACTTTCAGAGATCCCGAAGATATCTCATTTCTCGGTAACCAAAACAGAATTAACATTAACGACGACACTCTCTTATGAAGAAATCGCAGAGAATATTACGCAATTAGGCTACTCCGTTCCTGAACCCGAACTCATCACTTTGTACCTAGCAGGATTAAAGTGTGGTAAATGCGTAAATAAAACCACAGACACGTTAAGTACCTTGTCGCATACCTCTATTGAGTCTATTTCAAAAGATAAAATCACGCTAAACACCGTGCACTCTCAAGAAAGCATCATTGAATTAATTGAATCCATCGGTTTTCAAGCAAGCTCTGCCCCCTTTATTCCAGATAGTCCCTCGCCTAAAGAAGAGGTCATTACTCTGAATAAAGAAACACCGACAGATCAAAGCAAAACTGAAAAACAAAAAATAGAAAAAACAACACAATTAATTTTATCAGGAATGACTTGCGCTAGCTGTGTCGCCTCTGTAGAAAAAATAATTTCAGCCGTTGCTAATGTTCAATCTGTCAGTGTTAATTTAGCGGAACGTACCGCTTTAATTTATGGTGATATCAATGCACCTGAACTGATCAAAGCAATAGAAAAAGGCGGTTATGGTGCAGAGATCAGTTTAAGCGAAGAACAACGCCGTAAAAGGCAAAAAGAACAATACCTAAAAACCACCGCAGCACATAAAAGAAATACCATTATGTCGCTCGCAATAGGCGCACCATTGATGCTTTGGGGGGTATTTGGTGGCAACATGCAAATAACAACCGTTAACGACCAACTTGCTTGGGGATTCATTGGGCTTATTTGTTTAGGTTTATTACTTACCGCTGGGAAACATTTTTTTGTTAATGCCTGGAAAGCATTTACTCATCACAGAGCGACAATGGATACGTTAGTGTCTCTTGGTACTGGTTCAGCTTGGCTCTACTCTATGGCACTGGTGATCTATCCTGCATTTTTCCCAGAGCAAGCACGTCATGTTTATTTTGAAGCCACCGCAATGATCTTAGGCTTAATTACGCTCGGAAATCTAATCGAAACCAAAGCTCGTAATCGCACATCAAATGCCATCGAAAAGCTGCTCAATCTTCAGCCTCAAACAGCTACGGTTATCCAAGATGGAAAAGAAGTAGAGTTGCCAGTGGCACTAGTAACGAAAGGGATGATCATTAAAATTAAACCGGGAGAGAAAATCCCAGTTGATGGTTCGATCATCAGCGGTGAAAGCTATTTAGATGAAGCCATGCTTACTGGAGAGCCTCTTCCTTGTTTAAAAATAAAAGACGATGTTGTGCATGCAGGAACCATCAATCAACAGGGTAGCTTTACCTTCACAGCAACGAATGTCGGTGAACATACTATGCTTGCTCGGATCATTGCCATGGTACGTAACGCGCAAAGTAGCAAACCAAAATTGGCTAAGCTCGCGGACAAAATCTCATCCGTATTTGTCCCAAGCGTTATGATCATCGCCATTTTTTCGGCTTTACTTTGGTATAACTTTGGCCCAGAACCAACATCGAGCTACATGCTTGTTGTTGCCACAACGGTACTCATCATTGCCTGCCCTTGTGCTTTAGGTCTTGCAACACCAATGTCAGTGACTGTTGGTGTCGGTAAAGCCGCTGAGTTTGGTGCATTAATAAAAGACGCTGACGTTTTACAAACAGCAAGTCATATCGATACTGTGGTGGTTGATAAAACGGGCACATTAACAGAAGGGAAACCCACGGTCAGTAAAGTGACAAGCTTTGCGGCTTACAATGAAAAAGACATCATTTCATTCGCAGCAGCAATCGAAAGTCACTCTGAACACCCACTCGCTCATGCAGTAATGACATATCTCAATCAGCATTCATGGGATTTAGTCACCAGTACACAGTTTAATGCTCAATTAGGCCTAGGAGCTTCTGCAAACATTGCTGGCGATACTGTGTTCATAGGAAATACCTCTTATTTATTAAACAATGAGATTGCCACTCCTGACGTTGAATTATCTCCTGCATCAACGCCTCTCTTTGTGGCAATAAATAAAGAATGTATTGGTGTTATTGAAGTAAGTGATGCAATTCGACCCGATTCAAAACTTGCTGTAGCCCAATTTACTCAACTCGGTATTAATGTCGTAATGCTAACGGGTGATCGCAAAGAAACCGCCGATTATGTGGCCCAACAGCTCGGAATAACTCATGTTGTTTCGGGTGTATTACCCGATGGAAAAGCTCAGACAATAAAAGACTTACAAGCTCAAGGAAAGAAAGTAGCTATGATTGGGGATGGCATTAATGATGCCCCAGCGTTAGCTCAGGCAGAAGTAGGGATTGCGATGGGCAATGGCAGTGATGTCGCGATTGAAAGCGCTCAATTGACCTTAATACGACACTCACTGCTTACAGCCGTTAATGCGATTGAGCTTTCAAGAGCAACCATTACAAATATGAAACAGAACTTATTCGGTGCCTTTATTTATAATGCGATAGGCATTCCTATTGCTGCCGGTATTCTTTTTCCATTTACTGGAATGTTACTCAGTCCTGTTGTAGCTGGAGCAGCGATGGCACTTTCTTCTATTACCGTTGTATCCAATGCAAATAGATTACGACTTTTTAAATCTCAGTTTTCAAACGAACATACTGACTAGGAGCTTTACATGATTAATTTGCTTGGAGTCATACTTATTATTGCCATTATTTATTGGTTTTGGCTTTCACCACATTCAAAATAACCTTAGGACACAATAATGAAATTATTTAAACTCACTTTTGCATCATTGCTTTTCTTAACAACATCCGCTTACGCTTCTACCGAAGTCATGACTTATAAATCACCATATTGTGGTTGTTGCTCTGAATGGGTAGAGCACATGGAAGATAACGGTTTCACGGTAAAGATTGAAGATCATGAAGACATGAATCCAATCAAAGAGAAACTAGGTGTAGAGCCACGCCTCGCATCATGTCATACCGCTGTTATTGATGGTTACGTATTTGAAGGGCATATTCCAGCAGAGGATATTAAACAATTTCTAGCAGAACCAAGAGATTTTAAAGGATTAGCGGTTCCTGGAATGCCAATGGGATCACCAGGGATGGAATATGGCGATAAAAAAGACACATACCAAGTTATCGCATTTAAAGAGAATGGTAAATTGGCAATATTCAACACTCATAATTAAAATCTAACTAATTGATAAATAAAGCCATGTTGAGTTAATTAACATGGCTTTTTGTTATTTAGCACGACTTAGCTTGTTTTTTAAATGCATCAGACGTAAAAAAGCCGCATCATTTCTGATGCGGCTTTTTTGAAGGTGGTCGGTGAAGAGGGATTCGAACCCCCGACCCTCTGGTCCCAAACCAGATGCGCTACCAAGCTGCGCTATTCACCGAGCTGTTGAACAAAGGACTGTGTCCGTGTCAACGAGGGCTATAATACTGCTCAGGATTTTTTTGACAAGTATTATTTTAACTTTTTAATTTGTTCGGTCATTTATTCAGCAAAGACGTTGAATTTACAACTAAATCCCCTCAGTAAATAACAATCTGAGGGGATCAGTTTACTTTTTATCTATTACTTATAAACAATCTCACCACGTGGTGCGAATTCATTCACATCAATTGGGCTATTTGTTTCTAAAAACTCTTTTAATACTTCGGCATCAACAAAGCCCGTATTTACATAACCCGAATGATCCGACACTTTAGGGTAACCATCACCACCCGCGGCGTTGTAGCTTGGAATAGTAAAACGGTACGTTTTGTCTAAACGCAGTTGCTTACCACCAATGAATACGTTAGATACTTTACCGGCTTCAACGGTCATTTTAATACCTGCGAACTGAGCATAGGCACCAGAATCGATTGGTTTAGTCGCCACCACATTTAGGTAATCTAATACTTCAGCGCCATTCATATCAACATAACTAACAATATTACCAAATGGCTGCACCGTTAGAACATCTTTATAAGTAACATCACCCATTTCAATCGAATCACGTACACCACCCGAATTCATTACCGCAAAATCGGCTTTTGCACGAACCATGTGAGAAGTCGCAATTAAACGCCCAAGGTTAGTCTGCTCAAAACGAACCACATTACGGTCGCCTTCTAACTTTCCATTCGTTTCTGCAATTTTCACATTCAACTGGCCTTGACCTTTTTCTTGGTAAGGCGTTAGGAAAGCCAATAACTCAGGATCTTGCACAATTTCATCTTGAATAAAGACACGCTCACTTTTGCCATCAACTTTTATTTTCTTCTTCAAGTTAACCGGGATTAGGTTATAACTCACCATTTCCAATTCACCATTACGGAATTCAAAATCAGCACGACCTACGTACTTGCCCCATTCATGAGCTTGAACGATCCAAGTGCCATTTTGTTGATCAGGTTGACATTCGTCACCAGGCTTAAAGTTTTGTTTAACAACGTTCGCCCCTTCCATACAAACAGGCTCTTGTGAGTGGCCACCCACAATCATATCCAACTCACCTAATTCAAGAGAACGAGCAAGTGCTACATCACCTGGTGCATTAATACCACGTTGACCATTTTCATAGTGACCCATGTGAGTAACTGCAAAAATAAGATCGGGTTTTTCTGATTCATTCAGTTCAGCAATGACTTTCTTTGCTTCTTCTTTTGGATCTCGGAAATCAATACCACCGATGTATTCAGGGTTACCAATTTTAGCCGTATCTTCTGTCGTGAAACCAATAACCGCAATTTTAATGCCTTGCTTTTCAAAAATCTCGTAAGCTTGATACATGCGCTCACCAGTTTCTTTATCATAAATGTTAGCAGACAGCATTGGGAATTTAGCCCAATCTATTTGCTTTTGAAGCACATCTAATGGGTTATCAAATTCATGGTTACCTAATGCAATCGCATCATATCCAATTTTATTCATGCCTTTAAAATCAGGCTCTGCATCTTGTAAATCAGACTCAGGTACACCGGTATTAATATCACCACCAGAAAGAAGTAAAACACTCCCCCCTTCAGCTTGAACATCGGCACGTAATTCATCAATCAACGTCTTACGCGCTGCCATACCGTACTCACCATATTTATTTTGCCAAAAGCGGCCATGGTTATCGTTAGTATGTAGCACAGTTAACTTATACGTAGTGTCTTCTTGCCACGCATGTTCAGACGTTGTAGCGCAACCAGCCAATGTAGTAAGTAATGCGGCAGCAATCGCTGTTTTAAGAGAAAGACGTTCCATCATGTTTCACCATTTAAATTCAAGGGAATAAGTTAGATCAAAAAAGGGAAAACCACTTTAATAATCAAATAACCTGACCGAGTTTAAAAGAATTGCTTTTCACTCTCACATTGATCTCATAAATATGTCTATTGGATCACTAAAAATGGCTAATAAATAAGTAAAAAAAGGTAAACGCTAGAGAAATTTTAAATTTTAAACCAACGCAATCGTTCACTTTGATGGTTTTTAATTCAACGGTTTACCATCACTTCAAATCGCTTTCCGTTTAAGCTTAAAAATATAATCACTTCTTTATGTACTTTAAATAAAAAAAACCATCAAGTTATTTCATTTTTGCCCGATACCATATACATAAATGTACAAATAGATAATAAAAATAGAAATTTAATATATAAAATTTCACTACAATTTGGATGATATAATGAAATTAAAACATAAATTAATCGGGGCCAGTCTACTTGCTGTTATCGTGACTGCTGCGGCGTTAACATGGCTCGCGTCAAATCAGTTGTTTGAACAAACTCGAAATGGCGTTTATTCTCGAGCTGAAAGTGTGACATCTTCTGCCACTACCGGAATTTCTAATTGGATTTCAATTAAAGCTGAAATTGCGCATGCTATTAATGACTACACTCAAGAAGATGACGTGGTCTCTTTTTTACAGTTAAGCCGTAAAGCGGGTGGTTTTGATGATATTTTCTTTGGTACACCTCAAGGGGATATGTACCGCTCTCATCCTGAAAGAAATCGTGCCGATTACGATCCTCGTCAACGCCCTTGGTATCAAGAAGCTCAACGAGAAAACAAACAAATCATTACTTCCGCCTATCAAGATGCCATTACTCAATCTCTTCTGGTAACCATTGCTGAACCTGTTTATAAGAATGGTCAATTTCTTGGTGTTGTCGGTGCCGATGTACTAATTGACCAACTAATTGACGATGTCATCAGCCTAGATGCAGGTAAAGATACCATCACAATGTTAATTGATAGCGATGGCACTTTCTTAGCGCATCCAAATACGTCGCTTATCAAAAAAGAAGTAAATCGTTATTTCTCGGGTATGACGCCTCAAAGTATTCAAGAATCCATTAATTCAAAAACCATTGAATTCGCAGAAATCAACGGCAGTAATAAGCTGGTTTATTTTGCAAAAGTACCTAATACAAAATGGACATTTGCCGTCGAAATGACACAAGCAACAGAAGAAGCGGCACACAGCGCACTCCTTCGTGAAATCATCCTGCTTAGCATTGTATTAACAGTCATTGTTGCTATCGGTGTAACCACCTTGGTTAACGTCCTATTTAGAGATCTACTTCGAGTATCTGATGCGCTTGCTGAAATTTCATCAGGTGAAGGGGATTTAACTCAACGTTTAGTTCCAAACAGTAATGATGAAGTTGGCCAACTTGCTATCAACTTCAATACCTTTGTAGGCAATATGCACTCAATGGTGTGTCGCTTACGTGACATATCACTTACGTTAGCTAACCAAGCCAATTTAACCGCAGAAAGTGCTGAAGAACGTAATGTTCGAATCCAACATCAAATGGATGAGATCAACATGGTTGCAACCGCAATTAATGAGATGGCAGCTGCGACTCAAGAAATTGCAAGCAACGCAGACAATACTGCTCAAACGGCTGAACAAACCGTTAGTGCTTCAAACCATGGTGCTGAGCAAGTAAGTCAAAGCCAACATTCAATTGATAACTTGGCAAAAGAAGTAGAAACCGCAACACAAGTTATCGGCGAATTGCATCACAACGCACAAAACATCAATACGATCCTATCCACCATTCAAAACATTGCAGAACAAACGAACTTACTCGCACTCAATGCCGCAATAGAAGCGGCACGTGCCGGTGAACAAGGTCGTGGTTTTGCCGTTGTTGCTGATGAAGTTCGAATTTTAAGTCAACGTACACACGCGTCGACTCAAGAAATTCAACAAATGATAGAGACATTGCAAGGCACAACTCAAAAAGCGGTTGGCATCATGGAAGACAGCCAAAATCTAGCCAACACCAGTGTTGAAGATGCACAATCAGCCTCTGCTAGTTTGCTTCAAATTACAAATTCAGTGACATTAATTAGCGACATGGCGGCTCAAATTGCAGCGGCGGCTGAAGAGCAATCATCGGTTACAGAAGAAATTACACGTAACACTGAAGCGGTTCGTGATGTATCAAATGAATTAACAACCGAAACACAACAATCGGTTATTCAAGCATCACAATTATCTGAATTATCAAACGAACTAAAACAAGAAATAGACAGATTTAAACTGTAACTTCTTACTTACTTCGTCAAAAGACAGAATATATTTTTATATTCTGTCTTTTTTTTTCAGAAAAAATCGATTAATGAACAGATAAATACCGCACAAAACACCTTTTTTTGTAATAAAACTACGCACACCATCTACGTGCCACACGTAAATTGTTGAATTATAAATAAAAGCAACCACAAAAACACCGCCACTACTACTTTGGAGTAGTTTTATTTCGTAATTGATCTACATCATATCGACATATCCATTCATAATTCATCATATATCCATACCAAATATAATAGGATTCCTTATGAGCAAGATGAAACTAGTCATCATCGGTAATGGCATGGTCGGTCATCGCTACATCGAAGATTTAGTAGAGAAAACTGATGTTCAAAACATGGATATCACCGTGTTCTGTGAAGAACCACGTGTCGCTTATGACCGTGTTCACCTCTCTTCTTACTTTTCTCACCACACCGCTGATGAGCTCTCTCTTGTAAAAGAAGGATTCTATGACAAACACGGTATCAACGTATTAATCGGCGAACGCGCTATTAATATTAACCGTGAAAACAAAATTGTATATTCAAGCACTGGTCGTGAAATCCAATACGACAAACTCGTCCTTGCTACGGGCTCTTTCCCATTCGTACCGCCAATCAAAGGCAACGAAAGCAAAGACTGTTTTGTTTACCGTACTATTGAAGATCTTAAATCAATCGAAGCCACGGCGAAAAAAAGTAAAAGCGGTGTTGTTATCGGTGGTGGCCTCCTTGGTCTTGAAGCGGCTGGCGCATTAAAAGCACTTGGCGTAACAACTCATGTTGTCGAATTTGCACCCGTATTAATGGCTGAGCAGCTTGATTTACAAGGTGGCTTACAACTTCGTAATAAAATTGAACGCATGGGTGTTCAAGTTCATACCGGTAAAAACACATTAGAAATAGCACCTGAAGGCACAGAAGCACGTAATGTAATGCGTTTTGCTGATGGTACAGAGCTTGAGACTGACTTCATTGTCTTCTCTGCTGGCATCCGCCCTCAAGATAAGCTTGCTCGCCAAATGGAGCTTGATATCGCTCCTCGTGGTGGTATTGCGATTAACAACAACTGCCAAACTTCAGATGAACACATCTACGCGATTGGTGAATGTGCGTCATGGAATCAAACTTTCTATGGTCTTGTCGCTCCAGGCTACAAAATGGCAACCGTTGCAGTTGATCACTTAGTTGGTAACGACAGTACGTTTGAAGGCGCTGACATGAGCGCAAAACTAAAACTTCTTGGTGTGAAGGTTGGCTCTATTGGGGATGCAAACGGTCGTACTCCTGGTTGTAAGAGCTACGTTTACCAAAACGAAGAAGACGAAGTTTATAAACGCATTATCGTATCTGAAGATGGTAAGAAACTACTTGGCGCAGTAATGGTTGGTGATACTTCAGATTACGGCGATCTACTTCAGCTTAAACTGAACGACATTGATTTACCTGATCACCCCGACCTTCTTATTCTTCCAGCGCACGCTGGTGCAGAAAAGCCGTCTTTAGGCGCAGACTCTCTGCCTGAAACTGCCGTGATTTGTTCATGTTTTGATGTAACGAAAGGCAAAATTGCCCAAGCAGTTGCAGATGGCAATCACACAATGGCTGAAATTAAAGCGGTGACTGGCGCTGGTACAGGTTGTGGCGGTTGTCTTCCTCTTGTCGCATCCGTTCTTAATGCTGAATTGGCAAAATCAGGCATCGAAGTTAAAAACGACGTTTGTGAGCACTTTGCTTATTCTCGCCAAGAATTATTCCACCTAATTCGCATCGAAGAAATCAAAACATTCGATGAACTATTAGAGAAATACGGTAAAGGTTACGGCTGTGAAGTGTGTAAACCACTAGCGGGATCTATTCTTGCTTCTTGTTGGGGTGAGCACATTCTTAAACCCGCATTGGTTAAACTGCACGATACCAACGATAACTTCCTAGGTAACATTCAAAAAGATGGCACTTACTCTGTCATTCCACGTATGGCTGGCGGTGAAGTCACACCACAAGCACTAGGTGCATTAGCGGCCGTTGCTGCTGAATATAATCTTTACACTAAAATTACAGGTGCTCAACGTATCGGTCTATTCGGTGCTCAAAAAGACGATCTTCCAACAATTTGGAAAAAACTCATTGAAGCAGGTTATGAGACAGGACAAGCTTACGGTAAAGCTTTACGTATGGCTAAGACGTGTGTTGGTTCAACATGGTGTCGTTACGGTGTTCAAGACTCTGTAGGCTTGGGCGTCACACTTGAGAATCGCTACAAAGGTATCCGTACGCCTCATAAAATGAAATTTGGTGTCTCGGGTTGTACTCGTGAGTGTGCAGAAGCACAAGGTAAAGATTTAGGCATTATTGCAACAGATGCAGGTTGGAACATGTACGTGTGTGGTAATGGGGGGATGAAACCTCGCCATGCTGACTTATTGGCAACGGATCTAGACCAAGAAACGCTGATTAAATACATCGACCGTTTCATGATGTTCTACATTCGAACAGCCGCTCCACTGCAACGTACCTCTGTATGGATGGATAACCTTGAAGGTGGCGTTGATTATTTACGTGAAGTGATTGTCGATAATAAGCTTGGCATTAACGACCAACTTGAAACCGATGTTGCATCACTGATTAATAACTTCAGCTGTGAATGGACTGACACCATTAATGATGAAGCTCAACTAAAACGTTTCTCCCACTTCATTAACTCTGAAGAACGCGATGATAATGTTGTGTTTGTTTCTGATGGCCGTGAACAACACCGCCCTGCAACGTACACAGAAAAAAATCCAAACGCGAAAGGCGATATCTTGCATGTTGCTCTAACTGACACAAGTGTGGAGAAATAATCATGACGACTAAATTCCAAAAAATCTGTCCACTAGATGACATCATTCCAGGTACAGGCGTTTGTGCATTAGTTAACGGTGAACAAGTTGCGATATTTCGTCCGAACACTGATGACAAAGTGTTTGCCATCAGTAATCGTGACCCATTTGCAAACTCTAACGTATTGTCTCGTGGCCTTACCGTTCAACACCAAGGCGAACTTTGGGTTGCAAGCCCATTGAAGAAACAACGCTTTAACCTTACTACTGGGGTTTGTATGGAAGACGAACGCTTTAACGTAAAAGCGTATAACGTTCGAGTCATTAAAAATACCGTAGAAATCGCAGCATAAACTGAGATTCGATAGTTCAAGGGTTTCTAGCCTCACCTAGGAGCCCTTTCCTATCTAATTTTAATCTTTAACTTTTAATAAAGGGACTCTTATGTCTTATGTAAAACCTGCTGAATTAGTTCAAACAATGATCGATGTTGGCGAAGCAAAAGTAAAAACATCAAGTCGTGATCTTCTTTTACGTGGCACGATGGCGGGTATCATCCTTTCTCTTGCTGTTGTCGTTGCCATTACAACAATTGTGCAAACCGGTGTTGGTATTGTTGGCGCTTTAGTCTTCCCTGTCGGTTTTTGTATTCTGAGTCTTATGGGCTACGACTTATTAACGGGTGTTTTTGGTCTTGCACCACTTGCTAAGTTTGATAACCGTCCTGGCATCACTTGGGGTCGAATCTTCAGAACGTGGGGATGGGTTGGTCTTGGTAACCTAATCGGTTCTCTACTTGTTGCTTTTCTTATTGCACTTGTTTTTACTATGAACTTTAGTGTTGAAGCAGGCGCAGTAGGCCAAAAATTCATCGCAGCAGCAACAAGCCGTACTATGGGTTACGCCGCACATGGTATGGATGGCTGGATCACCGTATTTGTAAAAGCGATTCTTTGTAACCTCATGGTATGTTTAGGCGTTATTGGTAATATGACGGCTCGCTCTGTTGCAGGTAAGATTGCAGCGATGTGGCTTCCAATCTTTATTTTCTTTGCATTAGTATTTGAACACGCCGTAGTTAACATGTTCCTATTCCCATTAGGTATGATGCTGGGTGCTGATTTCACTATTATGGATTGGTTAAACTGGAACTTAATTCCAACGCTGCTTGGCAACCTTGTGGGTGGCCTTCTATTTACGTGTATTCCTCTGTACCTAACACACGCAAAAACTGCACCATCATTGGATCTTAAATAACAGAAAAATAAGTCATCGCATTTGTTATAACTCATTCAAATAAAATCACTCTTGATCTGGTATTAAGGGTGATTTTTTTTATCGACTCTTACATAATGGAGTCAGCGTCAATATTCATCATATTATTCTGGAACCCTATTATGCCAAGTATTCAAGCTCAGTCTGAGCAAAAAAAACAAAACGGATTTGTTTCTCTTGTTGGTGCAGGTCCTGGTGATGCCGATCTCTTAACCGTAAAAGGTTACCGCTTAATACAACAAGCCGATGTGGTTGTGTATGATCGCCTTGTCTCTAAAGAAATCTTAGCGCTCGCAAATGATACTGCTGAAATGATTTATGTCGGTAAGAAACTCGATTTTCATTTCGTCCCTCAAGACAAAATTAATCAAATATTGGTTGATAAAGCCCAAGAAGGTAAACACGTTGTTCGCCTTAAAGGCGGAGATTCCTTTATCTTTGGGCGTGGCGGTGAAGAATTAGAAACGCTTGCAGAAAATGGGGTTCGATTTGAAGTCGTTCCTGGTATTACAGCCGCAGCAGGTGCGACCTCTTATGCAGGGATCCCACTAACACATCGAGACCATGCTCAAAGCGTGCAATTTATTACGGCTCATGTCCAAAAAGATGGGGCTGAAATTGAATGGGATGCATTGGTTCGTTCAAACAACACGCTGGTATTTTATATGGGACTAAAACAATCTTCTCATATTTCAACTCAGCTGATCGAGCACGGTTTAGCTGCGGATACCCCTTGCGCTATTATTGAACGTGGTACGACTCAAAAACAAAAAGTCTTTACTGGTACTATTTCAGAATTAGCTCAAATGGCAAAAAATGCGACTAGTCCTTCTTTAATTGTCGTCGGTAGCGTAACTACATTGCATCATAAATTAGATTGGTTTACTCCAACAAATGCTGAGTAATGAATAAATAAGTAAGCACGCCCTATTCTAAATACAAAAAAGCCCAAGAAAATCTCTTGGGCTTTTTTATTTATAGACTCGCAACAATATTATTTAATATCGATGTGCTCAAAGCCTTTAATTAAGTCATCTAACGCTTTCATTTGTTTTAAGAAAGGTTCTAGTTGATCTAATGGTAATGCAGAAGGACCGTCACACAATGCTTTATCTGGCGTTGGGTGAGCTTCAATAAATAACCCAGCAATACCCGTCGCTAAACCTGCTTTAGCAAGTTCAACCGTTTGTGAACGACGACCACCAGATGCTTTACCACTTGGATCGCGATTCTGTAAAGAATGCGTCACATCAAAAATGATTGGGCTGCCATTTGATACTTTTTTCATCACACCAAAGCCAAGCATATCAACCACTAGGTTGTCATAACCCATGCATGAACCACGCTCACAAAGAATGATATTTTCATTACCACACTCAGCAAACTTATCAACAATATTGCCGACTTGATCAGGGCTCATGAATTGTGGCTTTTTCACGTTAATGACAGCACCCGTTCTAGCCATTGTCTCAACTAAATCAGTTTGACGAGCAAGGAAAGCAGGAAGTTGAATAACGTCCACTACATCAGCAACAGGTTGAGCTTGTGCCTCTGTATGAATATCTGTAATGATTTTCACACCAAACGTATCTTTCAATTCTTGAAAAATCTTTAGACCTTCTTCCATACCAGGACCACGGTACGAATGAACTGACGAACGGTTTGCTTTATCAAAAGACGCTTTAAATACGTATGGGATGCCTAATCGATCAGTGATCTCTACGTAAGTCTCACACATGCGCATAGCCAAATCACGAGACTCTAATACATTCATACCTGCAAATAAGGTAAACGGCTTATCATTTGCTACATCGATATTGCCAATTTTTACTGTTTTTTGATTTTGCATTATCTTCACTCTTAATGGAGAACGGTAGGGTGTTGTTCTAATAATTGAACTTGCTCTTTCATCATCAAGGTCGATGGATCATTAGGGCACTGTTCAATAAAATAGATTAAATCGGTTTTCGCTACATCATTACAGTGTAGCTGTTGATAGATTAAGCCTCTATCACGAATTTCAAAAGGATCATCGGGCACAACATTCAATGCGAGATCACTGCAAGTTAAAGCAAATGAAAATTTACGCTCTCTAATGCATGCCGTTTTAATCACCGCTAATAAACGGCCGACTAATGTTGGATTATCTATTTTCTCTAAATGTATCGGTAAGATCTCAGCCAATGGTCCACCATAGCCAATTAGCCATGCCGTCATTAAATGCGTACTAACATATTGTCCATCAAAAGGGTTTAAGTAACGGGGTGCTTGATTTGGCCATTCAACCTGTAACACTAACTGAGTGGGGAAATTAATCGCACTCACAGGTAAATTCACATACTGACAAATATGTAAAAAAATCGCCCCTAACGTTACCGGGATCCCTTTTTTACTTTCAAGCACATGATCAATGAACGCATTCTCTGAATTAAAATACGTATAAACATCACCTTGGTAGCCCCACTCAACATAAAACAGTTGAATTAATCGCTCTAAACGCTGCTCATCAGTTGGTTCGTGAACAAGCGTTTGCTCTGCTTCAATACACATTTCTCGCAGTTTAATATCAACACGCTGTCTTTGTATATCTGGATTAATGGCTAAATTTAGAGCTAATGCACCTTCAACAAGGCTAAGGTCTTCTAAATTTTCATCAAGCAACTGAAACATATTTACCCCAGAAATGTTGCTTTCGTCATCGCAATATTAGCTGCAACCATTAACCAACCTAATGCGCCAAGGAAGGCAAATGTTTTAAATACTTTGTTTTTACTGTTTCCTAGAGTGACAAACCCCAGAGCGATATAAACCAAAACACAAGTCAATTTCTCAGTTAACCAAGGAGCCGCACCTGTAAATGGAATGAATCCAGTAATAAAAATAAGTGCAACGCCACTTAATAGCATTGCTGTATCAACAACGTGAGGCACACGTTTAAAAAAAGCTTTATTACGAAGATCGGAATCAACCATCATTAACGCATAACGAACGATAAATAATAGTACGCTACAAGCGATCATAAATAAGTGAATGTGTTTAACAGCGGTATACATGAATTATCCTTTATTCTCTGTGTTTGTGATCCACTGACCTAATGTAACTCGATCATTGCCAGCGTAATCTTGTTCTGTTTTAACATTAATGAAGCCATATTCTTCAAAGTAATCACGTAATTGCTTACCTTGTTCAAAGCCATGTTCCATTAATAACCAACCGTTCTCAATTAAATGAGTACGACTGTGCTCCATAATATGGATTAAGTCCGCAAAACCTTCTTTCTCAGCAACCAAAGCGGTTTGAGGTTCGAACCGTACATCACCTTGAGACAAATGGGGATCATTCCCATCAATATAAGGCGGGTTACTCACAATAATTGAAAACTGTTCATCCATTCTAATCGGATCAAACCAACTTCCCTGACGAAATTCAGTGTTCAATATATTGTTGTCTTTGGCATTATCTTTCGCTAACGCAACCGCGTCATATTGATAATCAACACCAATAACACACATATCAGGCATTTCAGAGGCGATAGCTAATGCAATGGCTCCTGTTCCCGTCCCCAAATCCAATACCTTTTCAGATGATGGCGATAGATGCTCTAACGCAACTTCTACCAAACGTTCAGTATCAGGACGAGGAATTAATGTTGTTGGCGAGACTTTTAACGGTAATGACCAAAACTCTCGATAACCAACAATGTAAGCGATTGGTTCACCAGAAAGGCGTCGAGATAATAATGATTCAAATGCATTGTATTCGGTTTCAGCGACGAGCTTTTCAGGCCAAGTAAGTAAGTAGCTTCTTGGCTTATCTAAAACATGACACAGCAATACAGCAGCATCAACTTGAGGAGAATCACTCCCCTCAAGTTTCAGCAATTGAATTGAACGCATTAATAGCGCTTCAATAGAAATGCTCATTAGTTTTGTTCAGCTAAAGCCGCTAGTTGGTCAGCTTGATATTCTAATACGACAGGTTCAATCAGCGCCGCTAGATCCCCTTCCATCACTTCATTCAAACGGTAGATAGTCAGGTTAATACGGTGATCAGATACGCGACCTTGTGGGTAGTTATACGTACGAATACGGTCTGAACGGTCACCCGAACCTAATAGATTACGACGCGTATCAGAAACAACTGCGGCACGACGAGCTTCTTCAGCTTGAATAATACGAGCAGCAAGAACAGACATCGCTTTGGCTTTGTTTTTATGCTGTGAACGCTCATCTTGACACTCTACAACGGTACCCGTTGGTAAGTGAGTAATACGAATAGCGGAATCGGTGGTGTTAACGTGCTGACCACCAGCCCCTGATGAACGGAAAGTATCAATTTTCAAATCAGATGATTTAATCTCAGGTAAATCCGCTTCTGGAATTTCAGCCATTACAGCAATGGTACACGCTGAAGTATGTACACGGCCTTGCGATTCAGTTTCTGGTACACGTTGAACTCGGTGACCACCTGATTCGAACTTCATTGTGCCATAAACACCTTCACCGCTTACTTTTGCGATCATCTCTTTAAAGCCGCCTTGCTCAGAACCATGTGAACTCATGACCTCAACACGCCACCCTTTTTTCTCAGCAAAACGAGAATACATACGGAAAAGGTTCCCCGCAAAAATACCCGCTTCATCACCACCAGCACCGGCACGGATCTCTAAGAAACAGTTACGTTCATCATTTGGATCTTTTGGAATAAGAAGCACTTGTAATTCATCCGTTAGACGTTCACTTGCTTCTTTCGCTTCTTTAATTTCGTCTTGCGCCATTTCACGCATTTCAGCATCGTCTTCTTGTGCCATTTCTTGAGCAGCAACAAGATCTTCTTGTACTTTTTCATACGCTTGGAAGCATTGTGTTACTTCTTCCAGTTGAGAGTATTCACGAGATAACGCACGGAATTTATTTTGATCACCAATAACACCTGGATCCCCCAATAAATGCTGTACTTCTTCATAACGCTCAACCAGCGTTTCCAATTTTACTCGAATTGATGCTTTCATATTATAATTGATTCTTTATGTTGGTAGCAGAAGCTACACTTAGTTGTCTAGACCAATACTGGTACGGATCACAGCAAGTTTGTCCGGCTCACCATTTTTGGCGGCCTGCTGCATCGCAAGTGTTGGTGCATGAATGAGTTTATTCGTTAATTTATTGCTTAATTCTGCTAAAACTTTTTCTGCATTTTGACCAGAAGCTAGGGCCTGAATACTTTTTTGCAATAATTCGATACGAATAGATTCTGAATTCTCTCGGTATTGGCGAATACTGTTAACAGCTTGACGGGAACGTATCCACGTCATAAACCCTGCACTTTCTTCACTGACTATCGCTTCAGCTTGAATCGCTTCAATTTTTCGTTGTTCAATATTATGGTCAATGATCGATTTAAGATCATCAACTGAATACAAGTAGACGTCATTAAGATCCGCAACTTCACTTTCGATATCACGCGGAACCGCAATATCCACAAATAACATAGGTTGGTGTCTGCGCTGTTTTAGTGCGCTTTCAACCATTCCTTTACCGATAATAGGTAACGGACTAGCGGTTGAGCTAATAATGATATCCGCTTTAGAAAGGTGTTCAGGGATCTCGGGCAGACTGATCACATCAGCATTAAATTGGTCGGCTAATATCATGGCTCTTTCGCGAGTTCTATTCGCCACAATCAATTGTTTACAACCAGCATCATTTAAATGTTTCGCCACTAATTCAATGGTTTCTCCTGCTCCGACCAACATGACAGTTGATTCAGCAAGAGACTCAAATATTTGTCGAGCTAATGTACACGCTGCATAAGCAACGGACACCGCATTACCACCAATATTCGTTTCAGTACGGACTCGTTTAGCGACTGAAAAGTCACTTTGAAATAATTTTTCAACGACACCTTCAACCGCATTGTGTTCTCTAGCATCAGCAAACGCTTTTTTTACTTGCCCAAGAATTTGAGGCTCTCCGAGAACCAAAGAATCTAAACCACAAGACACTCGCATAAGGTGCTTAACGGCGGCTTGTTCTTCATAGATATAAATACTCGGCATGAGTAAATCTAATGCCACATGATGAAATTCAGCGAGCCAATTGATGACGTAGCCACTGCTAATGCCTAATTTCACCTCACAGTAGATTTCAGTGCGATTACAGGTCGATAAGATTACGCCACTTTTAATTGCATCACTGTTTTTTAATTCATCTAGCGCTTTGGTTAATTTATCAGGAGAAAAGGCAACTTTCTCACGCAAATCAACTGAGGCTGAAGTATGATTAATTCCAATAACAAGCAATGACATTCGGCAAACAAGACCAATTTAGAAAAATAACAAGGGCGGATTTTACTTGATGAAGCCGAATTTTAAAAGGCATCAGAGCTTCTACATCGAAAATTAGTGATATTTAACCTACTTATTGTGTAAATCTTGATACCCAAACAATCAATGGATTTGATACAATCCTATAATCTGTCTCGAATTAACAGTGAGTTCTTTATTTATGCTACGCCGTCCTCTTTCTTTTTTTGCTTCCGTTTTCTTTCTGCTGTTTTTTCTCAGCGCTTGTTCTACGACCCCACTAACCCCACAACAGTCGATTAATTGGAATAAACATCAATCTAATATTGAGCAATTAACTCAGTATAAAGTGACAGGGAAAATTGGATATCAAGACCCAGAACAACGCCACAGTCTCAACTTCCAATGGACTCAAAAAGAAGATAACAGTCAATTATTGCTCACCACATTTCTTGGGCAAACCATAATGAAACTGACGTTATCCAAAAATAAAGCCACCATTGAAACCGGCGATGGTAAGAAATTTGAAGGTAATGACCCAGGACGCTTATTATACGGATTAACGGGCATGACAATTCCTATCGCCTACCTAAGTGATTGGCTTAAAGGGTTACCAACCTCTGCCGATGCATTTGAACTCAATGAATTAAATACAGTAGAACACCTATCAAAACAAATCAGTCAAACCAATTGGCATCTTAGATATAACAGCTATATCGAAACCAATGGGTTATTGCTGCCAAATTCAATGAAATTGACACAAAAAGACACCGAAATAAAAATCATTGCTTCAAATTGGATTATATCTCAATGATAACGACAGCAACTCGCTGGCCTTCTCCAGCTAAACTCAATTTATTCCTGTATATCAATGGGCAGCATGATAATGGTTATCATGAATTACAAACCCTTTTTCAATTTATCGATCTTTGTGATCACCTAACGATTACCCCTAACGATTCAGGAGAGATCACGCTTTCTCCTCCGATTCCAGGTGTAGAGACAAAAGATAATTTAATCTGGAAAGCAGCAACGCAGTTACAAGAACACACTCAATGTTCTCTTGGTGCTCATATTGAACTAGAAAAAATATTACCTATTGGCGGTGGCATTGGCGGTGGTTCATCGAATGCAGCGACAACATTAGTTGCACTTAATTTCTTATGGGAGCTAAATCTCACTAATAAAGAACTGGCCGATTTAGGGGTTACTCTAGGCGCTGACGTTCCTATTTTTGTTCATGGTTTTTCCGCCTTTGCTGAGGGTATTGGTGAAAAATTACAACCAGCCACCCCTAAAGAGTTATGGTACGTATTAATAAAACCAGAAGTGAGTATCGCAACTGTCGATGTATTCACTCACCCAGAATTGATTAGAAATACACCAAAACAGCCACTTAACGTACTTTTAAGTGCCTCTTACGAAAACGATTGCGAAAAAATTGTCAGAAGAGTGTATCCAGAGGTTGATTACCAACTTTCATGGCTGTTAGAATATGCACCATCAAGATTAACTGGAACAGGCGCTTGTGTTTTCGCTGAGTTTATTAACGAAAAAGAAGCACAACACGTTTTTTCATTAATTCCTGATAACGCAACTGGATTTATCACCCGAGGTAGAAATACTTCACCACTCAACCAAGCGTTGGAAGAGTATAAATCATTATGCAACATATAAAATTCTCACAATTTGGACGCAACCCTGAGGTTTCCACCGTGCCTGACATGAAGCTATTTACTGGTAATGCAACTCCTGAACTTGCCCAACGTATCGCCGAACGATTATACATTTCACTTGGCGACGCTACTGTAGATCGTTTTTCGGACGGTGAAGTAGCCGTTCAAATTAACGAAAACGTACGTGGTAGTGATGTATTCATTATCCAGTCTACGTGTGCTCCTACTAATGACAACATCATGGAATTAGTAGTAATGATCGATGCACTTCGCCGTGCTTCTGCAGGTCGTATTACTGCGGTAATTCCTTACTTTGGCTATGCTCGTCAAGACCGTCGTGTACGTTCTGCTCGTGTACCAATCACTGCAAAAGTTATTGCTGATATGCTTTCAAACGTTGGTGTTGACCGCGTTTTAACTATCGACTTACACGCTGAACAAATTCAAGGTTTCTTCGACGTACCAGTAGATAACATCTTCGGTACTCCAGTATTACTTGATGATATGCGTACTCGTGGTTTAGAAAACCCTGTTGTTGTTTCTCCTGATTTAGGTGGTGTTGTACGTGCTCGTGCTACTGCTAAAGCATTAGGTGATGTAGACATCGCTATCGTTGATAAGCGTCGTCCACGTGCTAACGTTTCAGAAGTAATGAACCTTATTGGTGATGTTGACGGCCGTGACTGTGTTATCGTTGATGACATGATCGATACGGGCGGCACATTATGTAAAGCAGCTGAAGCACTGAAAGAACGCGGCGCAAAACGTGTATTCGCTTACGCAACTCACGCTGTTTTCTCTGGCACTGCTGCGCATAACATTGCAAACTCAGTGATAGACCAAGTTGTTGTCACGGATTCAATCCCTCTATCTAAAGAGATGGCAGCGACAGGCAAAGTAACTGAACTAAGCCTATCTCGTATGCTAGCCGAAGCAATTCGTCGCATTAGCAACGAAGAGTCTATATCGGCAATGTTTGATCACTAATTTCAAACAAAAACAATATCCAAACGCCCTGCTATTGCGGGGCGTTTTTGTATTTGGAATTCTTGTGGTAATATGGCGCGCCTTTTTAATAGTGCATACTAATATCATTAATTGTCTTTAGCTCTCAGCGCTAAACAAGTTCATTAATCATATTAGTATCCAAGATAGAGAGATAATTCTTTGAGTAATCAGATCAAACTTCTTGTTGGACTAGCAAACCCCGGCCTTGAGTACAAACGAACTCGCCATAATGCTGGGGCATGGGTAGTTGAAGAACTCGCTCGCATTCATAACATTCCAATGCGTGAAGAAGCTAAGTTTTTTGGATTAACAGGTCGAATTCAAACCAATGGTCAGGATCTTCGATTACTAATCCCTACAACATTTATGAACTTATCAGGAAAAGCGATTGCTTCGATTGCTAAGTTTTACCAAATAAAACCAGAAGAGATCCTCGTCGCTCATGATGAATTAGATCTTCCTCCTGGTGTTGCTAAATTTAAAAAAGGTGGCGGACATGGTGGCCATAATGGTCTTCGTGACACCATTAGTAAATTAGCGAATACGAAAGAGTTTTATCGCCTTCGTATTGGCATTGGTCATCCTGGCCATAAAGACAAAGTTGCCGGTTTTGTATTAGGGAAAGCGCCGACTAAAGAGCAAGAGTTGATCGATGCAGCAGTAGATGAATCTACTCGTTGCTTAGATATCTTACTTAAAGACGGACTAAGTAAAGCACAAAATCGTTTACACACATTCAAAGCTGAATAACAAAGATAAGGTTTACATCATGGGTTTTAAATGCGGAATCGTTGGTCTTCCAAACGTTGGTAAATCAACACTGTTTAACGCACTAACTAAAGCTGGAATCGAAGCAGCAAACTTCCCTTTCTGTACTATTGAACCAAACACCGGTGTGGTTCCTGTTCCTGATCTACGTTTAGATGCATTAGCTAAAATCGTAAATCCAGAACGTGTTCTTCCTACTACAATGGAATTTGTAGATATTGCTGGTTTAGTTGCGGGCGCATCTAAAGGTGAAGGTCTAGGTAACAAATTCCTTGCTAACATCCGAGAAACTGATGCGATTGGTCATGTTGTTCGTTGTTTTGAAGATGACAATATCATTCACGTTGCTGGTAAAATATCACCAATTGAAGACATTGAAATTATCAATCTTGAGCTTGCTCTTGCCGATTTAGATTCATGTGAACGTGCGATCTTGCGTCAAGCGAAAAAAGCAAAAGGCGGCGATCAAACGGCTAAGTTTGAAATTTCAGTACTTGAAAAGCTATTACCTGTTTTTACAGAAGGTGGCATGGCTCGTACTGTTGAACTTTCAAAAGAAGAAGTTGCTGCGGTTTCTTACCTTAACTTCCTAACGTTAAAACCAACAATGTATATTGCTAACGTTGCTGAAGATGGTTTTGAAAATAATCCATTCTTAGATCTTGTTCGTGATTATGCAGCAGCAGAAAACAACGTAGTTGTTGCAGTATGTGCTGCGATTGAATCAGAACTGTCTGAACTTGACGACGAAGATCGTGAAGAATTCTTTGCTGATATGGGCATTGAAGAACCGGGTCTAAACCGTGTAATTCGTTCTGGTTATGATCTACTTGCTCTGCAGACATATTTTACGGCTGGCGTTAAAGAAGTTCGCGCTTGGACTATTCCTGTTGGAGCTACGGCACCACAAGCGGCAGGTAAGATCCACACTGACTTTGAAAAAGGCTTTATTCGTGCAGAAGTTGTAGGTTACGACAACTTTATTGAATTTAGCGGTGAGAGTGGCGCTAAAGAAGCCGGTAAATGGCGTCTAGAAGGTAAAGATTACATCGTTAAAGATGGTGATGTTGTACATTTCCGCTTCAACGTATAATAAAAAAGGCCAGCATATTTGCTGGCCTTTTTATTAGTCGCCTAGATTTCAACCACTTAAATGATTTTAATCCCTAGTAATACAGCAACACTCACTTCTTGTTTTCCATCCTTATTCTTATTCTTTTGTTCTTATTCGCTCTGATTTGCATATAAAAAGCACGCTTTGATTAAAATCCGTTCGAACACACAAAGATTTTATGTTTTTTTCAAAAAAGTGTTGACGCATAAGCCTCAGATACGCATAATGCGCTCCGTCCTCACCGCTAAGGCGAATGAGAGATGAGAAAGAAATAAAGAAACAATCGTTGGCTACTTAGCTCAGCTGGTTAGAGCACATCACTCATAATGATGGGGTCACAGGTTCAAATCCCGTAGTAGCCACCATACAACTTTTAATTGGTTTACCATTCACCGATTAAAATACGAAATATCTACTCTTTGCAGATTAAGTGGCGATTGCCCTTAATAATCAAATAGCAGAACGCGGACGTGGCGGAATTGGTAGACGCACCAGATTTAGGTTCTGGCGCCGTAAGGTGTGAGAGTTCAAGTCTCTCCGTCCGCACCATATTTAAAGATGCATTATCTTAGTTTAATTACTAACGTAATCTTCTCTGTTGGGATATCGCCAAGCGGTAAGGCACCGGCTTTTGATGCCGGCATTCCCTGGTTCAAATCCAGGTATCCCAACCACTATTTACATAATTGATGCAACCTGATTGATTATGACAACGTTAGAAAGACTCTCCAATTCGTCTTCTAACTATAAAAAATTTCTACTCTTTGTTTTAATTAACAACTAGAAGAACGCGGACGTGGCGGAATTGGTAGACGCACCAGATTTAGGTTCTGGCGCCGTAAGGTGTGAGAGTTCAAGTCTCTCCGTCCGCACCATATTTAAAGATGCATTATCTTAGTTTAATCACTAATGTAATCTTCTCTGTTGGGATATCGCCAAGCGGTAAGGCACCGGCTTTTGATGCCGGCATTCCCTGGTTCAAATCCAGGTATCCCAACCACTTTAAGAAAGCTCATCATTAATTTGATGAGCTTTTTTTCGTTCATGCCTCTTATAAAGATACACCTACTTTTATTCATCACCGTAATGAACGATTCATCCTGTCTTTGAAAATCACATAATAAAAAAGGCGACCCAATGATCACCTTTAATTTGCTACGAATGAGTTTTCACTCACCTTTAAAACTCTAATCACGAATATCTTGAGTCTATAAACCTAACGCATACTTCAGCGCTTGTGTTTTTAACTTCCCAGACGAGTCCGCTAATTTTAACCCTATATTTCGTAATAACTTAACAGGCGGTAAAGAGTTACTAAATAAAGTGTAAAATAAATCCATACTGCTTTGCATCGCTAAGTTATCTATCTTTCGTCTTGATTCATACATTTTAAAAGCTCTATCTGTATTCAGTCCTTTTTTCTCTACTTCTTCTAATAGCACTTTGATGTCTTTAAATCCAAGATTAACGCCCTGTCCTGCTAGAGGATTTATTGTATGAGCGGCATCACCAAGCAATACACAATGATGAGCAACGTATTTTTGAGCATGTCGACGAGTTAAAGGGAAAGAACCATATTGCTCTACCGTAAATTCTCCGAGTTCTTTCGGAAAGTACGCTTTTATTTCATTTTCTAATTGAGTCGAGTTCATCGCGCAAAGCTGTTTAATGCGTTTTGGTGAGTCATACCATACCAAAGATCCTTTATTACCCTGTAAAGGTAGAAATGAGCGAGGACCTGACGGTGTGAACCATTGCCACGTAATATCTTGTTGTGGTTGCTCCGTTTCTATATTAATTAACATGCAATGTTGACGATAATCCCAAGCCGTAATCCCTATGTTAGTTTTTTGTCTAACATAAGAATTAGCGCCATCAGCACCAAGAACCCATTTCGCTTTAATTTTATCTCCATTCTCTAACGTCAGTTCATTATGATCACTAAAAAACTCAAGATCGGTTATTTTTGTGGGCGTAATAACGTGGAGGTTGTCATAACAAGAGAATGTCTGCCATAACCCTAATTGAATAAGACGATTTTCAACAATGAAGCCAAGCTGGTCCATATTAAGTGCATCAGAATGAAAGCGAGTTCGACACTCAGGGTGTTCCCATGTTTCTAAACGCTTATAAGGACAAACTCGCATTTCTTTAATGCTTTCCCATGCACCTAGTTTTTCAAGCAGGTCAACGGATGATTGAGAGATAGCAGAAACTCGAATATCCATCGGCTGTTTATTGTCATAAGGACTTGGCTCTTTATGCTCAATAATAGCGACTAAATAACCTAATTTAGCTAAACCTATAGCGGCAGCGGCACCAACCATCCCACCACCAACAATAGCGAAATCATATTCTTTCATCATCCATAGTCCTTATATGAGCCAAAAATTTTAACTATTCTACCGCGATTTACTTCAGATCTACATCTCTCAAATAATACCCATAAAAGATTCGTGGTTGTCTATACCTAGTCATAAGGCTTGGAAAGCAGTACAATACGCGCCCTATCCGTTTTGATTGAGCTTGTCTCTCAAAACAGTACCGAATTCTAGTAATAAAATACGAGTGAAAAAGTTACATGACTAAGAAACTGCTAATCAAAACCTGGGGCTGCCAGATGAACGAATACGATTCATCTAAAATGGCCGATCTTTTAGGTGCCGCAAATGGTTATGAATTAACTGAAGATCCAAAAGAAGCGGATGTTCTGTTATTAAATACCTGTTCAATTCGTGAAAAAGCACAAGAAAAAGTGTTTCACCAACTGGGCCGCTGGAAACATTTAAAAGACAAAAAACCAGACTTAGTGATTGGCGTAGGCGGTTGTGTTGCAACTCAAGAAGGCGATCATATTCGTCAACGTGCACCTTACGTTGATGTGATTTTTGGTCCTCAAACGCTTCACCGTTTACCACAAATGATCAAACAATCGCTTTCTAATGAAAAAACCGTTATGGATATTTCATTTCCTGAAATCGAAAAATTCGATAATCTTCCAGAACCAAAAGCCGATGGTGTATCTGCTTTTGTTTCTATCATGGAAGGTTGTTCAAAATACTGTACGTACTGTGTTGTTCCTTATACTCGCGGTGAAGAAGTTAGCCGTCCATTAGATGACGTGCTATTTGAAATTGCTCAACTTGCAGAGCAAGGCGTACGTGAAGTTAACCTATTAGGTCAAAACGTAAATGCTTACCGTGGTCCTATGTACGATGGTGATATTTGTTCATTTGCTGATTTACTTCGTATGGTTGCTTCAATTGATGGTATTGACCGTTTACGCTTCACAACCAGTCACCCATTAGAATTTGGTGATGATATTGTTGCGGTTTACGAAGATACACCAGAATTAGTAAGCTTCTTGCATCTACCTGTTCAAAGTGGCTCAGATCGAATCCTAACGATGATGAAACGTCCTCATACTGCTATTGAGTACAAGTCAATCATCCGTAAGTTGCGTAAAGCTCGTCCTGATATTTTAATCAGCTCAGATTTCATCGTTGCCTTCCCTGGTGAGTCAGAAAAAGACTTCCAAGATACAATGAAGCTAATTAAAGACGTAGACTTTGACATGAGTTATAGCTTTGTCTTCTCTCCACGTCCTGGTACACCAGCCGCTGATTATCCGTGTGATATTCCAGAGCAAACGAAAAAAGATCGCCTTGCTGAGCTTCAACAACAGATCAGTTTTCAATCTGCACGCTTCTCTCGTCAGATGTTAAATACAGAGCTACGTGCACTTGTTGAAGGCCCATCAAAAAGAAATCCGATGGAACTACGAGCTCGTACTGAAAATAACCGCGTAGTGAATTTCACAGGCAGTCCAGAACTCATTGGACAATTTGTTGACCTTCATATTACAGAATCATTTACTAATTCTTTACGCGGTACCTTAGTTCGTACCGAAAAAGACATGGGACTACGTGTTGCTGTATCACCTTCTGAGATGATAGAGAAAACTCGCCGTGAAGATGATCTTGGTGTAGGTACTTTTACGCCATAATGTGATCACCTCAGTAAAATCAAACACTAAAAAAGATGATTAAGGTTACTTGATCATCTTTTTTCTTATTTAACCTTGAGAAAACCCCCTTTTTCCCCAATAAATAATAGATAAACCCATAGCCAATATTATGCGAGGCAGCATTGAGCATTAAAACAACCAAATTAGAGTTGACCTTAGAGCCAGCTAATAATAAGCGTTTATCTAATCTTTGTGGTCCATTTGACGACAATATAAAACACCTTGAGCGTCGGCTTGGTGTTGAAGTAAATTATCGAGGAAATCTCTTTACCATTGTCGGTCAACCTCATACGGTTTCCGCTGCTGTTGATATTTTAAGGGATCTTTACGTTGATACTGCGCCAGTTAAAAATCAATATCCCGATATTGAACCTGAGCAAATCCATTTGGCTGTAAAAGAATCTGGCGTATTAGAACAACCCTCTGAAGCGGTAACAACGCTACCTTATGGTAAAGAGATATTCATAAAGACAAAGAAAGGGCTAATTAAACCACGAACAGAAAACCAAGCACAGTATGTAACTAATATCGTGACTCATGATATTACGTTTGGCATTGGTCCTGCCGGCACTGGTAAAACCTATTTAGCGGTTGCTGCGGCTGTCGATGCGCTTGAGCGTCAAGAAGTTCGCCGTATTTTACTGACTCGCCCAGCGGTAGAGGCCGGTGAAAAACTCGGTTTTTTACCTGGCGATCTAAGTCAAAAGGTCGATCCTTACTTACGTCCTCTCTATGATGCTCTGTTTGAAATGCTTGGGTTTGAGCGAGTGGAAAAGCTTATAGAACGTAATGTGATTGAAGTAGCACCACTGGCTTACATGCGTGGTCGTACCCTAAATGATGCCTTTATTATTTTAGATGAAAGCCAAAATACCACAGTAGAACAAATGAAAATGTTCTTAACGCGTATTGGTTTTAACTCCCGAGCCGTTATTACTGGGGATGTTACTCAGATAGATTTACCTCGCGGTGCGAAATCTGGTTTACGTCATGCCGTCGAAGTATTATCAGAAGTTGATGAAATTAGTTTTAATTTCTTTATCGCTGATGATGTAGTTCGCCACCCTGTTGTTGCTCGTATCGTAAATGCCTATGAAAAATGGGAAACAAATGATCAAAAAGAGCGTAAACTAGAAGAACAGCGTCGAAAAGAAGAACGTGATGCACGTTTACTCGATTCTGAAAACAACTAGTACAATAATTTCAGGTGAACCATGAGCATTGAACTCGATCTACAAATTGCATGTGAAAATGAAAAAGACTTGCCTTCAGAAAAAGATTTTATGTCTTGGTTGAATGCAGTGTTGCCTCAGTTTCAGCCACAAGCAGAATTAACGATTCGAATTGTAGATGAAAAAGAAAGTCACGAATTAAACCATCAATATCGTGGTATGGACAAACCAACAAATGTATTGTCATTTCCTTTTGAAGCACCACCAGAAATAGAAATTGATTTACTTGGTGATTTAATCATCTGCCGTCAAGTTGTTGAAAAAGAAGCTGTTGAACAAAACAAGCCTTTATTAGCACATTGGGCGCATATGGTTGTACATGGCAGTCTCCATCTGCTAGGTTATGACCATATCGAAGATGAGGAAGCTGAAGAGATGGAATCACTCGAAACAGAATTAATGCAAGAAATGGGATTTGAAGACCCGTATCTCGCTGAGAAATAATTGTTGGAATAATCCAACAGTTACCTATGTGAGCTATCCACATTGATAGCAACTACTTTTAAAGAAGCCATGAACGACGAAAATTCACAGAATACAGAAGGTCCGAGTAGAAAGTCCTTCTTAGGACGCCTTTCACAACTGTTCCAAGGGGAACCTAAAGATCGCCAAGAGTTGGTGGATGTATTTAGAGACTCTGAGGAAAATGAAGTTATTGACCACGACACCCGAGACATGCTCGAAGGCGTCATGGAAATTTCTGAAATGAGAGTTCGAGACATTATGTTACCGCGCTCCCAGATGGTCACTGTAGAGAAAACGCAAAACCTCGAATCACTGATAGCAACAATCATAGAAGCGTCACACTCACGCTACCCTGTGATCAGTGAGGATAAAGACCATGTTGAAGGAATACTCCTTGCGAAGGACTTACTAAGATACTTAGGCTCAGATTGTGAAGCCTTTGAGATCGAACAAGTTATTCGACCTGCTGTTGTAGTACCAGAAAGCAAACGTGTTGATAAACTTTTAAAAGAGTTTAGAGAAGAGCGTTACCACATGGCCATCGTAGTCGATGAGTTTGGTGGGGTTTCTGGTTTAGTTACCATTGAAGATATCCTTGAAGAAATTGTTGGGGATATTGAAGATGAGTTTGATGACGAAGAAGAAAAAGACATCCGTCAGTTAAGCAAACACACTTTTGCTGTGAAAGCCTTAACTGAAATCGATGACTTTAATGACGCTTTTTCAACACACTTCAGTGACGAAGAGATTGATACCGTTGGCGGTTTAGTATTAACCAGTTTTGGGCATTTACCTGAAAGTGGCGAAACTATCGAAATATCAGGCTTTACTTTTAAAGTCACCGCTGCCGATAACCGTCGCATCATACAACTTCAAGTGACGATTCCTGAAAAAGAATCAGAAAAGAAACACGAAGAAGAGTAATATTCTCAGCCGCTTAGCAATAAGCGGCTGAACTTTATCAGACTTTTGAAGACTAATTACAACGACTGATATCACATAACTGTTCTTTCATTATTTGTTTGAGACCTTCCATGCCATTTTTGAATCATTACCTTATTCGCCTTCTTATTGCCATTATCTCTGGTGCAGCTGCCACATTGGCTTTTGCTCCCTATTCTTTATGGCCTTTTGCTTTTATTGCACCACTCGTTTTATTTCTGTTGTTAAATAATCAAACAACCAAACGATCGACATGGATTGGTTTTTTCTGGGGGATAGGTTATTTTGGCAGTGGCATAAATTGGATACATATCAGCATCGATAATTTTGGTGGCATGCCTATCGCTGCAAGTCTTTTTCTAATGATCGGACTTATTAGCTATCTTGCTCTTTATCCGATGTTATTTGCTTTTTTAGCCACTCGCTTTTTCTCTTTGCATTCCTTACATAAATATTTACTCGCTTTCCCTGCTCTTTGGTTAGTGACCGATTGGTTGCGTGGCTGGGTCTTTACCGGCTTTCCATGGCTATGGCTTGGATACAGTCAAATAGATAGCCCTTTCTCTGCCTGGGCTCCAATTTTTGGTGTCGAGGGCATTACCGCCATCATTATCATTTCTGTCGGTGCAATCACTTACGCCTTACTAGAAAAAAAATGGACTTTATTACTTGTTCCTGCAATTTTAGCGGCGACGTCTTTTGCAATAAAACCATTCGATTGGGTAACACCACAACCTGAGAAAGCCACTAAAGTTGCGTTAATTCAGGGAAATGTTAATCAAGCATTAAAATGGCTACCAAGCGAACGTTGGCCAACCATCATGAAATACATGGATTTAAGTCGTAAAAATTGGGATGCTGATTTAATCGTATGGCCAGAGGCTGCAATTCCAGCGTTAGAAAGTGAGATCCCAAGTTTTCTTCGTAACCTTGATAGCGCTGCCACAATGAACAACAGCACTATAATTACCGGTATTGTAGGTCAAAGCCCGACAGGTAATTTTTATAATAATATAATCTCGTTAGGTAAGAATGGAACAAATGGTTACGATTACCTTGAGCAGCCAAGGTACAGCAAGCATCATTTACTTCCTTTTGGTGAATTTGTGCCTTTTGAAGCATTACTTCGCCCGTTAGCCCCTATTTTTAACTTACCAATGTCTTCTTTTAGCCGTGGTAGTTATATACAGCCAAACATTCAAGCAAGTGGATCTCATTTAGCGCCCGCATTATGCTATGAAATTGTTTATGGTGAACAAGTTAGAGAAAATATTACCGAACAAACTGATTACATTTTAACGCTTTCTAATGACGCTTGGTTTGGCACTTCTATTGGTCCATTACAGCACATGGAAATGGCTCAGATGAGAGCTTTAGAAACAGGAAAACCCGTTATTCGTTCAACCAATAATGGCGTAACCGCGATCACGGATTACCGAGGAAACATTATTAAGCAAATTCCTCAGTTCAAAACTGCGGTATTGCGTGGTGAGGTCATTCCAACGACAGGTACAACCCCATATCGCTATTGGGGAACATGGCCTTTGTACTTACTTGTGATGCTGTCTTTACTCATCGCTTGGCGTAAACAAAAATAAAAAGAATGCTTGGCCTGTATGCGTAAACATACGAATACAGGTCATTCAATCTACTAACCTCATTTTCGCACTACGGTTTTAACGACAAACGAGTGAATTCGTTATTATCACAATGAGTACAAGATTGAATAATTTGAGCATGATTATACTGCTCTCTATGACCACATTTTTCACACACCAACACACCTAATCCAACAACCTCCCCTGCTTGATAGACTCCTTGATGTTCTAAATCATCAAACACTTCACGCCATTCAAGTTGTGTTTTATCGGTAATTTCTAATAACCCGTGCCAAATAGAATCCGCAATAAGACGGTAGAACGGTGAATCAGGAAACGTTGTTTTACTCTCTTCATAGTTTTGAGCAAACTCTTTCATATCACGCTTAACGTAATTTGAAATCAATGACATTTCATCTTTGGTCATATCAGAAGCGGCATCAACCACTTCTTCTGATGATTTAGCCCATCGCTGAAATTCTTCTGGGCTTCGTTCCATTACATTCATCACATGCTCAAAGATGGTGTTATAACCCTTTTTTTGCTTAGACATAAGTCACCTCCACGAAATCACTATTATTAATATAGCTTAGAGTTAGTTAAACGACATCAGGTCGCTTGAGTATAAGCGCTCCATTCGTTATTCTATGCCGATCAAGTATTATCTGATCAAACCGATCTCACAAATTTTGTGATCCACTGACATAACTGGGTAAATCGATGCAAGAACAATATAATCCACAGGATCTTGAACAGAAGATCCAAAAACATTGGGACGACAGCAAAACATTTGTTGTCACTGAAGACGCAAACAAAGAAAAATTCTATTGCCTCTCAATGTTCCCATACCCAAGTGGTCGTCTACACATGGGTCACGTTCGTAACTACACCATTGGTGATGTGGTTTCTCGCTATCAACGCCTGCAAGGCAAAAACGTAATGCAACCTATCGGTTGGGATGCGTTTGGTCTTCCGGCTGAGAATGCGGCTGTTAAAAATAAAACAGCACCAGCGCCTTGGACTTACGAAAACATCGAATACATGAAAAACCAGCTTAAACTATTAGGCTTTGGTTATGATTGGAGTCGTGAATTCGCAACGTGTACGCCAGAGTACTACCGTTGGGAACAAGAGTTCTTCACAAAATTGTACAACAAAGGCTTAGTTTACAAGAAAACCTCTTCTGTAAACTGGTGCCCAAATGACCAAACAGTTCTAGCAAACGAACAAGTTGAAGACGGTTGTTGTTGGCGTTGTGATACCCCTGTTGAACAAAAGAAAATCCCACAGTGGTTCATTAAAATCACCGAGTACGCGCAAGAGCTTCTTGATGATCTAGATACCCTTGATGGTTGGCCTGACATGGTAAAAACCATGCAACGTAACTGGATCGGCCGCTCAGAAGGCGTTGAATTATCTTTTGCTGTTAACGGCGAAGAAGCACCTTTAGAAGTGTATACCACCCGTCCTGATACGCTAATGGGTGTTACATACGTAGGTATCGCTGCAGGTCACCCTCTTGCAGAACAAGCCGCTGCAAAAAATCCAGCATTGTTTGCTTTCACTGAAGAATGCCGTAATACCAAAGTTGCAGAAGCAGAACTAGCAACGATGGAAAAGAAAGGTATGGATACAGGCTTACGTGCTATCCATCCCCTTAATGGTCGTGAAGTGCCAATTTATGTCGCAAACTTCGTATTAATGGATTACGGCACTGGTGCTGTAATGGCGGTTCCTGCTCACGATCAACGTGACTACGAATTTGCAACTAAATACGGTCTAGATATCATCCCTGTAATCAAGCCAGAAGATGGCTCTGATGTTGATGTATCTGACGTTGCTTACACAGAAAAAGGCGTTCTGTTTGATTCTGGTGAATTCGACGGTCTTGCTTTCCAAGACGCATTCGATGCGATTGCTGCGAAACTAGAAGCTGAAGGTAAAGGCAAGAAAACGGTAAACTTCCGTCTACGTGACTGGGGTGTTTCTCGCCAACGTTACTGGGGTGCCCCAATCCCAATGGTAACCACTGAAGACGGTGAAGTTCACCCAGTACCTGCGGATCAACTGCCCGTAATTCTTCCTGAAAATGTGGTAATGGATGGCGTAACTAGCCCAATCAAAGCTGATAAAGAATGGGCAAAAACAACATTCAACGGCGAACCAGCACTGCGTGAAACAGATACCTTTGATACCTTCATGGAATCATCTTGGTACTACGCACGTTACTGTTCTCCGCAAGCTGACGATATTCTAGACCCAGAAAAAGCAAACTACTGGTTACCAGTAGACCAATACGTTGGTGGTATTGAACACGCTTGTATGCACCTATTGTACTCACGTTTCTTCCACAAGCTTTTACGTGATGCTGGTTATGTCACGTCAAACGAACCATTCAAGCAACTTTTATGTCAAGGTATGGTGCTTTCTGATGCATTCCACCACACCAATGAAAAAGGCACAAAAGAGTGGATCGCACCAACAGACGTTACCATTGAACGTGATGCTAAAGGTAGAATCGAAAAAGCCATTGATGATCAAGGCCGTGAAGTTCAACACTCAGGCATGATCAAAATGTCTAAGTCTAAAAACAACGGTATTGACCCACAAGAGATGGTTGATAAATTTGGCGCCGATACAGTTCGTCTATTCATGATGTTTGCAGCACCTGCAGATATGACACTAGAATGGCAAGAATCTGGCGTTGAAGGTGCAAGTCGCTTCCTAAAACGTGTGTGGAAATTAGTACACGAGCACACAACAAAAGGCGCAACTGAAGCGTTAGATGTTGCTGCTCTTTCTGGTGACCAAAAAGCATTACGCCGTGATGTTCATAAAACCATTGCTAAAGTAAGTGATGATATTGGCCGCCGTCAAACCTTCAACACTGCTATTGCTGCAATCATGGAATTAATGAACAAGCTAAACAAAGCACCTCAAGAATCAGCACAAGATCGCGCTCTTCTTGATGAAGCATTGAAAGCCGTTGTTGTTATGCTTTACCCAATGACTCCACACGCAAGTTTTGCGATGTGGGAAGCATTAGGTGAATCAAACATTGATACGGCAGCATGGCCAACATTCGATGAGAAAGCACTGATTGAAGATGAAAAAACAATCGTTGTTATGATTAACGGAAAATTACGTGCAAAATTAATTGTTGCTGCTGATGCAACAGAAGAACAAGTGAAAGAGCTTGGTCTTAACGATGAAAATGCACTTAAATTCCTAGATGGTCTAACTATACGTAAAGTTATCTATGTTCCAGGTAAACTTTTAAACATCGTAGCTAACTGATCATAAAGTTAAACTATAATAAAAAATGAAATGGAACTATTTTATCCATTTCATTTCTATAAAGCATAAGCAGCCTATCTGCTTATGCTTATTTAAGCGCTTTAATTATCATTGCTTACTATGAGCCAAATTATTAAACACGTTTAAATAAGCATTTTTATCACCATTTGAGGGAGTTCTCGGTGAAACGACTTTTATCTCTATTTTCAATCCGCGCAGTCATCATTATTGCTCTTTCTATTATGACCTCAGCTTGTGGTTTCCAGTTACGTGGTAGCTATTTACTTCCAGAAGAAGTTCATGAAGTATCATTAACGAGTTTTGACCAATACAGTAATTTAACCCGTGATGTTCAAAAACAACTGAGAATGAATGGGGTTAAACAAGTTGCACCGACAACGGTAACGCCTACACTCAACCTGATCAGCGAAACAACAAGTGAGCGTACGCTTTCGCTTTATCAAAATAGCCGTGCGGCAGAAATAGAACTGACTTATACGGTTCAATACAGTGTTCTTATTCCTGGCCATGATTTAAAAACCTATACCACCACAGTAAATCGTAACTATCTTGATAACCCATTAACTGCATTAGCCAAATCAGTTGAACGAGACATGATTGAAGATGAAATGCGAACTCAAGCCGCAGAACAAATTCTACGTCAAATGGCGCGTTTAAAAGCAGATGGCGAATTATTAGATGATACCGACGTTATTAGCAACAAAGACGAAACAGAAACTAAAGTAACAACAAAAGAGATGACTCAAAGTATGGCTACCTCTACAGATAATAAAAAATAATCATGCGAGTATTCCCTGAACAGCTAGTACAAAACTTAGAACGTGGTTTACGTCAAAATTACTTATTATTTGGTAATGAACCACTTCTAAAACAAGAATGCCTCGATCAAATCCGTAAGCACAGTTTTCAACAGGGTTTTGAAGAAAAGCATCAATTTACGTTAGACAAGCAGTTGGACTGGAACCTGGTCTTCGATTGCACTCAAGCATTAAGTCTATTTTCATCAAGACAAATTATCGAATTAACCGTTCCAGATACAGGTTTAACTGCGGCTCACACCAGTAAAATAAAAGAACTCGTCCCTATGTTACACGACGATATTTTGTTGATATTTCAAGGCCCAAGAGTCAATAAAAGCCAAGAAAATACCCAATGGTTTAAAGCATTAACACAACAAGGGTTATTTATTCCTTGTAACACCCCTGATAACCAACAATTACCTCGTTTTATTCAGCAACGTTGTAAATTATTAAAATTAAAACCTGACGCAGAAGCCGTACAAATGCTAGCGCAATGGCATGAAGGTAACCTACTTGCACTTGCTCAAAGTTTAGACAAACTGTCTTTATTATACCCAGATGGGTTGCTAACTCTTATTAGAATAGAAGAAGCATTAAACCGTAATAATCACTTCACACCTTTCCAGTTAATGGATGCTTTGTTATTTGGTCAAGCAAAGCGTGCACAACGAATCCTTCGTCAATTAGAAGGTGAAAGTGTTGAAGTGGTAATTCTCTTACGTACGATCCAAAAAGAAGTGTTCTTATTGCTCTCATTTCAACAAGCAATCAGCCAAGGTGAAGCAATGTTTACTGTTTTTGATCGTTATAAAGTATGGCAAAACCGTCGTTCATTGTATCAAGCAGCATTGCAACGCTTATCAATGACACAAATTCAAGCATTAATAAAATCATTAGCTCAGCTTGAAGTTGCCGTTAAAACCGATTTTGATACCAACTGTTGGCCACAACTTAGCCAGTTAAGCTTAGATATCTGTAATATTCACATTTCAGTGACACCTCCACCATCTCATTCATAGACGTTCACTGATATACTTCCTTATAAATAATCGATCCTAGGTGATACTTTGCAAGATAAAGAACTGCACGACTTTCTATTCAATCATGTTGATGACATGAAAGCTGAAAATATTACAACAGTTGATGTACGTGATAAATCAAGCATTACAGACTTTATGATTGTATGTACAGGTACATCGAAACGCCACGTCAGCTCAATTGCTTCAAATGTATCGGACCAAGCAAGAGAGGCTGGGCTGATCCCTTATGGCGTTGATGGAGAAGCCGAAGGTGAATGGGTTGTTGTCGATATGGGTGATGTAATGATCCATATTTTACAAGCTGAGCACCGTGAGCTATACCAACTTGAAAAACTGTGGAGCTAATCCATGAAACTTCAATTAATTGCTGTTGGCACTAAAATGCCTAAATGGGTAGAAGAAGGTTATAAAGAATATAGCCGTCGCTTCCCAAAAGACATGCCTCTTGAACTGATAGAGATCACCGCAGGTAAACGCGGTAAAAATGCAGATATAGCACGAATTCTTCAAAAAGAAGGAGAAGCAATGCTTGCTGCCGTTCCTAAAGGAAACCGCATTGTCACGTTAGACATCCCAGGTAAACCTTGGAATACAGAACAACTGGCAGAACAATTAGAAGTCTGGAAATTAGATGCTCGCGATGTATCAATTCTTATTGGTGGTCCTGAAGGTTTATCTCCCGCTTGTAAAGCCGCAGCAGAGCAAAGTTGGTCTTTGTCACCATTAACGCTTCCTCACCCTCTTGTTCGTGTAGTTATGGCTGAAAGTCTGTACCGAGCATGGAGTATTACGGCCAACCACCCTTACCACAGAGAATAAGAGTTGTTTAAGCGCAGACGCACACAGATACGTGACTATCATGCAGAATCGAGATTATTTGTTTCTAGAGCAATAGTCTCTTTTATCGGGATATTGGTTCTCATTAGCCTCTTATTGACTAATTTATACAATATTCAGATCAATGAGTTTCAAGATTATAAAACACGTTCAAACGATAACCGCATAAAAATCGTACCTATCGCCCCAAATCGAGGCCTTATTTATGATCGTAATCGTATGCCACTCGCGGAAAATCGTCCTGTTTTTAATTTAGAAATCACACCAGATAAAGTGAAAGATCTGTCTGCGCTATTTACTGAATTACAGACTATCTTGCCTATTTCGCAAGATAATATTGATGACTTCACAAAAGAACGTCGTCGTACTCGTCGTTTTAAATCCATACCAATTCTGTCTCAATTAACCCAAGAACAAGTGGCCATTTTCTCAGTAAACCAACACAAATTTTCTGGTGTAGAAATAAAGGCTTATCTAAAACGCTTCTATCCTTATGGAAAAACGTTTACGCATGTACTGGGCTATGTTGCAAAAATTAATGATAAAGATTTAGCTCGATTAGCTAGAGAAGAAAAAGATGCCAATTATCAAGCTACCCGAGATATCGGTAAGCTAGGTATTGAACGCTATTACGAAGATATTCTTCATGGTACGGCGGGTTATCAAGAAGTCGAGGTTAACAGTCGCGGTCGCGTAGTACGTACATTAAAATACGTTCCACCAATCCCAGGCAAAGACATTGTTTTAAATCTTGATATCGAAATTCAACAATTTGTGGCTAAACAATTAGACGGCCGTCGTGGTGCCGCAATTGTATTAGAACCAAACACAAGTGCCGTATTAGCGATGGTATCAAGCCCTAGCTATGATCCAAATTTATTTGTACATGGCATTTCCAGTAAAAACTATAACGCATTATTGAATAATCCAGATCGCCCATTAGTTAACCGAGCAACGCTGGGTATCTATCCACCAGCGTCAACGGTAAAACCTTTTATTGCCGTCTCTGCATTAGAAGAGAAGATAGTTACTCCGCTCACCACCCGCAATGATCCGGGCTACTGGCGTATTCCTAACTCAAAAACCAGACCATTCCGAGATTGGAAACGTTGGGGTCATGGAACCGTGAATTTAAAACAAGCGATAGAAGAGTCTGTTGATACTTTCTTCTACCAAATCTCTTTTGATATGGGAATTGACCGCTTATCAGCATGGATGATGAAATTTGGTTTTGGTGATTATACCGGCATCGATATCCATGAAGAAAGCAAAGCAAATATGCCAACTCGAGATTGGAAAGTCGCTCGTTTCCGTACACCTTGGTATCAAGGCGATACGATTCCAGTCGGTATTGGACAAGGTTATTGGACTGCAACACCGATGCAAATAGCTAAGGCGACTTCTGTACTCGTGAACCGCGGTAAAGTTCAAGCACCTCACTTATTAAAAACAATAATTGATGGTAGCGTTGAAACCCCGTTTGAACCCGAACCGTACCCTCCAATAGAAGGGATTAGAGACAGTTATTGGCAGCTCGCCATTGATGGCATGATCTTAGTGAATAATGGTGCCAAAGGTACAGCCAGACGTGTTTTTGCTGGCACTCCTTATGTTAGTGCAGGTAAATCAGGCTCATCTCAAGTCTTTGGTTTAAATGGCCAAGAATATAACGCTGATGAGATTGCAGAACGTTTACGTGACCATGCTTTGTTTACGGGCTTTGCTCCAGCAAAAGATCCAAAAGTCATCATCTCACTCGTTCTTGAAAATGGCGGCGGCGGTTCTAGCCAAGGCGGTCCAATTGCACGAAGTGTATTTGACCATATGTTATTACCAGCAACAGGAGAGGTGAGCAATAAATAATGAGAGTTGATATCGCATCAGGAAAAAATCGTGACTTTTTCCATCGAATTCATATAGATTTGCCCTTACTGCTTGGCATCTTACTATTAATGGCTTGTGCTCTTGTCATTATGTACAGTGCCAGTGGGCAAAGCTTATTGATGATGGATAAGCAAGCAATGCGAATGTTACTCTCCTTAGGTGTTATGGCTTTACTTGCCCAAATACCACCAAGAACTTATGAGGTCGCGGCACCTTATCTCTTTGCTATTGGTGTAATCTTATTATTAGGGGTTTTATTCTTTGGTGAATCCTCTAAAGGCGCTCAACGTTGGTTAAACTTAGGATTTGTTCGTTTTCAACCTTCGGAATTAATTAAGCTCGCCGTTCCCTTAATGATTGCCAGATATATAGGTAATAAACCTCTTCCTCCAACGGTTCGCACCTTGTTTATCGCATTGTTGATGGTATTTATTCCTACCATTATGATCGCCAAACAGCCCGATTTAGGTACTTCTATCTTAATCGCAGCTTCAGGTGTTTTTGTTATCTTTCTAGCGGGCATTAGTTGGAAAATAATTACTGCCGCCGCCATTGCGGTTGGGGGGTTCATTCCTATCCTATGGTTCTTTTTGATGCGGCCTTACCAAAAAGTAAGGGTTGAGACATTATTTAACCCAGAATCTGATCCTTTAGGCGCTGGCTATCACATTATCCAATCTAAAATTGCTATCGGTTCAGGAGGGTTATTCGGCAAAGGGTGGTTGCATGGTACCCAGTCTCAACTCGAATTTATTCCTGAGCGCCATACTGATTTCATTTTTGCCGTTATCGCAGAAGAATGGGGACTCATTGGAGTCATGGTATTGCTCACGATCTATTTATTCATTATTGGTCGAGGATTATTCTTAGCAAGCCAAGCTCAAACCGCTTTTGGGCGAATGATGGGTGGCAGTGTCGTTTTAAGCTTTTTTGTTTATATTTTTGTAAACATAGGCATGGTTAGTGGTATTTTGCCCGTCGTTGGCGTTCCTCTTCCCCTCGTTAGTTATGGCGGTACATCAATGGTAACGTTGATGGCAGGATTTGGCATTTTAATGTCAATACACACACATAAAAAAATACACTCAAAGGCAAACTAACTTATGCGTATTCTTCTACTGGTTATTTCTCTTATTTTGGTTGGTTGTGCTTCTGAACCACCAGTAAAAAATACAGATGAGCCTAATGCAGGGCGTTATCAAATAGATAATGATATTGCCCCAAATACCCCAATTTCGGTGGAACATATAGAAGATGCTCATCCTCGTTATGAACCTAAAAGCTTATACGGCAACAAAGACTACACGTTATTAGGTAAAGACTATCCTATTGTTCGAGATCCTAAAGGATTTAAGCAAGAAGGGAAAAGCTCTTGGTACGGCAATAAATTTCATGGTCATAAAACCTCTAATGGTGAGATTTATGATATGTATTCAATGAGTGCTGCACACAAAACACTTCCGATACCAAGCTATGTAAAAGTCATCAATAAAGACAATGGAAAAACAGCCATTGTTCGAGTAAATGATCGTGGTCCTTTCCATGAAGGACGCATAATAGATTTAAGCTTTGCTGCTGCCACAAAATTAGATGTGATAAAAACGGGAACAGCCAACGTAAAAATTGAATATATTTCTATCGATAAACCAACGAATGCTCAGGAATGGCACGCGATCGATCCTAATCAATATTATATTCAAATGGTGGCAGTAAAAAGTGAACAAAGTGCTAATTCAATAGCAAAAAAACTACAAACACAATTTAATTCACCAACACATATTGTGAAATCAAAATCGATTTATCGCGTTCGTCTGGGTCCGTTTATTGACAGAGATATTGCCGATAAAACATTGCTCGATGCAAAAAATGGACAATACACCTCAGCGTTTATCATCCAAGAAGCAAAGAAATAAACACCTAATTGGTTCATATTATCAACAGAAATGTCAATATTAGGTAAAGATTGTAACTAAATCGCCTGAAGCCGTAATAAATGCAATTTTATATGAACTAATTATTAGCCGTATTGTCTTTAGAATACAATAAGATATATCCATATTAAAAATGAAGCCGATGAATTTTTATTACCTTTCTTTCTCATAGAAAATCAGTTATTTAATTACACATCTGGTTATGATATTCAAATCTGCTATTATGTACGCAGTTTCACTACCTCAAAGTGCAAAGTTATTATTATGAAAAATTCAGCTAAACAGTTAAAACGAATCATCTTATCGAGCTTTATTTTAGGCTCCACCGTTGCTGTAGCTGCTCCTGCAGTTATTCCAAATGCACCACAAATAGCTGCAAAAGGCTACGTACTAATGGATTATCATTCAGGCAAAGTTCTGGCTGAAAAAGACATGAATGTTCGTATGAACCCTGCAAGCTTAACCAAAATGATGACAAGCTATGTTATCGGTCAAGAGATTGCGAGTGGTAATATTTCAATGGATGACGATGTTGTCATCAGTAAGAACGCATGGGCGAAAAACTTCCCAGGTTCTTCTAAAATGTTTATTGAAGTCGGTAGCGTTGTTAAAGTTCGCGATTTAAACCAAGGCATTATCGTTCAATCTGGTAATGATGCTTGTGTGGCAATGGCTGAACATGTTGCTGGTTCAGAAGACGCTTTTGTTGACCTAATGAACGCATGGTCTAAAACATTAAATCTTCAAAACACACACTTTGCAAACGTTCATGGTTTAGATCGTGACGACCTATATTCAACACCTTATGACATGGCATTAATTGGCCAAGCATTGATCCGTGATGTACCCGAAGAATATCGCGTATACTCTGAAAAATCATACACTTATAACGGCATCACACAATATAACCGTAATGGCCTATTGTGGGATAAAAGCATGAATGTAGATGGCATCAAAACAGGTCATACTGACGGTGCAGGTTACAATCTAGTAAGTTCAGCAACCGAAGGTAAAATGCGTTTAGTTGCTGTAGTAATGGGAACTAAATCAGGTAATGCTCGTAAAGCAGAAAGCAAAAAATTACTGAATTATGGTTTCCGTTTCTTCGAAACAGTTTCTCCACACAAAGCAAACGAAACTTTCGTAACAGAAAAAGTATGGATGGGTAGCACAGATGAAGTCGCGCTTGGCGTTGCTGAAGACACTTATGTTACCTTACCTCGCGGTCAAGCAAAGAAAATGACAGCAAGCTTTGTTCTAGAAAAAACATTGAAAGCACCAATATCTAAAGGTGATGTCGTTGGTAAACTTTTCTATCAAATTGATGGTGAAGATATTGCTGAGTATCCTCTACTTGCTTTAAATAATGTTGATGAAGGTGGTATTTTCAGTCGTCTTATTGATTACATTGTTTTGACATTTAAAGGTTGGTTAAGCTAAACGCTGACTAACTAATTGATTAAGGCGGCTTAGGTCGCCTTTTTTATACCTGATTTTTAGTGATGTAAACTCGATGACTTATAACTCTTGTTATCTGACTTAGGTCACAGTAAAATTGCTTTCTAATATTTATTCACTCTCGATTGGAGACGGTTATGCAAGAGCAACCAAAGCTAAAAGATCTTCTTGAATTCCCATGTAAATTTACCTATAAAGCCGTTGGCCTTGCTCATGAAGACCTTCCTGTCCTTGTACTTGAAGTCATTCAACGTCATGCTCCAGGTGATTACACGCCACACGTAAAAGCAAGCGGCAAAGGTAACTACAACTCTGTATCTGTAAGTATTACGGCGACATCGATTGAACAAGTAGAAATACTGTATAAAGAACTTGCTGACATCGAAATGGTTCGTATGGTTCTTTAATATATTTGGTAGGTAATAAGCGTACTATTTAGTAGAAAATATTACCTGCCATTTTTAAATTTTGATATACCCCTACATTTCTTATCTATTCCTTCCTTTCTATCCTTGCTATCATTAGCCAAATTTTCAAATCAAGTGTGATCCTATTGAACAAGCGTCTAGTAGTTAAAAACCTTGGCCGACAAGATTATGAGCCGGTATGGAAAGCGATGCATACCTTTACTGACGAACGCGATGAAAACTCGTGTGATGAAGTATGGTTAGTTGAGCACAATCCAGTATTCACTCAAGGACAAGCAGGTAAAGAAGAACATGTTCTGGCTGCTGGAGATATCCCTGTCGTAAAAAGTGATCGTGGCGGGCAAGTAACCTACCATGGACCAGGTCAACTCGTCGCTTATGTTTTGATTAACTTACGCAGAAAGAAAATAGGTGTCCGTGAATTAGTCACACACATTGAAAACACGGTAATCAACACATTAAGTCAGTTTACTATTGAATCAGCAGCAAGACCTGATGCTCCAGGTGTGTATGTTGATAATAAAAAGATATGTTCTCTTGGTTTGCGTATCCGCAAAGGATGTTCATTCCACGGACTGGCACTAAACGTAAACATGGATTTATCTCCTTTCCTAAGAATTAACCCTTGTGGTTATGCTGGAATGGAAATGATACAACTGCACGATTTAATTAAAGAAAATGATACGGTAGAGAACAAAGCAGAACACGTTGAAGATGTTCACCCTTTACTTATTAAAGAATTAACAACATTACTTGATTACACTGATATTGAGTACATAACGGAAAGCAGCCATCATGAGTAAGCCAATTCAAATGGAAAAAGGCGTTAAATACCGCGATGCCGATAAAATGGCATTAATTCCAGTTAAAAACATGCCAACAGAGAAAAAAGAAGTATTACGTAAGCCTGAGTGGATGAAGATCAAACTTCCATCAAGCAGTAAGCGTATTGATGAAATTAAATCAGCAATGCGTAAAAATAATCTTCACTCTGTATGTGAAGAAGCATCTTGCCCTAACTTAGCAGAATGCTTTAACCATGGTACGGCAACCTTCATGATCTTAGGTGCAATTTGTACCCGTCGCTGCCCTTTCTGTGATGTTGCTCATGGACGCCCAGTCACTCCTGAAGCTGAAGAGCCAAAGAAACTGGCAAAAACGATTAAAGATATGAAACTGAAATATGTGGTAATCACATCAGTCGACCGTGATGATTTACGTGATGGCGGAGCACAACATTTTGCGGATTGTAATCGTGAAATTCGTGAATTAAACCCTGAGATCCGTATTGAAACGCTAGTTCCTGATTTTCGTGGTCGTATGGATCGCGCATTAGATGCGATGCATAGCAACCCACCAGATGTATTCAACCACAATTTAGAGACCGCTCCACGCCTATACCGTAAGGTTCGCCCTGGCGCAAATTACCAGTGGTCACTTGACCTATTGAAGAAATTCAAAGAACAACACCCAACAGTACCAACCAAATCTGGTGTGATGATGGGTCTAGGCGAAACAAAAGAAGAAATAGTAGAAGTACTAAAAGACTTACGTGCTCACGGTGTAACGATGTTAACACTGGGTCAGTATTTAGCACCAAGTCGCCATCACCTACCCGTTGAGCGTTACGTTCCACCTGCAGAGTTTGATGAATTAAAAGTGATTGCTCTTGAACTTGGATTTACCCATGCTGCTTGTGGTCCATTTGTTCGCTCTTCTTACCATGCTGATCTTCAAGCGAAAGGCGAAGAAGTTAAATAGGGTCTAGGGTCTGAATAATAAAAAAAGTTGACGTTTTGGCGTCAACCTTTTTTGTTTTTACTAAACATTAATCAATATGATTATGGGCGAATAAGATAATCCGCTTTCCCCACCCATTTGTAACTTGTCAGCTCTTCTAAGCCCATTGGACCACGAGCATGAAGTTTCTGGGTAGATACTGCTACTTCAGCGCCTAAACCAAACTGAGCCCCATCAGTGAAGCGTGTTGATGCATTCACATACACGGCTGCTGAACCTGCGGTATTAATGAACTTTTCAGCAGATTCAATATTATTTGTTAAAATAGTATCAGAATGACTCGCATTATGTGTTTGCATATGAGCCGCTGCTTCATTTACATCAGACACCACTTTCACACCTAATGTGTAACTTAGCCATTCAGTATCAAAATCACCGTCTTGTGCTTCACGTAATGACACGTTTTTAAACTCTTTTAGTAACAAATAAGCTTTTGGTTCAGCAACCAATTCAACACGACCTGCCATTTTATTCGCTAATAATGCTAAGAATTGTGGAGCCACTGCCTCATGAACTAACAGTGTATCAAGTGCATTACATGCAGATGGACGCTGTGCTTTTGAATTATCAACCACCAATAGTGCTCTTTCTAAATCAGCACTCTCATCAACAAACGCATGGCTAATACCAAACCCGCCAATGATGACTGGAATTGAACTGTTTTCTTTGCACATTTTGTGCAAACCTGCACCACCACGTGGAATGATCATATCAACATAATCATCTAGGCGTAATAGTTCTGAAACTAGTTCACGATCTGGTTTCTCGATGTATTGTACTGATGCAGCTGGTAAGCCCGCTTTTTCAAGAGCAACTTGAATGACCTTAACTAACTCCATATTAGAGAAGAACGTCTCTTTACCACCACGTAGAATACTCGCATTACCGGTTTTTAAACATAATGAAGCGATATCGATCGTTACATTTGGACGAGCTTCGTAAATCACACCAATCACACCAATTGGTACACGGCGGCGAGAAAGTGACATGCCATTTTCAAGCATTTTACTGTCAATTTCACTACCAACAGGATCATTTAAGTTGATCACATTACGAACGTCATTAGCAATAGCAACTAAACGCTCTTCTGTTAGTAATAAACGATCTTGCATTGCATCTGAAATGCCCGCTTCTACCGCTGCACTAATGTCTTTTGCATTAGCCGCAAGAATCGCCTCTTTGTTCGCTTCAAGTTCATCAGCAATAATCGCCAATGCTTTGTTCTTCTGGGCTGTTGGAGCTACCGCTAAGTCAAACGCTGCATTTTTTGCTGCTTGACCCATTTTTGTTAAATTCACAATAAATATCCTTTACTAAATCAGTACTAAATCATCTCGGTGGATAGCTACAGGCCCATATTCATAACCTAATACTGCATAAATATCCTGACTGTGTTTTCCTAAAATCTTATGTAAATCGTCACTTGAATAACGAGAAATACCTCGGGCAATTAACTCACCTTTCGTATTTACAATCTTAGCAACACCACCGCGAACAAAGTGGCCAGAAATCGACGAAATCCCTTTGCTCAATAAACTGCTGCCTTTTTGCTGTACTGCATTCACAGCACCGTCATCAATAACAATCGTACCATTAGATGCAGGGCCAGCAAGAATCCAACGTTTGCGACTCTCTAATGCACATTCAACAGGCAAGAACTTTGTTCCTTGAGGCTTTGAATCTACAACATCAGTAATCACATTCTCAGCGCTGCCAGCAGCAATAACAACTTCAATACCCGCTCGACGAGCAATATCAGCCGCTTGAAGTTTAGTTGCCATCCCGCCTGTGCCTAATGCAGTCCCACTACCACCTGCGATTTTACGTAATGTTTCATCAATGGTGTGCACTTCTTTAATCAATTCGGCTTTTGGATCTTTACGCGGATCAGCCGTAAACAAACCAGATTGATCCGTTAACAGCAATAATTTATCTGCACTCGCCAAAATACCAACTAAAGCAGAAAGGTTATCGTTATCCCCAACCTTAATTTCATTTGTTGCAACCGCATCATTCTCATTAACGATAGGAACAATGCCATTTTTTAATAACGCTTGCAGCATGTCACGAGCATTTAGATAACGTTCACGATCATCTAAATCCGCTCGAGTTAATAACATTTGGCCAACGTTAACACCATAAATAGCAAATAAACTCTGCCAAGCTTGAATTAAGCAACTTTGACCAACAGCAGCTAATAACTGCTTGTTAGCCATGGTTTTGGGTAGTTCGGGGTAATTTAAATGTTCACGTCCAGCCGCAATTGCGCCAGAAGTTACAACAATCACTTGATGACCTAACTTTTTCAGATGCACACATTGGCGAACTAATTCCACCATGTGTGCTCTGTCTAGTTTTAATGTGCCACCAGTGAGTACACTTGTACCAAGTTTAACGACTATGGTTTGAGATTGTGTATTCAATTCCCTACTACCTATTTAACTAATAATGTTGTGTATTACGAAATACATTCATCGTAATAATAATATAAAAATCACCCTATTTTTAGCAAGCAAATCAGAACAGTACAAGCCTAAAATAAGATTTTATGACATTTCATCTAAATCAAGGAAATAAAAAGCCAGATTAGTGTTTCATCTCTTCTTTTATCCATTCAATCATTTGGTTTAATGCGTCTTCATAGCCACTGTGCAATGTCTTATTTTTTAGCTCAACACCTTTACCATATTTACTGAACATTGCCGCTAATTTATTATCTGATTTTGGAGAAACAGGATCCCCCGCTAACCCAATAGCTAAAATAGATACCGATGTTTTTCTTCCACCAGATAAAAAGCCTTGGTACTTAAGAGACCATGCTTTCATTTGCCCAGTTAAACTATTAACGTCCACCACTTGTTTTGCCAAGCGAGATGCCAATATGTCTAAATACATTTTTGGCATTTTCTTTAGTTGTGTTGAGTTTGACAACACTTGATGGATTGGAGCACCAAGAGCAACGCAAGTTTTCAGTTTATTCGGTTCAAGAAAAGACAACCGCAATGCGACATTTCCACCAAATCGGAACCCCATAACAGCAGCATGAAAACGATCAACCCAAGGAATATGAGGTAAATAATTTAGCACAGCTTGATGCAAGCAACTTGAGTCTTCAGTTAGCGGCCAGTACGAACTGTGTCCAATCGATGGCATATCTAATGTTAGCATTGCCATATTATTTGGCGCTAAATAATCACGGTACAAAGACCACATGTCCGTTTGCAACGAATCCATACCACCACTAACAATAACGACAGGTAACGGTTTTTCAGTATTCGGTAAATGCAAATAACAGGTGATTTTTCGACCTTCATAAGGGACTAAAATCTTTTCAATTCGGTGAGAGGTCTGTTTTGCCGCCATATCATAAGCTTTGCTCGCAAGTACCTGTGCCTGAGTGGCTAAATTATCCCCTTTTATATGCGGATAACCGGCAATACTAAAATATAAGCTGGCTTTAAAAAAACGTTCCGCAGCCTCGTTCCCTTCAAGGTCTGACGCACATTTCTGATGCTCCATTCCTGCATTAATCCACTCATAAGCCCAGTTACCAGCGCGATATCCGGTGACAGTATCTAACCATTCAGGTTTCGTTCTGTCTTTATCACTGCTTGCCATTTTAGACAAAATCCCTTCTAACTCAATCGGATCAACCCCTTGCCAAATCCATTGAGGACGACGAAGTTCGCGATACCAATTTCGTTCTGAATTTTTTGATATCTGTTCTAAACTGCTTGGAAGATAAGGCACAAGGCAAGAGGTTTCTAAAGCTTGCTTATTGGTTTTAAACAACTTAACAGAGAGATTTTCGCTTTCAGGCTGGGTCATATCAAACACCGATATACATAAAGTAATTAGGCCTACTATATACTGAAAGCCTATAAATAGGGTAATCAACTTACTCTTGAATTTAATTAATATCGATAAATAACAAACAAAAAAAATGACCCTTAAAAGAGTCATTTTCTATTGGTTATAACGTAAGCTTATTTTTTACAAATAGGATCTACGTACGTTACAGCCATGTCCCATGGTTGCTCGATCCACGTATCTTGTGGAATATCGACAACATACGCATCAACTAAATCAATGCCTGCAGGTTTTGCACATACAGTGACTAATTTACCTTTAGGGTACATTTGACGCAATTTAACCGCAGTGTCACCACTATCAACTAAATCATCAATGATGATGAAACCTTCACCATCACCTTCCATCGCTTTAACAACCGTCATATCACGCTGATGATCGTGGTCATAACTTGAAATACATACGGTATCAACATAACGAATGTTTAATTCACGAGCTAGAATTGCCGCAGGAACAAGTCCACCACGGCTCACAGCCAAAATACCTTTCCATTGTTCAGCAGGAAGTAACTGTTCAGCAAGCTGACGAGTATACATCTGCATGTTATCCCAAGTTATTACAAATTTATTAGCCATAATAGACAAAACCTCTCAGTGGCACAGTTAACAACAACTATGCCGTAAAAATAAATTTCAGCGTGAATAGTGCAGCAAGAACCCAAACGCTGATATGAACATCGCGACCTTTACCACTTAACAACTTAATCGCTGCATAAGAGATAAAGCCTAATGAAATACCATCAGCAATAGAGAAGGTTAAAGGCATTAGCAAGCATACCACAACAACTGGCGCCGCTTCAGTAAGATCTCTCCAATCAATACTCACAAGACCCGACATCATTAAAATTGCGACATAAAACAACGCACCGGCCGTTGCATAAGCAGGAACCATCCCAGCTAATGGAGCAAAGAATAAAGCCAATAAAAACAAAATGCCAACAACAACAGCCGTCAAACCAGTTCGACCACCGGCTGCTACACCTGCAACACTTTCAATGTATGATGTTGTGTTTGATGTACCTAATAAAGCCCCTACAGATGTCGCCGTTGAATCCGCAAGCAAAGCTCTATTTAGACGAGGAATATTGCCATCTTTATCCATGATCCCTGCCTTTTGAGATACACCAACTAACGTACCGGCAGTATCAAACAAATCAACGAATAAGAAAGCAAAAACAACGCTTAGCATACCAATATCAAAAGCACCTGAAAAATCGAGTTGTAAAAATGTAGGTGCAAGACTTGGTGGCATTGACATAATGCCAGCATATTGAACTTCACCAAAGAGCAAGGCAAGTCCAGTAACAGCTAAAATAGCGATCATAACAGCCGCTTTGTAGCCACGATGAACTAAAGCAATGGTTAAAAATAAAGCCAATGCCCCCATCGCTGCAGGAAAGCTATTAATATGACCAATAGACAATAAAGTTGCCGGATTATCGACAACTATGCCTGAATTCTTTAGAGCGATGAAAGCCAGAAATAAACCAATACCCGCCGAAATACCAGTGCGTAAAGAAAGAGGAATCGAATTAATAATCAACTCTCTTATTTTACATAAACTTAGAAGAATAAATAACACACCTGACATGAATACAGCAGCGAGCGCTACTTGCCATGTATGACCCATTCCCAATACAACAGTGTAGGTAAAGAACGCATTCAACCCCATACCTGGAGCTTGAGCTATTGGGAAGTTAGCAACAAATCCCATGATAAAACACCCTATTGCAGCAGCAATACACGTTGCAACAAAAACAGCGCCTTTATCCATTCCTGCATCAGCCAAGATTGCTGGATTCACAAAAATAACATAAGCCATTGTTAAGAAGGTGGTTAACCCGGCAATAATTTCAGTACGAACGTTCGTACCATTAGCTTTAAGTTGAAATAGTTTTTCAAGCATTGGGGCTCATTCCTAGTCTGCTTTATACAGATTAAACGTTTGCGTAATCGATTGGCTGAGAATTATAAAGAGGTATTATGGGAATTTCTAGCGATTATTTATCTTTTACTGTGTTAATAGTAAATAAAGTGGATGCTCTAATAGAAAAAGATAATATTTATTAAGAGGTTGGATACATAGAGGAGAATGTTTAGGCAAAAAAAACGCCACCCAAATATTTTGGATGGCGGAGAATGTAATATAACCCAAGCGGGTAAATTAGAATTCCAATTATAGGGGTATAACTTTAACGTATAAAACCGAAGTTTTATTAGTAACCAAAGCTCATTGGGTATACAAATTGACTTGTGTATACAGAGCGTTGATTCCAGAATTTAGAAGAGCTTATGCAGTACATAATATCACCTTATCAATTGATAGTTAAAAACAATAAAATTGATCTCGGTTCCTTGGAGGCGATAAATCGGACTCATCCTATGAGCATTTACAGTATCTGAAGACTCTCTAGCAGATGAGTAAACTATACTCTCACTGAAACTTTATTACAACAAAAATTTGAAGTGGATCACACAAAACACATTAAATAGTCAATCAATCGAAATATTACGTAACTAAAGAACGGAAACGTTTGCTATTTATGTGTCTGTATTTTTTCCTTAATCCTAGTAAAGAAGATTCAATAAATTTACGATATCAAACAGAGTAATTAGCTAATTTGAGGGGTATACTTATTTGTATTGATAATCAATTACCCAAAAAGACAGCGCATTAATTTGCTATTCACTGTTTTCAAAAGGAGATACTTGTGTCTGAGATCAGTCAACTAACACCACAACCTATTTGGCAATTTTTCGATAAAATTTGTTCTATCCCCCACCCATCTAAACATGAAGATGCATTAGCTCAATATATTATTGATTGGGCAACAAGCGAAGGTCTTGATGTTCGCCGCGATCCTACCGGTAATGTATTCATCAAAAAAGCGGCAACGCCGGGAATGGAAGATCGCAAGGGTGTTGTACTTCAAGCCCATATTGATATGGTTCCACAAAAGAATGAAGATACTGACCATGATTTTACTAACGATCCAATCCTTCCATATATAGATGGTGAGTGGGTTACAGCAAAAGGCACAACACTGGGTGCCGACAATGGTATGGGCATGGCTTCATGTCTTGCTGTTTTAGCCTCAAAAGAATTGAAGCATGGCCCATTAGAAGTATTATTAACCATTGATGAAGAAGCAGGCATGACTGGTGCCTTTGGTTTAGAAGCTGGTTGGTTAGAAGGTGACATTCTTCTTAATACCGATTCAGAACAAGAAGGTGAAATCTACATGGGTTGTGCTGGTGGTGCTGATGGTGCTATCAAATTAATGATCGAACGTGAAGCACTGCCTGCTGGCTATGTTACTCGTCAAATTACACTAAAAGGCCTAAAAGGCGGCCATTCTGGTTGTGACATTCATACTGGTCGTGGTAACGCAAACAAATTACTGGGTCGATTCCTTGCTGGCCACGCTGTTGAACTGGATTTACGCCTTGTTGAATTCCGTGGTGGTAGCTTACGTAATGCTATTCCTCGTGAAGCATTCGCAACGGTTGCCGTTCCTGCTGAGAATGAAGCAAAACTGGCTGAACTATTTACTTTCTATACCGATCTATTGAAAGACGAATTAGGTCGAGTAGAAACGAATATTGTAAGTATCAACGAGACAGCCTTTGCTGAAAACGTCTTGACACTAGCCACTCAAACTCCGTTCATTGCGACACTAAATGCCTGTCCAAATGGTGTTATCCGCATGAGTGATGATATTGAGGGTGTGGTAGAAACGTCTTTAAATGTGGGCGTTATTACTACTGAAGAAAGCACAATCACAATTCTATGCCTAATCCGTTCATTAATGGATTCTGGCCGTAGCATGGTTGAAGGAATGCTTTCATCTGTGGCTGAATTAGCAGGAGCACAAGTCAGCTTCTCTGGTACATATCCAGGTTGGAAGCCAGACGCAGATTCTGAAATCATGCATGTGTTCCGTGATGTCTACGAAGGCATTTACGGAAATAAGCCAAACATAATGGTAATTCATGCAGGTTTAGAGTGTGGTCTATTTAAAGAACCTTATCCTAAAATGGACATGATCTCATTTGGTCCGACCATCAAGTTTCCTCATTCTCCAGATGAGAAAGTAAAAATTGATACGGTTGCTCTTTATTGGGAACAAATGGTTGCCATTTTAGAGAACATTCCCAAAAAATAATCCTTTAGTATTGGGATTATAAAAAACGGTCAGCTTATGCTGACCGTTTTTATTTATAGTCAAATAACGTCAATCGTTAAAAATAAACTTTTGGGTTAGTTGCACCCCAGATAACATAAAGCTCAGGCATACTTCGGCTGCTAAATGCTTCCATTTCTTTAGTTTCAATCGTCTGCTCATTTTGTTTACCAAATAGAACGACTTCATCACCAGGCTGAACATTCTTAATATCAGTCACATCAACCATCGTTGTGTTCATTGATGTCACACCGACTACATTCGCTTTCTGACCATTGATCAACACATACCCATTATTACCAATAGAGCGAACATACCCATCAGAATAGCCTAAAGGTAAATTGGCTAAAATTGAATCTCGACCTAACACATAAGTGCTGCTATAGCCTATCGTGCTGCCCTTTGGTAAGTAATTCAAAGAAGCAACTGAGGTCTTAAAACGAACAATACGCTGATATTCAGGGTTACTTGGCATATCTCCATACAACAATCCACCTGGACGAACCATATCTAAATGTGCTTCAGGTAAATTAATCGTGGTGTAAGAGTTTGCGACATGCAGAGTGATGTTTTCACGATTTAACTGAGCTTCATCAATAAGCCATTTACTTTCTTGCTTAAATAAATCCAGTTTTGTACGGATCTCATCAACTGATTCATTAGGGAAATGCGTCATAATACCAACAATATTAATATGACCATTAAAGGCAATATTTAACGCCTCTTTTTTCCCTTGAGGTTGAGATAAATCAAGGCCATTGCGTCCCATTCCGCCCGCATTCAATGCAAGATGAACAGGAATTACGGTATGATTTTTTTTTGCTAATTTAGCAATCGTATTTGCTTGCTCACTTGAACCAATAAGCTCTTCTATTTGATAATTTAAGCCTGATTCAATTTCATTTGGTGTCGCAGCACGAACACGCATGATCTCACCAGAGAATCCTTTAGCTCGAACAATACGCGCTTCTTCATTACTTGTGATACCAATACATTCAACATCACGACTAATCACTGAATCCATTAATCCTTCAATTCCATTACCGTATGCATCCGCTTTCATGATCGCACAGATTTTAGTGTCTGAATTAAGTGATTTTTTTAATGTATCAATATTATGTTTAAATGCTTGAGTATCAATTTCTAACCATGCATTTGCTTGTTGGATTTTTTCTTGAGAAGTGAGTGTGTCTAGCGTTAATAATGGTGCAGAAATAGCTGATGTCGGTAAAATAAGGCTTAATGCCAAAGCACATTTTGTAAAGTTCATAAACAACCGTTGTGTATAATAATTATATCGTAAATTACGACGTTATATTATATAGAGATGGTTATTTAGCCTCTATGAAATTTGTCTATATAACAATCGGTTGCCCATTATATGTTCGATAAACACCAAATTGAAATCACCTATATATATACAAGTAATCTAACCAAAACAACTGCTACTCAAATGCAACATTTTATAAACTATCAAAAATGAGAATTGTTGATAGTTTTATTAGAAGAAACTTAATTGTTGAGTGACTTCCTTATCTTTAAGCATTACGTTTAATCCGATAAGTCGGATCTCCCTCCCTTTTTGCCTTTCTAATACTTCAATCAAAAGTTCTTCAAAAAATGCTAGCGTTAATTGATTATGCACATGTTCAATCGTCGTTTGTTGGAAGTCTGCGAACTTAATTTTAATACCTTGCTTAGCAATATAATTATCACCATTTGCTTTTATTAGTCTCGACTCTAATTCAGGGTACAAGCGTGTTTTAATGACTTCCCAGCATTCTTCAAACATGCTGATATTATGAGAAAATGTTCTTTCTACACCTACGGACTTTCGATTACGCTCTGTAATCACTTCTCTTTCATCAATTCCATGAGATCGCTTCCATAATGAAGCCCCCATTTTTCCAAATAACAATAATAACTCACGTTGGTCAAACTGTTGGACGTCCTTGCAAGTATGCAGTCCTGATCTATGTAACCGCTCTAAGCTTACTTTTCCGACCCCTGGTATTTTCTCCAATGGTAATGAGTCAATTTCATCCATAACCATATTTGGAGTAATCACATACTGACCATCAGGTTTATTTAAATCAGAGGCAATTTTAGCTAAAAATTTAAGAGGGGCAATTCCTGCTGATGCGGTTAATTGCAGTTCATTAAATATGTCTCTACGTATTTGTTGAGCTATCAATGTCGCCGAACCATGCAACAACGTACATTCACTAACATCGAGATAAGCTTCATCTAAAGAGAGTGGTTCTATTTTATCAGTATAGCGACGAAATATACGGTGTATATGGTGAGAGACTTGCTTATAGACCTGCATGCGACCAGGTACAACCACCAAGTGAGGACAAAGGGATAACGCTCGTCCTGTTGGCATTGCAGAATGAAGACCAAACTTCCTAGCTTGATAGTTACACGTACTTAATACACCACGCTGTCTTTCACTTCCACCAACGGCCAAAGGAACGTCACGTAATGCAGGATTATCTCGCATTTCAACCGCTGCATAGAAACAATCCATATCGATATGAATGATTTTACGCACCTTTTTATCTGCTTCTAATTCCACGTTTTCAATCTCAACACTCACATCAACTGTATAAATAAACAGTTAAATGATAGCGATGAAATGATTTTTTTACAATAAAAAACAGCATCTATAAAGATGCTGTTTTAAGATAGTTATAGAGTAAAAAACTTACGCGATGCGATCTTTTTCCCATGCAGCTAGTTTTTCAGCTCGAATGATTTCTTTAGCTTCACGTTTTTTTCGTGCATCACAAGGTTCTGGACAGTTACACACTTTATCTATCCCAACAGAACCAAGGCCACCACAACTGCCTTTCACTACTTTACGTTGCACAATATAACCAATAGCCATTGCACCAATAACAGTAAGAAAAACACCAAACGTAATTAGAAAAGTATTCATTATCTACTCACTTATTTCAAAAAAGGCTTAAAGGCTTCAGAAGAGAGTTCTTTAAAGCCATCTTTAGTTTTCACAATCATGAAAACAGGAATGTTATGTTTATTAGCAACGGCCATGCCTTGCTCTTCACCTAACACCATTAACCCTGTAGCAAGTCCATCAGCAGTCATTGATGATTTATCAAGTACTGTAACTGAGACAACTTTATTGGCTATTGGGTTCCCTGTAATAGGGTTAATAATATGAGAGTAACGTACACCTTCTTTTTCAAAGTAAATACGGTAATCACCAGACGTTGCAACCGCATGATGCCCAGGCTCTATTATTTCTTGAATAGAACGTTCATCAACCGTTGGCTTTTCTATCGCGATACGCCAAGCAACATTCTCTTTATTATTCCCTTTAACTCGCATTTCACCACCGACTTCGACCATATAGTCAGTAATGCCTAATCCTTCTAAATAATTAGCAACAACATCAACTCCCCAGCCTTTTGCTATTGTTGATAAATCAACATAAAGGTTAGGGATATCTTTTGTAACAGTTGTTTCTGTCGCGCTTAAATGCTGAATACCGACAATAGCACGACGAGCATTCAATTCATCTTCAGTAGGAACAACCTCAGGACGAGCTTCTGGACCAAAACCCCATATATTAACTAAAGGACCAACCGTGATATCTAATGCACCCAAAGTGACTTTATTTAAGCGAATCGCTTCACTAATCACTGTGGCTGTATCTTTAGAAACCGTAAATGGCGTTAATGCTGTACTCTGATTAAATTGACTCAGTTCTGAGTCTTTACGGTACGTCGACATTTGGTCATTTACTAACTCTAGTCGTTTATCTATCTCTGCATGAATAACATCTTGCTTTGGTAAGCCATCTTTATTAATAAATTTAATATTATAGCTTGTCCCCATCGTTGGACCATTTAAATACACTTGTTCACGTTGTTGTTCACCACAACCGCTAAGTAGTAGTAAAGCAAAACAAGATAACAAAATCAGTTTGGTTCTATTCACTAAATGAGTAACACTGACAATCACTGCCAACTCCTTAATTAACATAAATTTAAATAACAAAACAATACACAGGAATATACATTCCAAAAAAACCTATAACCCTGTACTTTGTCTGGTTAAATGTAGCGCACTAATACGAAAAAAGGCTGACTCAATTGATGAGCCAGCCAATATTTTTCACTTCGAGAGATTAACCACCGAAGTCATCTAGTAAGATGTTTTCATCTTCAACACCAAGATCTTTCAGCATACTGATAACAGCAGCATTCATCATTGGTGGACCACACATGTAATACTCACAATCTTCTGGTGCTTCATGATCTTTCAAGTAGTTTTCATAAAGTACGTTGTGAATGAAACCTGTGTAACCATCCCAGTTATCTTCTGGCATAGGATCAGATAAAGCACAATGCCATACGAAGTTATCATTGTTAGCCGCTAGGCCATCAAAATCTTCAACGTAGAACATTTCACGTTTAGAACGTGCGCCATACCAGTAAGACATTTTACGCGTTGATTTAAGGCGTAGAAGTTGGTCAAAGATATGAGAACGCATTGGCGCCATACCTGCGCCACCACCGATAAATACCATTTCATTATCAGTGTCTTTTGCAAAGAATTCACCAAATGGACCAGAAATAGTACATTTGTCGCCTTCTTTTAAAGACCAGATATAAGATGACATGATACCAGGCGCTACGTTTGGATTATTTGGCGGCGGAGTAGCAATACGTACATTAAGCTTGATAATGCCTTTCTCTTCTGGGTATGAAGCCATAGAGTAAGCACGGATCGAATGCTCTTTAACGATTGACTCGTAACGGAATAAATTAAATTTATCCCAATCACCACGATATTCTTCAGGAATATCATAATCAGCGTATTTAATATGATGTGGTTCAGCTTCAATTTGAATGTAACCACCAGCACGGAACGGAACTTCTTCGCCATCAGGGATAGCAAGAACCAATTCTTTGATAAAAGTGGCTTCGTTGTCATTCGAAGTAACAGTACATTCCCACTTTTTAACACCAAAGATTTCTTCTGGAAGTTCAATTTCCATGTCAGTTTTCATTGCAACTTGACATGCTAGACGCTCGCCTTCACGAGCCTCACCTTTAGAAATATGATCAAGCTCTGTTGGTAGAATATCACCACCACCAGATTTCACTTTTACACGACACTGACCACAAGAACCACCGCCACCACACGCAGATGATACAAAGATACCAGCGCTACCAAGAGCACTAAGTAACTTGCTACCTGGTTGTGTAATGATCGCTTTTTCAGGATCGCCGTTTACAGAGATAGTAATGTCACCTGCAGGTACTAATTTAGATTTAGCGAATAAAATCACTAATACTAAAATTAATACAATAATGGTAAACATCGCTACACCAAGAATAATGCTTTGCATTTTTTATTCCTTATAATTGGGTGCTTACCCTACAGTTGAACACCAGAGAAAGACATAAAGCCTAACGCCATCAAACCTACTGTAATGAAAGTAATACCTAGGCCACGAAGACCTGGAGGTACATCTGAATATTTCATTTTCTCACGAATACCCGCAAGTGCCACGATAGCTAACATCCAACCAACACCAGAGCCAAATCCGTACACGATCGATTCAGTGAAGTTATAGTCACGTTGTACCATGAAAGATACACCACCGAAAATTGCACAGTTAACTGTGATTAACGGAAGGAAGATACCTAATGCATTGTACAAAGGTGGGAAGAAACGGTCTAAAACCATCTCTAAGATTTGTACAAGAGCGGCAATAACACCGATGAAAGTAATGAAGTTAAGGAAACTTAAATCCACACCTTCTACTAGCGCGCCATCTTTTAATAAGTAGGTATAAACCAAGTTATTTAAAGGCACAGCAAGAGTCAGTACAACAACTACTGCAACACCAAGACCAAATGACGTCTTTACTTTTTTAGATACGGCAAGAAACGTACACATACCTAAGAAAAATGAAAGTGCCATGTTCTCGATGAAGATCGATTTTACAAGCAAACTAATATAATGTTCCATTTCGACCTTACTCCTTCGCTTCTACTTGTTCAGGCTTAAAGATACGGATAGCCCAAATCATAAAACCAATTAAGAAGAATGCTGATGGTGCTAGTAACATTAAGCCATTTGGTTGATACCAACCGCCATTAGAAACTAACGGAAGAACTTCAACACCAAACAATTTACCAGAACCTAATAGCTCACGGAAAAATGCAACAGTGATAAGAACAAAACCATAGCCTAAACCATTGCCAATACCATCAATAAAAGATGGTAACGGCTTAGATTTCATAGCAAAAGCTTCAGCACGTCCCATTACAATACAGTTTGTAATAATCAGACCGACAAAAACAGACAGTTGCTTAGAAATATCGTAAAGATAAGCTCTTAAGATTTGGTCAACAACAATTACTAATGATGCGATAATTGCCATTTGAACAATAATACGCACACTACTAGGTATATGATTACGAATTAATGAAACAAAAAAGTTAGAGAATGCAGTAACAAACATTACCGCAATAGTCATAACAAATGCTGTTTCTAATTTCGTTGTTACTGCAAGCGCAGAACATACACCAAGAACTTGCAACGCGATTGGGTTGTTATCCAATACTGGCGCTAAAATATTCTTTTTAAGATCTTTAGTATTCATTAGTTAAGGTCTCCTGCTTTCACTTTAGCAAGGAAAGGACCGAAACCCATATCGCCAAGCCAAAAATCAAACGTATGCTGAACACCGTTACTTGTTAATGTTGCGCCAGATAATCCATCTACGCCTGATACTGAATCAGCAGGAGCGCCACCTTTAACGACTTTAATAGCAAGAGTGCCATCAGCGTTAAACAGTTTCTTTCCGATGAATTGTGCGCGCCATTGTGGATTTTCTACTTCGCCACCAAGTCCTGGGGTTTCAGCTTGATCGTAATATGTAATACCAGCAATAGTATTACCATCAGTCTCAATCGCTAAAAACGCGTACATCATTGACCAAAGACCAGACCCATGAATAGGTAAAATAATACGAGTAAGCTCATTGTCTTCTTTTACTAGGTAAACTAACCCAATATTAGAACGACGAATGATTTTCGCTTTATCTTGTTCAGGCGTAAGCTTAATTGATGTTGCTGAATCTTTAGCAGAAGCACGTTGGTTAAAACTTGCTGCGTTGCCTTCAACGAATTCACCTGTTGAAAAATCAACTAAACGAGGCTCAATATATTCTTGGTATATCGCAGGAATATCTGTGCCTTTATCATTTAAGCTAGCAACAGCAACAATATTTTTTTGCTTATCAAGAACCGCATTATATTGTTGCTTATCTTTTAATAAAGAAGCCGCCATTGATACGACAAGTGAGCACACTAAACTCAAGCCGACAACAACTAGCAGTGTCTTTTTAATGCTATCGTTATTACTTGCCATAGCGTTTTAGTCTCCGTTTCACGTTACCTTCAACAACAAGGTTATCAAACAGTGGAGCAAATAAGTTTGCAAACAGGATAGCTAACATCATACCTTCTGGGTACGCAGGGTTAACTACACGGATCATTACAGCCATACCACCAATTAAAATACCGTACCACCACTTACCTTTACTGGTAAATGACGCTGATACTGGGTCTGTAGCCATAAAGATCATACCAAACGCAAAACCACCAAGAACTAGGTGCCAGTGCCAAGGCATGCTAAACATTGCGTTTGTATCAGAACCAATAAGATTAAACAGTGTAGACACTGCAACCATACCAATCATAACACCCGCAATAATGCGCCAAGATGCAATACGCATGTAAACGATCATTAGGCCACCAAGGATCAGAGCAAGAGTCGAAACCTCACCGATTGAACCTGGGATATTACCAATGAATGCGTCCATCCAAGAGATAGTGTTACCAGTGACTGTATTAACTAAGCCACCTTGACCGCCTTGTGCCCATTGGCTAAGTGCTGTAGCACCAGAGAAGCCATCAGCAGCAGTCCAAACTGTATCACCTGAAATTTGAGCTGGGTATGCAAAGAATAAGAATGCACGACCCGCAAGCGCTGGGTTTAGGAAGTTACGACCAGTACCACCAAAAATTTCTTTTGCTACAACAACACCGAAGGTAATACCTAACGCTGCTTGCCATAGTGGAAGAGTTGGTGGAACGATCAATGCGAAAAGAATAGAAGTAACAAAGAAACCTTCGTTTACTTCATGCTTACGCACCATACAGAACAACACTTCCCAGAAGCCACCAACAATAAACACAACGGCATATATTGGTAAGAAGTAAGTTGCACCCAGTAGCATGCTACTGCCCCAACCTGCATCAGCACTTATTGTGCCGCCAAGCATTTCGGTAAACCAGTAGTGCCAGTCACCAGAAACGACAGCTGCTAATTCAGCGCCAGAGTACATGTGCTCAAGAGCAACAATCGCTTGATGACCTGAGTTGTACATACCCCAAAATGTTGCAGGGAATACAGCAAACCAAACCATGATCATGATACGTTTTAAATCAACGCTATCACGTACATGTGAACCACCTTTAGTAACTAAACCTGGTGTATAAAATAGAGTTGCAGCCGCTTCATAAAGCGCAAACCACTTCTCATATTTACCGCCAGGTTCAAAATGAGGTTCAATTTTTTCAATAATCTTTAACAGGCTCATTGATTACCCTTCCTTCTCGATGGTATCCAAGATCTCACGAAGCATTGGACCATACTCATATTTACCAGGGCACACATACGTACATAGACCTAGATCATCTTCATCTAACTCTAATGCACCTAAACGTGCAGCACTGTCAACATCACCAGCACAAAGGTCACGCAATAACATGGTAGGTTCCATGTCTAAAGGCATTACACGTTCGTAACTACCAATTGGCACCATTGCACGATCACTACCATTGGTAGTTGTTGTCATGTTAAACAGTTGACCTGAGAATACATGGCTTAGGAATGAACGAGTAACAGAGAATTTATTTTTACCAGGGACAGCCCAGCCTAAAAACTCTTTCTCACGACCTTCACGAAGAACACACACTTGCTGATGGTAAGGACCAAGGTAAGCATGAGGGCCAGACGCTTGAGTACCATTTAATACAGAACCAGAAATGATTCGTACTTCACCAGGCATTACTTCGCTGTCAGTTAATTCAAGTAAGCTAGCACCAGTAATAGTACGAACTAAACGAGGATTATTTACGGCAGGTCCAGCTAAAGATACGATTCTGTCAGAGTAGATTTCACCCGTTAAGAATAATTGACCAAAAGCAATAACGTCTTGGTAGCCAATGCTCCACGCCACATTATTTAGATCCACAGGATACAAATAATGCATGTGAGTACCCGCTAACCCTGCTGGATGAGGGCCATCAAATACATGTTCTTCAACATTGCCTTGAGAAGAGCGAGGTAAACTCCCACCTTTCTTACATACATAAACCTTCTCACCTGTTAACACAGATAATAAATCTAGGCCTGCAACAAAAGCGTCTTCTTGTTGGTTGATGATCACTTCTGCATCAGCTGCTAAAGGATTAGTATCCATAGCAGTTACAAAGATAGCCTTTGTTTCAGAATCGATCGCTGGAACCTTGCTGAACGGACGAGTACGTAATGCAGTCCATGCACCAGAATCAATAAGCTGTTGCTTGATCGCATCACGATCAAGAGAAGCCAACTGATTTGCTGCATAGCTATTAAAAGTAACCTGCTCTTCGCCTTCAACTGCAATTACTACAGATTGAAGTACACGTTTAGCACCACGGTTAATTTCAACAACTTTACCACTTACTGGAGATGTAAAAATAACACCAGGATTCTTTTTATCAGCAAAAAGAATCTGACCTTTTTTAACTACATCTTCAACGCGAGCATGCATCGTAGGACGCATACCAACATACTCTTCGCCAAGCAAGGCGACTTTAGTGATGGAATTACCATCATTAATCACCTGAGTTGGAACTCCTGCTATAGGAAGATCCAAACCCTTTTTTATTGTAATCATACGCACTTGCACTAATTTAATTGGGAAAAAGGATTCTATATAAGACACGACATTACTAATTCATGTTCAGTGTTAATAATTAAAACTATCAACACAATAACAATCTAGTAATATGCTTTTTACATAAAGACGAAAAAAGCTATTTTAAGGCGGAAGATTCTAGCATTTTTTATAGTGTGCATGCCACGCTCAATAGCCAGATTCCCACAATTTTTTGCTCTTCATTGTTAGAAATCATTGAAATGCTTTACGCATTTTAGATCCAGTGCACAATTATTGCTCAAAAATTAAAAATACCACCTTAGTGGCAATGACATGGGTAACACGTAAAAAATCAACAAGAAAAAGTAACAATTGTTTACTTAATGTTAAGGAATAAACAATCTTGTTTCATCATTAACTTTTTGATCCCCCCATACAATTAGGTGAGCTCGGAACCAATTCAGAATCCAATGCCTGCCATTCTGATTCCGTGTAAGTATGAATGGCTAATGCATGAATATGGTTCGCCAATTCATCCGCTAATATTGCATTAATCATTCGATGACGAGCTAATAAGCGCTTATCATTAAACTGATCACTAACCACTATGACTTTAAAATGGCTCTCAGATCCTTCTGGTACATTGTGCATATAACTCTCATTCAATACTTTTAAGTATGATGAAGACAGCTCTGAGTGTAATTTTTGCTCTATTTGTTGCTGAATCATATAAATCCCTTCTTTATTTCAATTCTTCTATTTCCACTTTATACACCATTTGCGACAATAGCCAGAAGCGTTCCTTATTTGAAGATCCTATATATGAAAACTGAATTATGTTTGTTTGATCGTACTCTCAATCTACAGCGTTACCCAAAACGTGCTCAAGAATTATTGCAAGCATGGGATGCCGGTGATGAGTTCATCATTAAGCATGTAGAAGAAGAGCTAAACCTAGAAGACAATAAAAACATCCTTATCTTAAATGATAATTTTGGTGCTTTATCTTGCTGGTTCTCTGAAAAGCACAATGTCACCATGATGACCGATTCGTTTGTTTCTCAACGAGGTACATTAAAAAACCTACAACGTAATCAATGTAACCGCGTACAGTTGATCTCTTCAACGGAGGAAATGCCTCAAGGTTTCGACCTTGTGATAATGCAAATTCCAAAAAACAATCGAATGCTCGCTTGGCAACTTCAACAGCTTCGCCAATCAATGACGGCTGAATGCCCAATTATTGCCGTAAATAAAGCGAAAGAAATACACAGCTCAACACTTGAAGTTTTTGAAGACTATTTAGGGGAAACCAAGACATCATTAGCTTGGAAAAAACACCGCCTAGTTTTCTCAAATGCAAATGCAACCAATCCACTAACCATTGCAGAAGCCGTGTGTTGGAGTGTTGATAATGAAGATATCGATCTGCTAAATTACCCTAATGTGTATTCAGGTGAGCGTTTAGATCAAGGCGCTCGTTTTATGCTTGAACATATTCCAGTTGATGCAGAATTGCGTCATATCATCGACTTAGGTTGTGGCAATGGTGTTTTGAGTGTTAAAGCTGCTCAACTAAACCCAGAAGCACGAATTACCTGCATAGATGAAAGCTTTATGGCTGTAGAATCAGCTCGTCGTAATTTAGAAGTCAATCTAGGTAAAGAACGTCAATTTCAGTTTATTGCGAATAACTGCTTGGATGGATTTAAAAAACACAGTAGTTACTTAGTATTATGTAATCCTCCTTTTCATCAAGGCCAAGCCGTTACTGACCATATTGCATGGCAAATGTTCTGTGATGCTAAGCACATCTTATGCAAAGAAGGGAAATTATTAGTTATTGGAAACCGTCATCTTGATTATGATGATAAATTATGTCGCTTGTTCGGTGAAGAAAACGTCACCACCATTGCTAGCAATTCCAAATTCGTTATTTTAGAAGCCGTTAAAGCTGAAAAATCAAAATAAAAAGGATTCCCCAATGAAAAAGGCCATTATTGCCCTTTCTGCTCTATTTTTAGCAGCATGTAGTGCTCCTTCTGATCCTCAACTGGATATTAAGCCAGTTCCATCATCAAATGCACATCAAATTGTTGATGGCACGACGCTTACTTTGGATAGTAGCGATCTTAGAACTGCACAATACGTCGCTGTTATTGATAACGGGCGCCAGAACGTACAGCCTATTCACGCTAAGCAAAATTTACGTGTAACACTAGAAGATGCGTTATCTACTCAATTGAAAGCTCAAGGGTTTGTAATTACCGTAGACAGTGATAACACCTTACGTTTAGACATCATTGAAGCATTAGTCAGTGTTCAACACTCTCTAATGAGCAATGACATGAAAACAGAAGTGAAACTTCAAATAACCGCTGAAACTCCACAAGGTAAATTTGTTAAAACCTACACTGGTGTTTCTGAGAAAACGGGCGCGATGAGTGCAGATAATGAAGCAATTGAAGGCGTACTTAACGATCTTATCAATGCAGTGTTAGATAAGATTGCCGTTGATGAAGAACTTCAAACCTACATTAAAGGTAATTTCTAATCATGAAACTAACTTCAAAAGTGGCTCTTTTAATTGCCGCACTTGGCTTCACTCAATCAGCATTGGCTGAATCCGTAAAATTTGATACCACATTAGGTAGCTTTACTATTGAGCTCAATGCAGAGAAAGCGCCAATATCTGTCGCTAACTTTATTCGCTATGTCGAAGATGGAAGCTACGTAGGAACGCAATTCCACCGAGTGATCCCTGGCTTCATGGCTCAAGGCGGCGGTTTTGATAAAGACATGCTGAAAAAATCGAATTATGGCCCAATTAAAAACGAAGGTTATAACGGTTTAGGTAATGATACCGCTACGGTTGCAATGGCTCGTACCAATAATCCGGATTCAGCCACTCGTCAGTTTTACATTAACTTAAATGACAACGATTTCTTAAACGCAAATCAACGCCCACCAGGTTATGCTGTTTTTGGTAAAGTAACCCAAGGTTTTGACATTATTCAAAACATGGCCTCAAAACCAACCAAAGCCCTTGCCAATGGGATGCGTGATATTCCCGTTGAGCCAATTATCATAACTAAAGCAACATTGATTAAATAATCAAGTTAAGATAATCCAATTACAGAGCAGCTTTCGAGCTGCTCTGTTGTTTATGCTGAATTATTTCCCTCTTTTATTCCTATTATAAGAATAACAAGGAGCGTTACATGTCCCATTCGATGCAATGGAAAACCGCAATTAAAAGTTACATGGATAAACGCCTACTTTGGGTTTTTATGCTTGGTTGTTCAAGTGGTTTCCCGTGGGTTCTTATCGGCTCAAATATGTCAGGTTGGCTCCAAGATGCAGGGTTAACTCGTGCTGCTATTGGCTATTTCGGTTCAGTATTTGCAGTTTATGCCATTAATTTTATGTGGGCACCTTTAGTTGACCGTGTAAAATTACCCTTCCTTAGTAAAAAATTAGGGCAACGTAAAAGTTGGATTTTCCTCTGCCAAGGTATTGTATTAGTCTCAACCTTCCAAATTGCAGGTTTAAACCCTACCGATAATCTGGTGCTTATCTCAATGTTTGCACTCGTTATTTCAATCGCTTCTTCTACTCAAGACATTGCCATTGATGCCTTCCGTATAGACACATTTCCTAAATCAGAGTCAACCAAAATGCCACAAGCGTCTGCAATGGCGGTTATTGGCTGGTGGACTGGTTACTCCCTTCCTGGGTATCTTGCTTTTGTTAATGCAGATACTATCGGATGGAATAATGTCTACTACGGTATGACCGCGATTGTGGCTCTATTGATGGTCTTCACTTTATTAGTTGGAGAACCAAAAACTAAACGTGATGAACTGCAACATGAAGCAGAAGAACGATACAATAAAGTCATTGGCTCAAAAACGGCTACTTGGTTTTCCGTAACGATCATCGAACCATTTTATGATTTCTTTAAACGTAATGGCGTAAAAACCGCTTGTACCCTGTTGTTATTCGTTTTCTTATTTAAAATTGGCGAAGCCTTTTTAGGAAGAATGTCGATTACATTTTACAAAGAAATTGGATTCAGTAATGAACAGATTGGTTATTACTCAAAATTAATTGGTTGGGGAGCGACCATCTTCTTTACTCTTTTAGGCAGTTTAATTAATGTCCGTTTTGGTGTTATTAAAGGTCTAATGATTGGTGGGGTCGCGATGGCAGCAAGTAATTTGATGTTTGCATTGATTGCAAATGTTGGCCCTAACGAACACTTATTCTTAGCAACCATCATTGTTGATAATTTCACAACGGCTTTTTCTACCGTTGCCTTTGTGTCCTTCTTAACTATTTTAACTGGCGAAGCTTTCTCTGCAACGCAGTACGCCTTACTTGCCTCTTTAGGGAACTTAGGTCGGACGACATTAGCCTCTTTCAGTGGAGAGCTTGCCGACTATCTAAATAGTTGGCCTCTATTCTTCATATTGACAGCGGTAATGGTTATCCCAAGCCTAATTATGTTGCTTATGCTTAAAGATCACTTTAAAGCCCTACTTGATAAGTCTCAAGGTTCTTAAACCAGAGAAGTCATAACAAGTTTGCTACCAAAGCCCCCCTAACCCGGGGGCTTTATTGTTTCCAGATCACAAAATCATGTCAAATTAACGTCAAGTAAGTGATTTTGATCACTATTTATTTATAGTTAAATTTATAAACAAGATCAAGATCTACATATAACATCAACATTACATTTTTTGCATTTAAAAAAGTGAACTTTATCTATATTATGTGCACAACTTAAGGGCAAGAATTAAACCTACTTGCTGATTATTAGTAATACATAACTATAGAGATGCCATTATGCGTAAATCCCTTTTAGCTCTATCTGTTCTTGCTACTCTTTCTGCTCCTACTTTCGCTGCTGATTACACCGATGGCGATACTCATAAAAACGATTTTAAATTCATGCAGTTTAACTACATGTATTCAATTGATGAGAAGCCAGCATCAAGCACAGCTGCAGAAAACACACATGACTATTTAGAGATGGAATTTGGCGGTCGCTCTGGGATCTTTGATCTTTATGGTTACGTTGATGTATTCAACCTAGCAAACAAAGACGACACAGATAAATCTACATCACCAGATAAAATGTTCATGAAATTTGCACCACGTATGTCTTTAGACGGACTAACTGGTAAAGATTTATCTATGGGTCCTATTCAAGAACTGTACGTTGCAACATTATTTAACTGGGGCGGGAACACTAGTTATAATGAAAAAACAGGCAAAACAGAAGGTGTTAATAACTCTTTCTGGGGTTTAGGCTCTGATATCATGGTTCCTTGGTTAGGTAAAGTTGGTCTTAATGTTTATGGTCTTTACGATCTAAATAAAAAAGATTGGAACGGCTACCAAGTGTCAGCTAACTGGTTCAAACCATTCTACTTCTTCGATAACGGTTCATTCATTTCTTACCAAGGTTACATTGATTACCAATTTGGAATGAAAGAAGAATACAGTGCAAAAAGCAATGGCGGTGCAATGTTCAATGGTATCTACTGGCATTCAAACCAGTTTGCTGTTGGTTACGGCCTAAAAGCTTACCAAGATATTTACGGTTTAGATGATGGTTCTGCAACTAACTTCTTCACAGGTGATACTGGCAAATGGGAATCATCAGGCGTGAGCCACTATGTAAGTGTTACTTACAAATTCTAATCTAAGCTAGAATCTCGATTTTATTAAGGCGCTCATCATGAGCGCCTTTGTTTTTTCTAGCAAACCCATTACACTACTTTCATTATTTATTCTTAATGGATAGTCGCGTGAATATCACCATTCTTGGTCCTGGAGCTGTCGGTTCTTTATGGGCGTGTTATCTGCAAAAAGCAGGGCATAATGTCTCTTTATGGACAAGAAGCTCAGCGCCTTCTGATGTTTCTCTTTCTTTAAGTGCACAAGAAAACTCTTCGCACACTTTTTCTTGTAACGATAAAGAATCACTAACCTATTGTGATTTACTCTTTATTACGGTTAAAGCATGGCAAGTAGAAAGCGCTCTACTCCCTTTACTTCCTCATTTATCACAAGAGACCATATTACTCTTTATGCATAATGGAATGGGCGCTATTGATACTGTAAAAAATCACATAGATCACCACCCTATTTTACAAGCAACCACGACTCATGCAGCACTAAAACACAATAAAGAATCAGTTGAACACACAGGTCTTGGTACAACCGTTATTGGTCCATTTAATCCACTTGGTGAACAATGTCATTTTATGCAAGATGTACTTCATCATGCATTAGACTCTGTAGAATGGAATTCAAACATCCAAACCGCACTTTGGAAAAAGCTCGCCATTAACTGCGCAATAAACCCATTAACCGCAATCCATCAATGTAAAAATGGCGATCTACTGCATCCTAAATTGCATAGTGATGTTTTAACTATCTGTAATGAAGTCTATCTGGTGCTTGAAAAAAATCACATTGATTGGTCTTTAAAGGAATTAATCACCACCGTTAATCAAGTGATTACCGCAACGTCTGTAAATTACTCCTCCATGAACCGTGATCTTTTTTATCAACGCCGAAGTGAAATTGATTTCATTACTGGCTACCTTTTAAAACAAGCCGAGAAACACCAAATTTCAGCACCAATTAACCAAGCCCTGTATAATAAAATAAAACAATTAGAAGAGAACACACTATGACCACTAAAATTCTCGTTTGCCTAGCACCAGGAACAGAAGAGCTTGAAGCCATTACCGTTATTGATATTCTAGAGCGCGCTAAATTTGATGTCACCGTTGCCAGTACCGCATTTGATGGTGCATTAACCATGAAGGCTGCACAACGAGTAATACTAACTGCCGATGTAAAACTAGTCGATGTCGCTGATGAAGAATTTGATTGTATCGTTCTTCCTGGTGGGCTAAAAGGTTCTGAAAACTTCCGCGACAGTACATTATTAATTGAGCTACTAAAACAACAAAAAGACGATGGTAAATGGGTTGCTGCAATTTGCGCAGCGCCTGCCATCGTACTCCAACATCATAATATTTACCCTGCCGCTTTAATGACGTGTTACCCCGCACTAATGCACCACATTCCAGAACAAAACCGCCGAGTAAAACGTGTGTTTACCGATGTACTAAATAACCTAATTACAAGTCAAGGCCCAGGTTCTGCACTGGAGTTTGCAATGGAAATTGTGACGCAATTTGGTGGTAAAGAACTGACCGCTCAATTAGCGACTGACTTAGTAACACTACCAACATTAAATTACCATCAAGCCTAATCGGATGCTTGAAATCCCGATACCAAATAAAATTGCCATTGGGATTTCCTTCTTTTTTCTTTCTCTACACTATGATGCGGTTTCTTTTCTCGTCACTATGAAGGTTACGATAAAAATAAGACTTGCTCCCATTATTTGAATAACAGTAAAACTTTCACTCAACCATAAAAAAGCAAACAGAGCACCGAATATAGGCTCACTTCCCATTAAGATAGAAACCCTAGTCGGCGACATCTTCTTCACGCTGTAATTTTGAGCATAGAAAGCAAATACGGTACAAAATAAAACAAGATAAAGAGCTAACAACCAGAAAGAGAACTCCATTGGAATGGTGTCAATAAATTCAGTACCATGAATAAACAACAATAAAATAATAGAAAGAATCGAGACAACACTTGATTGAACGCTTGTCACCATAATAGGATCAACCTCTTTATCAACCATCACTTTTTTAGTAAATACGACCATAAACCCTCTTAATACGGCCGCCATTAACATTAAAACATCGCCAATATTTATATTAATTTGATGAACGTTAGCATTGGTTAATAAAAACACACCAATGACAGACATAATAGATAAAAAGAAGAGCTTATTCGTGGGTCTATTTTTATTTATAAGCCATTCAACAAATGGAGTAAAAACGACAAACAAACTAATAAGAAAAGCAGCATTAGACGCTGTTGTGTTTTTTATTCCATACGTTTCACACACGAAGATTAAAAATAAAATAAACCCTGTTGGAATAACCGATTTCCAATGCGCTATATTTTTTCGATAAATAACGATGGGTAATAAAATGAGTGTTGTCATAACAAACCGAATCACTAAAAAAACCAACACTCCAGTAAATAAAAGGGCTTCTTTCGCAATCCCATAGCTTGTCCCCCAAAAGATAGCGACAAGTAATAACATCAAAGGAGGAAGGTATTGATTAAGGGGGCCTTGTTGCTCTCTAGTTACACAGCTTTCCATCGCTATTCTCTTTTTTCCTTGTGAGATAACATAACTCACATCCTTATTTGCACTAACATACTGGAAACTGATAGGTTAAATAATCCCCTCTTAAATCAAATCTTTTGTGACTGATGGACATAAATAAGCTAATTACCCTACTACCAGATATGGCTGCCTTTGTAACCGTAGTGGACTCAGGAAGTTTCAGTAAAGCTGCGATCATTCTTGATATGACACCATCAGGGGTAAGTCGTCAGGTTTCTCGACTTGAAAAAGCACTACAAGTGAAGCTATTAGAAAGAACGACTAGAAAACAAATTCTGACCGTTGCTGGACAAGATACTTATAATTATTGTAAAAACATTGTCGATAACGCTCAAGAGGTTGTAAACGTATCTGACAGTAATAACAATAAAATTGAAGGTGAATTAAGGATTGCCACACCGAAAGCCTTTGGTAATAAAGTGCTGCAACCTCTTCTTCGTATCTTTGTTCATCACTACCCACACATTACTCTCAAGATAAAAGTAACCGATCAACCTTGCGATCCTATTCATGACAATCTTGACCTAATTTTCAAACTTACAAACAGTCCTCAAGAAAACTTAGTCGCTAAAAAACTAGGGGATGTAGATTTGCTCCTTTGTGCTTCTCCAGAGTATTTAAAACAAAAAGGAATCCCCAACCATCCTATAGAATTAAGTGCTCACGATTGTTTATACCTTGGTGAAACTCAACATGATAACCAATGGCAATTTGAGAAAGGTAATGAGTGCTTAACCATGACGGTTAATGGCCAATTTATTGTTAACCACACAGGAATGCGATTGGATGCAGTCAAACACCATCTTGGTATCGGTGTCTTTCCTGACTTTGTTGTAAGAGAAGATCTTACTCATGGAAAGTTAATAGAAGTACTGCCAGATTGGAAACTTCAGGGAAATTACACAGGTGAGATAATTATGCAGTTCTTAAGAAGTAATCATATGCCTAATAGGTTGAGAGTATTTATTGATTTTATGGTTCAACAATTTAAAACGCAGACATAAAAAAAGAGAGCTAATTATTCAGCTCTCTTTATCTCATTCTACATAATTAATACGTCGCAAGTTACGGACGGTAAACTTTCACATTTTTGTAGCCATTTTCAATCAACAATAACGCTTGAAGTCGGCTCATTACACCGCGATCACAGTACAATAGGTACTCTTTAGATTGGTCTAAATCACCAAACTGAGTCGCAATTCTAAAGAAAGGCAAGTGTTTAACTTCAACACCTTCTATTTCCAATGGATTTTCATCTTCTTCTTCCGCACTACGGATATCAAGAACAACCACATCAGAACCTAGCTCAGACACCATTTCAACTTCAGGTGCTTGCTCTTGGCTTTCTTTTTCAATCGCACGAATATCCATCACGCGAGCATCGTAAATCACTTGCTCAAGAATAGAGAAATCAAACTTAGCTTCTTCTTTCTCTAATTTGAATTTTTCAGCTTTGATGGTTGGTTTCTTAGAAATAACACCACAATACTCAGGCATTGTTTTAGCAAAATCTTCCGTTCCAATTTCACGAGCAACATTAATGATGTCTTCTTTATCCCAGTTGATTAGCGGGCGAAGGATCAATGTATCAGTGACATTATCAATGTGACGTAAGTTAGTCAGTGTTTGGCTTGATACTTGACCTAGCGCTTCACCAGTAACCATACCTTGGATACCTAACTTCTCAGCAACCATGCCACCTGCACGCATAAACATACGCTTTAGGATAACACCCATTTGACCATCATCAACTTTCTCAAGGATCTCAGCAACCACAGGTTCAAAATCGACCGCAATGAATTTTACTTTTGCAGATGAACCGTATTTCTTCCATAAGAAATGAGAAACTTGTTTAACACCAATTTCGTGAGCAGGGCCACCTAGGTTAAAGAACATGTAATGCACTTTTGAACCACGTTTGATGTGTAAGTAACTCGAAACGCCTGAATCAAAGCCACCAGAGATCAAACTTAATACATCTTCTTGAGTTCCAAGAGGGAAACCACCAAGACCTTTATGGCGAGCAATCACTAAGTTTAGTTTTTCATTTTCAACTTCAAACTTAACGGTAACGTCAGGATTTTTTAATTTTACTTTTGCAGATTCAACCGCCTGATTTAAACCGCCACCTACGTAACGCTCTAGTTCAATCGATGTAAATGGATGAGTACCACGACGCTTCACACGAACACAGAATGTTTTTCCTTCAATGATCTCACGGTTCATCTCTAAACATTGTTCATAGATGTCGTGCATATCAGCAAATGCTGTTTGTTTTACTTCTAACGTATGGTGAATACCCGGAGTATGCGTTACAGCCGTAAGTACTTGATTACGGTATGTGCCATCAAGACCTGAAACTTCAATGTAATCACGACGGTTAATCACTTCAACGCCTTTGGTATCACGTTGAATGATGCTACGTAAATTCGTTTCAAGAATACGAATAAAACGCTTACGTACTGAATCACTTTTAACAAAAACTTCTGGATGTGGCTTAACGATAAACTTCATAAATAGGCTTCACTGGTGTGGTGTAACGATCAAATAAATACGATTAGATTAGATTGGCGATGCCCTAATCTGAGGCGCAAGATTATACCCAAAAAAAAGGCAGGTTGCTAATTCAACCCGCCTTTCCTGTTTAATATCCCTAATTACGTTACGTAATTAGTCTTGTTTAGTTTTGCGCTACAGGTACTTCATCACTTTCATACGGTTTGCCTTGCATGATACTAATTTCAACTCTACGGTTTCTAGCCCGTTGCGCTGCTGTTTTATTAGGACCTAATGGCTCTGTTGATGCCATACCACGAACTCGTAAACGATCGCTATTAAACCCTTTAACTCGCAGCATTTCATGCCCAACCGATACCGCTCTCTGAGCTGATAGATCCCAATTCGAACGGTATAATTCCGACTCTAATGGTTGGTTATCAGTGTGACCAGAAACACGAATAATGCCGGGAACATCTTTAACTAGCTCACCAATCTGACGAATCAACGGGCGAAATTTAGGTTGTAAAAATGCGGACCCCGCAGGGAATGCACCTTTTTCACGAATACGAATAACAAGTTGCTGACCTAAGTTTTCAACTTCTACTGCACCTTCCGCAATTTCACGCTCTAACGCTTTTTTAATTGTCTCTTCTAACTCTTGCTGGCTCTGGTTTTGACTTTGAGATTCAGCGTCACTTTGCGCATTAGTTTGCGTCGATGTGGACGATGATTCTCCACCAGTTAAATTACCAGCTTCGCGTTTTGAACCACCCGCACGATCCGATTCTCCATCATGAAAATCTAATGTTTTCTGAGGAATATCGATCGTTTGCTGCATAATCACTTCAATCGGTGTCGGCTCTGGTCGCCCAGGTCTAAACTCTTGCGCAATCACACTTGTCCCTTTTGGAATGTCTTTTACTTCAAGCACATTCTGAACGCCGAACGCGAATTTCATGGAGCCTGCAATTTGTTTAAATTTCAGTACATCCATTTCCGAAAAAGAAAGCAATAAAACAAAGAAACACATCAATAGCGTTGCTAAATCCGCAAATGTTGCCATCCATATAGGGGAACCAGGAGGACATTTACACTTATCTTCATCTTCCATCATGAGCTCCTAATCTATTCTTCGCCAGTATCAACAACGCGTTTTTTCTCGTTTAAATAATTACGTAGATAACTATCAATAACACGAGGATTTTGACCATCTTGAATCGCAAGAATGCCATCAAGGATCAAACGACGGTTTAGTTTTTCTTGTTCTTTACGTAATTCCAATTTATGTGCAATAGGGAATGCAATCATATTTGAAATAACTGAACCATAAAGCGTCGTTAAAAGTGCGACAGCCATGGCAGGACCAATTGACTTAGGATCATCCATGTTTGATAACATACCGACCAAGCCGATTAGTGTACCAATCATACCCATCGCAGGGGCTACATCACCAAAAGCGGTAAAAACACCAATGCCTTTTTCATGTCGCTCATTCGTCAATGCGATGTCTTTTTGCAGTGTCGCTTTAACGACTTCCGCGTCATGGCCATCAACCAACAAATCAATGCCTTTTTGCATAAATGAATTGCTGATCTCTTTTTCTTCTAATGCAAGAAAACCACCCTTTCGAGCAGCATCAGCCATTTCAACAATGGTGACAATTAAATCAACGGGTTCATCGGTTTTAAAAATAAAAGCTTTAGCCGCAATTTTACCTGCGCCAAAAAATTGACCTACCGTAAACTTCATTAGTACAACAAATATTGAACCACCAAATACAATAAGAACTGATGTAACATCCATAAAGATGGCTAAGCCACCCGCTAGTACCATTGCCATGATGATAAATGCAAAACTACCAACTAAGCCTATTAACGTTGCTAAATCCACAGAGCGCTCCCCTATCTTGCTGCTTGTGTTTATGTATAGTGTGCTAAGCAAAAATTAAGCCACTAATATATGGCAGATTTTTACCGCTTCTTTTTATATCGACCACAATGCAAGATGGTTTAATTTTATTTGTGAAAAAACATGCTTTAAAGCGCGTTAGATTAAAAAGTAACCCTTTATTACTAAATTTTACCTTTATCCTACACTTTCTCATCAGTTCAATTGACCCTCTCCCCTCTCTGAGTTACCTTTCTTGGATCATTTTAAGAGTGAATCATTATGGCTGTAAAAAAACCGGAAAATTTGACATTTGAAGCGGCAATTGAAGAATTGGATTCTGTCGTGAATCAGTTAGAAAGTGGCGACTTGCCCCTTGAAGATGCCTTAAAGAAATTTGAGCGTGGCATTTCATTAGCACGAGCAGGTCAAGAAAAACTGACTCAAGCTGAACAACGTGTCGATATTCTCCTTCAAGCTGATGATAATGCAGAACTAACCCCTTTTGATGCCAATGATGACTGATTCACTAAAACAACAACTGCCTATTTTTCAACAGCGTAACATTGAACATTTAAATCAATGGCTTGAAAAGATTGAAATTCAGCAACAACCGCTTACTGATGCAATGAAATACGCATTATTATTAGGTGGCAAACGCGCACGTCCTTATCTCGTCTATATTACGGCTAACATGTTAGGCATAGATAGTGAGCATGCAGATGCGCCTGGGGCGGCAGTTGAATGTATTCATTCTTACTCATTAATTCATGATGACTTACCAGCTATGGATAATGACGATTTACGTCGTGGTCATGCAACTTGTCATATTAAATTCGATGAAGCAACAGCCATTCTCGCTGGCGATGCATTGCAAACTTTAGCCTTTGAAATTTTGGCTAACGGTACCCTAGCAGAAGAAGCTGAATCCTCGCGTATTGATATGATACGAGTATTATCTAAAGCATCAGGGGCATCAGGGATGTGTATGGGTCAATCACTTGACCTACAAGCCGAAGGGCAGCGAGTAGATTTAGTCTCTTTAGAACAAATCCATGCCAACAAAACCGGTGCATTAATGAAAAGTGCCATTCAACTTGGTGCGTTATGTGCTGGTGAAAAAGGCAAACAAATACTTCCACAACTTGAAAAATACGCAGACGCTATTGGTCTCGCCTTTCAAGTTCAAGATGATATCTTAGATATCACAAGTGACACCGAAACATTAGGAAAACCTCAAGGCTCTGATATAGCCTTAGAGAAAAGTACCTATCCTGCTTTATTAGGCCTTGATGGTGCTAAACTGAAAGCAGAACAATTATACCAAACGGCTATCACTGCATTAGATGATATTCCATATAACACGGATGCAATGCAAGCGTTCGCTCAATACGTCATCGAGCGTAAAAACTAAAACAGATAAGCGCTGAATAATTATGTCACTTGATATTTCAAAATACCCAATTCTGGCTTTGGCAAACACACCAGATGAACTACGTTCTTTGCCAAAAGAAAGCCTACCTGCTTTATGTGATGAGCTTCGTGCTTATCTTTTAAAGTCTGTCAGTAAATCGAGTGGCCATTTAGCTTCTGGGCTTGGTGTAGTTGAACTGACTGTCGCTTTACATTACGTCTACAATACCCCATTTGATCAACTTATTTGGGATGTAGGCCATCAAGCTTACCCTCATAAGATCTTAACGGGTCGCCGTGAAAAACTGTCTACCATTCGTCAAAAAGATGGATTACACCCTTTCCCATGGCGCGATGAAAGCGAATATGATGTGCTTTCTGTTGGTCACTCTTCAACCTCGATAAGCGCCGCTCTGGGTTTAGCTATCTGTGCTGAAAAAGAGCAAGCCAATAGAAAAGTCATTAGTGTTATAGGTGATGGTGCTATTACGGCAGGCATGGCGTTTGAAGCATTAAACCACGCCGGTGACATACACCCAGATATGTTAGTTGTCTTAAATGACAATGAGATGTCAATTTCAGAAAATGTTGGCGCACTTAATAATCAATTAGCTCGCGTATTATCAGGCAGTTTATACACCTCCATTCGTGAAGGTGGTAAAAAAGTACTCTCTGGTACCCCTACGATTAAAGAATTACTTAAGCGTACTGAAGAACATATCAAAGGGATGGTCATTCCTGGAACGATGTTCGAAGAGCTAGGCTTTAATTATATTGGTCCTGTCGATGGTCATGATGTAAACGAATTAGTTCGTACTCTTAAGAATATGCGCAACCTAAAAGGTCCGCAGTTCTTACACATTATGACGAAAAAAGGCAAAGGCTATGAGCCTGCAGAAAAAGATCCTATTAGCTATCATGGCGTACCTAAATTTGATCCAAGCAATCACTCATTACCGAAATCATCAGGCGGAAAACCAACGTTCTCAAACATTTTTGGTGATTTTCTTTGCGATATGGCAAAAGACGATGACAAATTAATGGCCATCACACCAGCAATGCGTGAAGGGTCTGGCATGGTTCGTTTTTCAAAAGAATTCCCAAGTCAATATTTTGATACTGCAATTGCAGAACAACACGCAGTAACGCTAGCCAGTGGTATGGCTATCGCAGGTTATAACCCTATTGTCGCCATTTATTCAACGTTCTTACAACGTGGTTATGATCAACTGATTCATGATGTTGCCATTATGAATTTGCCTGTAATGTTTGCTATCGACCGTGCTGGTCTGGTTGGTGCCGATGGTCAAACCCATCAAGGTGCTTTTGACATCAGCTTTATGCGCTGCATTCCAAACATGGTAATTATGACCCCAAGCGATGAAAATGAATGTCGCCAGATGCTTTATACCGGACATAAACATACTGGACCAAGTGCTGTTCGCTATCCTCGAGGAAGTGCGACTGGTATTGAGGTTAATAAAGAAATGCAAGCGTTAGAAATAGGTAAAGGTCGATTAATCCGTGAAACTAAAATCACAGAAAAAGGCGAACGTGTTGCTATCTTAAACTTCGGCACTTTTTTATCGAACAGTGTAGAAGCGGCAGAAAAACTAGACGCAACGGTTGCCGATATGCGTTTTGCTAAACCGTTAGATGAAGCCTTACTTTGTGAGTTAGTTACAAGCCATGATGTATTAGTGACTATTGAAGAGAATGCAATTTCAGGTGGTGCCGGCTCAGGCGTTATTGAGTTCTTAATGAAAAACCGTCTAATCAAACCAGTACTTCAACTTGGCTTACCTGACCAATTTATTGCTCAAGGAACACAAGAAGAAATGCATTCTGAGTTAATGTTAGATGCAACAGGTATTGAAAAACAAATCCGAGATTATCTGGATTTATAATTCATATCATTTCATAAAAAAATGCCACAACGTTGTGGCATTTTTTATCACTGTAATAAGTACGATTATCTAATTTAATTTCGGTGCATCAAAATCATTTGGTTCATCGCTATAAATACATACATTCCACTTATCGACCAACCCATCTTCAGCAATGCATTGCTGCTCAAAAAATTGTTTAATTTCTTCACGTTGGCAATGAGCCTCAAATACATCGTTATTAGCCCAAATCTCATTGAATGCAATAGGATAGCTTTCTCCTTCAGCAAATGGACTCTGTAACTGACGAGTCACTATATATTGCTGACAACCATCTTCTCGCATAGTGTTAGGCTCTAACGCTTGAAGCACACGAAATAGCTCATTCAATTTACCTTCTTTTGGTAAAAATTGAGCAATGCAATAGACTTTCTTAGACATGGTAATTTCCCTATATTATGGTTGAATAGTAACAATGCGTTGAAAATAAGATTATCATGGTTCTGTATATATATTACTGGTGAGCCCAATGAAATCAGACGTAGATAAAATGTTGAATAAACATCAAGACCTAACTCATAGTACGGATATGAAAGTAACCTCTCACACTCAACGTGAAGTTGGAGATTGGGTGCTGCATACCGTTATGATTGAAAACTGCAATACTCCGTTTAAATTTAAACGAAGCCAAGCGTACAAATCACTTAAAGGCGCGAATGTAAACATGACTTACTATCCTAGTACAGAGTCTCTTGCCGGTTTTGAACTTGAAATAATGAAAGTCGTTCGAATTAAACGCAGTTAATTTTTTCGTTTTAGCTCTGCTTTATAAAAAACCAAAGCATCTAAAATCGATTTTTCTTTAATTGGCTTAGTTATAATGTAATCCGCACCTGCCGATAAGAATTCGTTTGTCGCCTCTTCTAAAACATCCGCAGTATAAGCATAAATTGGCAGACTCAAATTAAGTGTTTTTCTTATGTATCTTGTGGCTTCTATCCCACTCATTTCTGGCATTTGGTTATCCATCAAAACCAAATCAAATGAGTGCTCTTTAATCATTTGAATCCCTTCAGCCGCAGAAGTTACCCACGTTACATCTAAGCTGTATTTTTGACAGTATGCTTTTGCGATATACGCATTCGATTTATTATCTTCTACCAATAATACTTTCAAATTTATTGGCAATAAATATTCATGATGGCTTGATGCTTCAGAAGGCAGTTCTTTTTTATACTCGATCACTTCAACAGGCAACCTAATCGTAAATGACGTCCCTAAACCCGGTGAGCTAACAACCGTAATCGACCCATTAAGTAAATGCAGTAATTGCTTAACGATCGCCAAACCGAGACCACTGCCACCAAATTTTCTTGTTCCAGTCGATTCCACTTGTATAAATGGGTCAAACACCGATGCTTGGTTTTCAATACCAATACCAACCCCAGTATCCTCGACATCAAAACATAAAAATATTTGTCCATTTTTTGATTCAAGATTTAAGCTCAGGGTGACCTGTCCAAGCTCAGTAAATTTCACACCATTGCTCAATAAATTAAATAGAATTTGAGTTAATCGTACTTTATCCGTATATAAAATCACGTCGGTATCAATTTTATTATTTAGATTAAACGTAATGTTTTTTCCCATACAAAGTGGCGTGTATATCGCACTAATCGTATCGAGTACGTCATCAAGAACAAACTCTTCAAAATTAATATTTAACTTATCTTGCTCTATCTGAGAGAAATCTAAAATATCGTTTAATACCGCTAATAAATGCTCTCCCCCTTGATGAATGATTTGAATTTGTTTTTTCTGCTCTAAAGGAAGTTGAGCTTGTTTTAATAAACTAGAGATCCCTAGAATACCATTCAATGGCGTGCGGATTTCATGGCTCATTCTTGCAAGAAAATCAGACTTAACTTGAGTTAATTTTTCAGCGGCTGCTTGCGCTTTATGACTCTCTTCTTTTGCCTCAATGAGCTCAATAAAGATATCTTCAAGTTTTGCGCCTATTTGATCAAATTCAAGGATCCCACTGCCAAGATAATGCTTATTTCCATTTTTTTTCGATACACTTTTTGCGTAAGAAAGAAGCGCGTTTAATGCTAATAAAATTCGGTGCTCAAATAGGCCACGGACTAATACCGCAATAGCAATCAATACAAAAAAAGAAAGAACAACACTGTAAATAAAACGCTGTTCAAGTAACGTCACGTTCTCTTTATTTTTTAATGATACGATCGATAAAGAACCATTTAATGATTTTATTTTTAGCGGGGTATAATTTAAGATCTTACCAGCAAAGGTCTCAACACCATTTCCAATACATTCTTCAACCTCTGCATACCTGGCGGTACTTTTCTTTATCGTTGATGAGATTAATTTTTTATTATTAACGATAAAGATTTCTTGGCTACGACTCACTCTCTTTAAACTATGAACAAACGAAATGTTATTATTTAATATTGCGGCATTGTATAAATAACTTCTAACTTCGCCAGTAAAAGAACTAACAACCGGTGTTCGTCTAATGAGGAGATGGGTTATCTTTTTGTCCGTGGTTACCGTTAAATAATACCATGTATTAATATAAATATTTTTATCTATAATATATTTTAAATTTTCAGAGTTCATACCAAGAAACAAGTGATTATCATCACTCCAAAAAACATGATTGTTCGCTTCAAGAAAACGAAAGTCAGGTGAGTTTGAGGGTTCTTTTGCTTCTATATCTGAAAAATACTGTTCTAAATTTAAAATTCGATCATTACCATAATGATCTTTTAATCCGAGACTGCCTGCATCTGTATCTTGCCTAATTTGTAAAATAGCTAGACGATGATTAAAATAATTTTCTAATAGTGCCGATGTTTGTTCTAAATTCCGTTTAACTTCTTCATTAATGGTATTCACGCTTAATTGATAAGTATGAATAGTAATACCTACGGTCAAAATAGAAAATATAATAAAAATAGCACGAAATATTAAATCTGCTAACGACGCTTTTTTCAGTACTTTCCTTTTATTATTCATGCGATCAATCAATTCCTGAGTAACGGAATGCGCATTCTTTAAATTGACGTAACTCTTCTTCTGTCGTTTCTGATGTTACCACTTCAAAATCGCCAGAAAATACAGTTGGTACTTCCTTTCCCTCTAAATCCAGCTTTATCGCTTCAGCCATTGCTACTCCGGTATCGTCATTCATACGCATAACGGTTGCATCTAACCTTCCATCTTCAATCGCCTCTAGCTCTAAAGAGCCGCCTCCCCATCCATTAACAAGGGGATTCAAACTCGGCATTTCCCCTAACGCTTCAATTGAACCAAGAGCGATATCTGTTGATGATGCATAAATGAAATCAACATCACTGTTATTTTTCATGATATTTTGAGTCGCTTTATAGGCACTCTCTGCCGTCGCTTCCGTATAATATGACGACGTTAATGTATATTTATTATTATCCATTGATTGTACAAAAACATCACCTCTTGCCGTACTTAAATAACCATACGAATAATAAAGCATTCCGTATTTAGCACCATCAGGAAATCGATTTTTAAAGTAATCAGCAATTAACTTCGTACCAATAATATGGTCAAACCCAACATACAACAATGGTTGGCTATCAGCCCATGCTTTTACTGGTGTCGTTATATTTTGAAGTATTATTTTAATATCAGGGCTTTGAATTACATGCTCCACAAACTTACGATGTCGACTTGTATTTAATGTAAAAATTAAATAATCAGATTTATTATTTATGGCTTCATATAATGATCGACTCTGTTCTTTAAAATCAACATTGAGGCGTGTCGATACTTGTATTAATTCATAATTAATACCTAAAGATTTTAATCGAGATTCAAATGCGACAATATTTCGAGTCCAATAATCAGATGACTGCTCACCTGGATAAATAAAGGAAATTTTAATTGGTCTTTCTTGTTTAATCGTCAATGGAATAGGTTCATTATTAACCATAACTCTTAACTCATTTGTAAGCACTTTTTCTTTTGGGTGCTCTGCTAAATACTCATCATATCCCCAATAACCAACAAGCACTGGGTCAGCGTGAGCAAAACTCACGCTACTTAAACAATAAAAAGTAACAACAAATAGAGTTCTTAACGTTAAACAAGTGTTACTCATTTACAACCAACCAGAATATTTACCAATTAACCACAAGCTAATTAGAGCCATAAATCCAGCGACAATATCATCAATCATAATACCAACGCCGCCATGAACTTTACTATCTAGCCATCCAATTGGCCAAGGTTTTACCATGTCGAAAAATCGAAATAATATAAACCCTGTAAGTAACCATTTCCAATCTGTTACTGATAAATTTAAATAAGGCACAATGCTCATTGTGATCCAAAGACCAACAAACTCATCCCACACAATAGATCCGTGATCATGTACTTTCATATCTGAAGACGTAATATCACAAATCTTAATACCAATAAGAGCAGAAAAAATCACTGCAATTACAAAAAGGTAAAAGGGAAGCTGAGCCAATAATAAATAAAATGGTATCGCAGCAAGGGTGCCCATCGTTCCCGGAATAATAGGAGCCAAACCACTGCCAAAGCCTGTCGCTAATAAATGCCACGGATTTTTTAAACTAATAAGTGCTAATGGATTTGTCATGCTTAACTCCTGAAATGATCGTAACCATATAGGCTCCAATCTAATTGCTTGCCTTCTTTTACTAATTGTACGCCACTCTGTAAATTAGTAAATGGACCCAGTGTAATTTCACCAATTATACTAACGTTTTGATTTAAAAGAGTCGTTATTTTTTTTATTGCTTCGCGATTCTCTCTTGGTGCAGTAAAGCAAAGTTCATATTCTTCTCCACTTATTAATGCCATTTTTTGACACTTCTCATCATCACCATGATGATAAGATTTTAGCTCATTAGAGATAGGCAAAAGAGTAACTTCTAATAATGCATTCACGTTTGATTGTTTCAGTATATGGCCTAAATCAGAAATTACACCATCAGAAATATCCAGTGCCGAATGGCATAAATGACGTATTTCTTGCGCTAATTCGATTCGTGGTGATGAATAATAATGTCGATATTCAAGCTCTTTTGCTAAGGGTAATTCAATATCATTTGTCTGTTCAAGAATAACCTCAAGGCCTGCAGCGCTATCACCTAATGTTCCGGTCACATAAATATCATCACCGCAGAGTGCACCTTTACGAGTCATCGCTTCACCCTTTGGAACAATACCCTGAACTGTAATCGTAATACTTAATGGCCCTTTTGTTGTATCTCCGCCGATCAGTTGCACGTTATGCAATTTTGCTAAACCAAAAAAGCCGTCACAGAACCCTTTAAGCCATTCTTCATTTGGCTCTGGTAATGTTAATGCCAAAGACACCCATGTAGGTTTTGCTCCCATCGCAGCTAAGTCACTCAGATTTGAAGCAAGCGCTTTGTAACCAACATTGACAGGGTCAGCAGTTAAAAGAAAATGAGTTCCTGCAGCTAAAGTATCTGTCGTAATGGCAACATGGTGGTTTTCTGGTACTGACACTAAAGCGCAATCATCTCCAATACCAAGTTCTACGTCTTTTCTTGATAAGTTCCCTTCAACAAAGAACCGTTCAATTAAATTAAATTCACTGGTCATATTATTAAGTATTCTTATCTTGTATTTAAGGTATAAAAAAGGCCAGCAATTAGCTGACCTTTAGTATTAATTAGTATGCTAATTCCAACTTACTTTTTACGTAATGTTGGAGCCGCTTTATCTAATACACCATTTACAAATTTGTGGCTATCTTCTGCTGCGAACACTTTTGCAAGTTCAATCGCTTCATTGATAACTACTTTGTAAGGTACATCGTCACGATTCATCATTTCATAGATAGACATACGTAATAACGCAAGCTCCATCTGATCAAGATCCTGAAGTGGACGAGATAAGTATGGACGCATTTTACCGTCTAACTTAATGTGGTTAAGAGCAACACCTGAGAAAAGATCGCGGAAGTACGCTACATCAGTCTCTGGAGCTTGTAGTTTAGGCTCTTTTGCATGATGCTCTTCTTCATCATACTTATCTGCAGTTAAAAACTGTTCTTCAATAGCAGCAACATTTTCTTTGCTTATTTGCCATGAATAAATTGCTTGAAGCGCAAATTGACGTGCATTACGACGTGCGGCTGGTTTCACACTAACTCCCATTAGGATTCTATTTGAGACAGAACATTAATCATTTCGAGTGCGCTTAGTGCAGCCTCCGCCCCTTTATTACCAGCCTTGGTACCGGCGCGCTCGATTGCTTGATCGATTGTATCAACAGTCAAAACACCAAATGCCACTGGAATGCTATATTCCAAAGATACTTGTGCTAGACCCTTATTGCATTCACTACATACGTATTCAAAATGTGGTGTACCACCACGGATAACAGAACCCAATGAAACAATTGCATCATATTTTGCTGTTTTAGCTACTCGTTGAGCAACTAATGGTAATTCTACGGCGCCAGGGCAGCGAACAACAGTGATGTTTTCTTCAGATACTTGACCAAAACGCTTTAGAGTATCGATAGCGCCTGAAAGTAGACTTTCATTAATAAAGCTATTAAAGCGAGAAATGACAATTGCAATTTTCGCATTAGGAGCAGCAACGCCGCCTTCAATTACGTTCATAAGCCTTCCTGTATCTATATTATTCCAATTAAACTGGGTAACTATTTTCAACTACATATCATAGTGAGAATCGGCGAATTCTATCACAGCTTTATGACAAATATCTAATTATTTGGGCTCTATTTACACAATAGAGCCCATCAATACGCTTATTTTGAAACGTATTCTACTACATTCAGACCAAAGCCTGATAATGAATGGTAACGCTTTGAAGAAGATGACAGCAGACGCATGTCTGAGATACCCATGTCCGCTAAGATTTGTGAGCCAACACCAACGCGACGTGACGTACCTTGCTTCTTCGCCATTGTAGGCGACTCACCGTTATCTTGACGCTCTAATACTTTGATTTTATGTACAATACTGTCCGTTGACTCTTCATTACCAAGAATAATAAGTACACCACCTTCGGCCGCTATACGTTGCATTGCCGTTGGTAATGTCCAGCTACGTTCTGCACAACGATCTGAATGAAGGATATCGGTGAAGGTGTCTTGAAGGTGAACTCGTACTAATGGCGCAATACCTGATGTATTTTCTTTTTTCATTGCATAATGAAGCTGATTATCAATCGTGTCACGGTAAGTCACTAGATCAAAATCACCAAACTCTGTTGGTAATTTACACTCAGCAACACGTTCAATCGTTGTTTCGTTGTTATTACGGTATTCAATTAAGTCAGCAATCGTGCCCAATTTAACATCGTGTTTTTCAGCAAAAATTTCCAGATCAGGACGACGAGCCATCGAGCCATCATCATTTAGGATTTCAACGATAACACCTGCAGGTTCAAAACCGGCTAAACGAGCGAGATCACAACCAGCTTCAGTGTGTCCCGCACGAGTTAACACTCCGCCTTCTTGTGCTGCAAGAGGGAAAATGTGGCCTGGCTGAACAAGATCAGCAGCAACAGCATTTTTAGCAACGGCAGCTTCAACAGTACGAGAACGGTCTGCTGCAGAAATACCCGTAGTAACCCCTTCAGCGGCTTCAATAGAAACAGTAAAGTTAGTTGTAAATTGTGCGTTATTGTCTTGCACCATTGGTGGCAGACCTAACTTTTCACAACGATCTTTTGTCATTGTTAAACAAATTAAACCACGACCATGTGTTGCCATGAAATTGATCGCTTCTGGTGTGATTTTTTCTGCTGCAATGATTAAATCGCCTTCATTTTCACGATCTTCATCATCCATCAGGATAACCATCTTACCTAAGCGAATATCTTCAATAATGTCTTTTGCTGAGCTAATTGCCATGTGAAATACCTTTAATATATTAGTTAGGTTAAATGGTTAATTTAAGAAACCTGATTTTGCCAAAAGATCCATCGTAACAGAAGACTGAGGTTGCTCTTCTTTCTGTCCGATCACAAGTCTTTCTAAATATCGTGCAATTAAGTCCACTTCTAGATTCACTTTTTTTCCAACAGTGAATGTATCCATCGTCGTTTCCGATGCAGTGTGGGGCACAATAGTAAGTTTAAATGCATTTTTACGTAAATCATTCACGGTCAAACTGATGCCATCGATCGTTATTGAGCCTTTTTCTACCACATATTTAGCTAAATCCTGAGGTAATTGGATCCAAAACTCGACCGCTCTGCCTGTTTGGTGACGTTCAATTATTTCCCCTACCGCATCAACATGGCCAGAGACAATGTGTCCACCAAAACGAGTGGTCGGCAACATCGCTTTTTCAAGATTGACTTTATCGCCTGCTTTATAATGGACAAAACCAGTACGCTTTAATGTCTCTAAAGACAAATCAGCGGTATAACTATTTTTTGTCATCGCTACGACGGTTAGACAAACGCCATTAGTCGCAATACTGTCGCCTAATTTCACATCGCCCATGTCTAATTTGCCAACATTAACTGTGACACTAACATCTTCACCTTTAGGCGTGATGGCTTGAAGTGTACCGATTGATTCAATAATTCCTGTAAACATACGTTACCTTACTATTGTTGCTGTAATTCGAATATCTTTGCCGACCATTCGAATATCACTAATGTCTAAATTAATTGCTTCAGACATCGCTTCTAATCCGATGAGGTTCACTATACTTCGGCCATCTGCACCCATTAACTTTGGCGCTAAATAGATAATAAGTTCATCGACCAGACCTTCGCAAATCATACTTGCAGCAAGTGTTGCACCAGCTTCAACCCAAAGATGGTTTACATTATGTTCTTGGGCTATTTTTTGTATTACATCAGACAATACTAATTGTTTATTATTATCAAGATCACAATACAAGTGACTTTCTGGATGGCTAAGAGGATGTGAAGGTTGGTGAGAAACGGTAACCACTTTCCCAGTTGTGTTAAACAGAGCAAGTTCAGAAGTAAGTTGATGTTGACGATCTAAAATGACACGTAATGGCTGCCTTACCTCTGCTTCTAAATACGATTCTTGAATTGAAGACGGTAAATCACTCCAACGAACATTAAGGGAGGCATTATCCTCAATAACCGTTTTTGCCGTAGATAGAATCGCTCCGGCTTGTGCACGATAACGCTGTACATCTTGTCGTGCTTCTTTTGATGTGATCCATTGACTTACACCATTTTTCAGCGCTGTTTTACCATCTAAGCTGGCCGCCATTTTTAATTGAACAAACGGTTTTCCCGTTTCCATTCGAGTTAAAAATGAAGGATTCAGTGCACGAGACTCCGTTTCTAATAAGCCTGACGCGGTCTCTATTCCTGCGGCTTCTAACATCGCTAAACCTCGGCCCGCTACTTGTGGGTTTGGATCAACCATGGCACAAATAACTTTGACTACGCCTGCTTTTATTAGCCCTTCAGCACAAGGTGGGGTTCGACCATAATGAGAACACGGTTCTAAAGTAACGTAAGCCGTTGACCCCTTCGCATTCTCACTTGCTTGGCGTAAAGCATGAACTTCAGCATGAGGCTCACCCGCTTTAAGGTGTGCCCCTTCACCAACAATAAGACCATTTTTAACGAGTACGCAGCCCACATTTGGATTCGGTGCCGTCGTATAAATACCGCGCTTGGCTAATTGAATAGCGCGCTGCATCATCAGGTGATCTTGAGGAGTAAATTTCATTTTATTTCTCTAGTTTTGCAATTTCTTCGCCGAACTCTTTAATGTCTTCAAAGCTACGATATACGGATGCGAATCGAATATACGCCACTTTATCGAGTTCCTTTAGTTGATCCATAACGAAATTGCCGATCATCTCCGAAGGTACTTCACGCTCACCAGTTGCTCTTAGCTTTGATTTAATTGTATTTAAAGCAAGCTCAACTAAATCAGCACTTACGGGACGTTTTTCTAATGAACGATACAAACCACCTGATAATTTATCTTCATCAAACGGTTCACGATTGCCATTAGACTTAATCACTTTAGGCATAACAAGTTCAGCGGATTCAAACGTAGTAAATCGTTCACTGCACGCCAAACATTGGCGACGACGACGAACTTGATGACCATCAGAAACCAATCGAGAATCGATAACTTTTGTGTCTGTAGCACTACAAAATGGACAATGCATTCTTGCCTCCTATTATTTTTTGTTTAGTGTACAAGAAAAGCGGATCGGTGCCTATCACCGAGACTAAGAAGACGTAACTAATACAAGGTTTTTACTTATTCTTTACTAAAGGTTTCCAACTTGTTGCCGATATGTCGGCATACCCATAATAATTAAAAGGTTACTCGATGAAGTTATCTATTCTAAAAAGTATAAAAACTCGCTTATTGCTCATATCACTCTTACCAACCTTAATCATTACTCTATTTTTAACCCAACTACTCATTCAAGAAAACCAAAAAGTTCATGACGCTAATTACTCGTTAGAAGCCGTTTCTTTATTTAACTTACTGGATAATGTCGCCCATAACTTTGCCGTTGAACGAGGAATAACCGCAGGGTATCTCGCCTCCCAAAGGAAATCAGGTAATAGTAAGCTCATTGAACAAAGAAAAAAATCAGACTCCGCTGAACAGGCATTACGTAACTTCACTCCTGATTTTTTAGAAAAAACGATTGTTTCATCTTTACTCTTTGAGGTAACCCAGCAATTAAATAATAAAAATAGCATTCGCTCTCAAGTCGATAACTTTTCAATTACGCTCTCTCCATTTGTTTATTATTCAACACTTAATCAACTCTCTCTTGATTCTATCTCTATTATTGTATCAAAAATAAATTCGCCAATATTACGCAGCGAAATGCAAGGGTTATCCGCATTATTACAAGTCAAAGAAGAAGCAGGAAAAGTGAGAGGGGCTTTAAATGGTGCATTTGCAGGTAAGACATCAAGCCTTGATAAATATGCTGACATTAGCAGTTACCTTTCAACTGAATATTTTTCTATTCGCCAAGCTAAATCGATTCTTTCTGCTGACTTTGTGCAACAGTTAAACAACGCGATGTCTTCTAATACCTGGAAAAAAGTAACGGATACGCAGTCGATTTATCTGTCTCAAAAAAACACATTGGCAACATTACAAGGACCAAGCGCAAATGTTTGGTTTCCAATGGCCACTCAACGTATTGGCCTCATCAAAACGATCACGGATAATCTATCAAAAAGTCTTAATATCGCTGCAACAAAAGAAATGTCACAATCAGCATTCATTCGAAACGGCTACATAGCGGTTGCTCTGTTCCTCATATTACCTATTATTTTCATTAGTCTTTTTACCGCGAAATCAATCAATAGCCGAATGACTTCGTTTAGCCTTCGTATTAATGAAATATCTGCCAGTAAAAACTTAACACTCGCATTGGAAAACAACAATGAGAATGAGTTCGATGCTATCGCAAGAGATATTAATTCATTACTTGAAAATATAGCACTCCCACTACGTTCAGCGCATAACGTCGCCTCTCAAACACAAAATGAACTAAACTTACTAAGTGAACACTTGAAACAAGCGACGCAATCAAGTCAAACAACGCTGACTCATTGTGACAGTATCGCGACAGCTATGACTGAAATGGCACAAACAAGCTCTGAAATTGCAGGGGTTACTAACAGCGCTCATGAAACAACAACACAAGCAACCGCGAACGCAACAGAATGTAAAAACCAAACTCTAGCCACAACAGAGACGGTTAACGAACTGCATAGCAGTATTATTAATACTCACCAACACGTTGAACATTTAGAAAAACAGACACTCAATGTGTCTGAAATATTAGATACGATTACAGCGGTCTCTGACCAAACCAATTTACTGGCCCTTAATGCGGCAATTGAAGCGGCCCGTGCCGGAGAACAAGGACGAGGATTTGCGGTTGTTGCGGATGAAGTAAGAAAACTCGCTCAACGTAGCCAAGAAGCCACTCATGACATTCGTCAACTACTTGATGGCATTGGGGTTAATGCAAAACAATCCTTTTTATTAATGGAAGAAAGTAAGTTATTGAGTGAAACAACTCAGAAAAGTGTCACGGATTCAGCTCAATACATAGAGTCACTTAGTCATTCGGTTTCTGAAATAGATAATTTTAACACCAGTATTTCAGCGGCGACATTAGAGCAATCAGAAACAGCAAATGCGGTTAATTCTGATATTGATGAGTTGGCCTCTCTCGCTAGCAGTACGAATGAATTAGTTCATCATCTTGAACATGAAATGAAGCAACTTGAAACGAAAATGAGTGAATTAACCACTCAAATTAATACCATAACCGTCTAAAAATCATGGTACGAATTCTCGTTTTATAAGTTAGAAACTCGCATTCATTTTATTAACAAGATATATTGAAGGCATAATTTTGCTTAAGGAATAGTCAACATGAAAAAAATCAGTCTAGCGTGTGCTTTTGCACTTGTTTTAGCCGGTTGTAGCAGCGCGCCAAAACAACAAGACAATTACCAAGATGCGTCTTTTGAGCTATGTAATACAGAAGTGAAAGTCTATTCAGTAAGTGATGATGGTCGCGTTCGTATCATCTGTAGCGATGGTTCTAAATTCCAACTGAACACAGAAAAAACATTAGATGTAATGAGAGATATCAATGTTGACTATTGTACAGGTGAAGGTCTAGGCAAATTTAATGAAACAAGCCGTTACTATACTTTCCAATGTAAGTCTGGCGCGTTGATTAATATTAATAAGTAATTTTCAGCTTAGATAACAGATAGTAAAAAGCCCTCAAACGATAATCGTTCGGGGGCTTTTTTAATCACACAATTGGCTAACTATTAATTAGGCAAAGCATTAATCGTTAACGGATCTATCTCAGGTTTATCTAAACGTAATCTCGTTAATGCATTTAATCCTGCATCACTGATCCCGCCAGAATATACTTTAGTTCCATCAGCATTAGTTACTGAAGTTTCACCCACATTCCATGTCATGAAAAAATCTCTTAAATCATAACCTGATACGTAAGAGCTGCATACCATCATTAAATCACCCGCGTTTAATCCAGTATCACTAGAACTACAATAATTTACGCCATTATCACCTTGTTGATCACCTCGAGCTTTTCTGTGCATTAATTTAACCATATTCCAACCTTGATCTTGATTGTAAATCGTCGGTTGAACATCACCATCAACATACCAATCATCAATTTTAAAATGGCTTTCTGCCCAAATTTTCAACTGACCAAACATCACTAAACGAAGTCCAGCATCGCCTTGACTCCATGCATGACCATCATTAGAACTTAACCAAATAGGCGCTTTTTGAATACTCGTTCTAATTCGATCCATTTCAGGCTTGTCATTACGACCGTCTAATTCTTGCATATATAACGCTAGAATATTATTCGTCACTTCAGTACTGCCAGGAACAGAAAATGGTGCAGAAGCTAGGTTATGACCAACTTCATGCCATACCAACCAATCATCAATTGCATTCGTTGGTGGCTTCGTTGCGTCTACGTTAAATGAACTGCTCATTACAGGATAACCTGAGTGCGCTGCACCAATAGAAATTTGCACATCATTAACAAAACGATGGCGGAACTCTTTTAATGCAGGGTAAGTAAAGCGACGATGTTGGCCACCTTCACTCACTTCATCACGCCCATAAAAATCACTTGCTGCATTAGCAAAGCGGTTCATATTATAACTAAACTCATTAAGATCAGCTGTCTTAACGTTATTAAGAGCAGTCGTATAAATAAATGAGCCCGTATCTATTTCAGCAATTGGAGCCGTTGATGACTCAGGGGCATTTATCCACTCACCTTTTGCACTATCAGGATCCTTTTTCCACCACGCTGCTTTTTCAACACCAATAAGATTAAACGATGCAATCGTTGAATCTCCGCTCAGAACCTCAGTTGGTTTAATATAAATTAGACCACCATAAGGCACTTTAAAGGTCAGTAATGTTCCATCATAAGCATAACTAGTTTGCATTCTTGGTGGACGATTTAAACTGGTTTCATGTTGAGGTTTACCCGTTAGATCATCCGCCATCATGACAGTGATCGTTGCAGAAACCCCACCATTAATAGTGATCTCGCTAAGTTGGGGCGCCCATAACCCCGTAGATTGATTATTTCCTGCAGAATAACTGACCGCTTTACCTGCCGTCTCGATATTTACGGTCTCTGTGATCGTTGAAGCGACGGTTCTACCTGGGTACTTAGTCGTATCAACCGTGATTTCATGATCCCAGAAAGAACGACCTAACATAATACGAGTTAGTGGCTTTTCCATGTAGTTTAGTGGGTAACTTGGATTCATTTGCCCAACAAGTTCACCTTCACCATAAATCATTCCATTTTTAATTAACTTAGTCGCTAAATCATCAGGACACGTTAATCCATTGCCATGCGCATTATTCGTGTAGCAATTAAGAAAACCTACCGCAGTTTTAAAGCCGAGTTCATCTTGAACGTTTGAATCATAAGCATAAGCGTTGTCATTCCACATCCAAATAGAAAGATTATCGTAAGTTTGATTTAACTCGACGGAAGATAAACGAATGCCTTGCTTACCTTTGGTGCGGTAATAAAGCTCATGCTCCATTAGTGCATTAAAGTTATCACCAAGGTTTGCCGCTTTAACCATACTTTCTACAACGTCTTGACTCATTTGATAGCGATCAAAATCTGCACGTCCGTACGACCCACGAACTTCTATACCATCACCTTGACGAGTTTCTATGCAGTTAAACTCATATTCATAACCATTAGAGCATAAAGGAGTGCCTGTAAACGCTGTTTGTAATTCAGAGATTGCAGCCGCTCTTTCTTCTTCATTTTTAACAAAAATACGAGCAAATTTGGTTTCCATTACTGGAGCACCATTTTTATCTAATACTGGCTGAGCTTTATCATCACGTTTGATCATTTCATAGGTTGGGATTTCAAATTTGATCTTAGTTTCATCTTTGATCCATTCGACCGAACCATCCTGAGTAACGGTATAAGGTTGCTTTCCATCCACATCTTGGAAACGTTCAAGAACCACCATTTCATACTGACTCTTTACATGAAGATTTGGGGATGGTGCTTGACAATAATATGACGAGCCACAAAATGCTTGCGATGTGGGCGTTACGTTACTTCCACCTAATGATACACCTGCAGAGTCAGCTAAACGCCCAATAGGTTCAGGGTTAGTGATTCTATCGATAGCGTCCATAAATAGAACGCTACCACCATCATTAATGTACGTAATTAAAGCGGTAATATCATCTTGACTCAGGTTTGGATTCTCTAAATCAGCAATAAAACGATGACTCATGCCATCACCTTGGGGCTTCGGAGGGTAAGCTTGAAGAATCAACAACGGTGTTTCTGAGGCCGATAAATGCCCTGAAAAACCATCTTTAGTTAACATTTCAACAGATGGTGAGAAACCAAAAGATGGATTAACAAAGAAATCATATGCAGTTCCATGAGAAGTACCAGAACGTAAAGCAGTAGCAACGTCTATATTGGAAGCAACATTGATGCCTTTAATTGTCTTATCATTATTTAACCATGTAAATAAATTAGAGAAAAAGGTCTTCATACTGCCGTTATCATTACGAGGATCATTTGCTAGATCAAATGACGATGTACATGATTTTTTGACACTATCAATACGTAAAGCATCATTAGCCCAATAGTTATCAGGGCATGAAATAATGCTTGGGTACATACTATTACCCATAAATACCACTTTACCCGCACCAATTTCACCGGCGGTAACGAATGGGAAACCGAACGTTGCATTATCTTTCGATACAACAGGGATAGCTGGCATCTTATCTATTCCTGGGTATTCCGCAATATAAGGACGACCTTCACGAGTCCATGCTTGCTGCTGACCAAATGGGATGTCTTTATTAATATCAGCACGAGGCATCATTATTGGAAATGCTCGATTAGATAAATTTAATGCGCGCATTCCTCGAGTGTAACCTGTCGCACCATAGAAACTGCCGTTGTCATTAAATACATGGAAACTGCCAACTCCCTTGAATATTGCAGTGAGAGAGTCGGTAACATAGGTACCACTATCGACAGCAAATACATGTGGATAATCTGAAAAATAAAATGATGGCCCTTGCGGTTGTAACTCTGCATCAATAGCGGCAGTTAAACCATGTTCAAATTGTGCATCAAATTCATTCGGAATCGAGAACTGTGTGCCTTCAATCATTCCACCGCTAGGTAAACTCAGATTAATTAGTTCATTGATTACATTAGGATAAAGAGAGAAAACCTCTTGTACTCGATTTGATATAAGCAGTGTATTATTACTATTTTCTGCATATCGTGTGATTAATGACTGAATATTTGATTTTACAATTTCATTATCGCTGACATCTGTAATTTTATAGTTAATTTGATTGCCGGTTACACTGCCAAATTCAAAAGTATTAATACTAAAGGTAAGTTTGTCACCCCACAGGTATTCAAATTCACCATTGTCATCCGTGATCCCAATAGCATTAGTAGAAAAGAAATTAACCCCAGCTAATGGTGTACCATTATCATCTGTTAATTTACTTTTAGTTAACACCTGTGCTGCTGAACTTGGTTTATAAGCGTAACTGTCTTCTGCGCTGGCTGATACAAACCCACTATTGAGGTCATTACTTGTACCAGGTGTGACAACTGGCGCTATTTCAGCATCAACATGAGAACTAGGTGCTTTACCGACGTCATCAGTGGCTTCTTCTTCTTTTGACTCCAAAAATGCATTTACAGAGTCATTATTGCCCAAATCTGAATAGATCTCTTGAATATCAATAGAATCAAAGTCATCTAAACAAATGCGATCTTGATGCTCACATGTGGAAATGGATTGTAGAATTTTCGTTACGTTAACCCCTTTACTGTCTTGAAGATCAAAAGAAGCAGGCACGATTGTATTAACCAAATCGATTGATTTAACCTTAGGAAAAGAAGCTTTAAAACGACCTAACTCTACCGCACCAAAAGAACAGTTAAATTCATTCCCTTGTTTAACGGTAAATGTACTTGTATTTTTATCTAAAACTACGCCGTTACAGCTGACTTCACCGGAAACGGTTTTACCCGAAGCCATCAAGGTACCAACGTATGTCACCGGAGGAATAATATCCGTTGGCGGTATCGGTTCTGGCGTTGGTTCAGGATTAGGCTTTGGAGGTGTCACCGAACCACCGCCAGTTCCTACATCAGGAATCGGTCCTGATGTATCTATATTCTCGTCATTACACCCAGCAAGCAGCATCGATATTAACGACGCTAATAATAATTTTTTACTCATGACTCAACCTTTTAAAAGTGCCGAAACTAATCGTCCAGTTCACTAAGGCCGAAACATATCACATTTATTTTCACTCAATCTTATAAATAATACAGAAATAGAATCAAAATCATGAATGTGAATTATATTTACATTGAATTACTGAATGTTATGTAGTTATCTTCTCCCATCTAAACATTAATCACATAAAGAAATACAACCCTCAACAGTTCATTAAATTTTAGGCAATAAAAAAGGCCAACCTATAACAGGCTGGCCTTTTTAATTTTTAAAACTGAATTAAAAATTAAGCGTATACAGGTAGACGCTTACAAATTTCTAATACTTTCGCTTTAGTTGCTTCGATAACAGACTCATCACCCATGTTGTCTAGAATGTCACACATCCAGCCAGCAAGGTTCTTCGCGTCTTCTTCAGAGAAACCACGACGAGTAATTGAAGGAGAACCAACACGGATACCAGAAGTAACAAATGGGCTACGTGGATCGTTTGGTACTGAGTTTTTGTTAACGGTAATGTTAGCTGAACCCAGAGCCGCATCGGCTTCTTTACCAGTGATGTCTTTGTCGATTAAATCAACCAAGAACAGGTGGTTTTCAGTAGAGCCTGAAACGATGTTGTAACCACGAGCAAGAAACTCTGCAACCATTGCTTTTGCATTAGCAACAACACGAACTTGGTATTCTTTAAATTCTGGTTCTAGTGCTTCTTTAAATGCCACCGCTTTACCAGCGATAACGTGCATTAGAGGGCCACCTTGACCACCAGGGAATACTGCTGAGTTCAGTTTCTTGTAAAGATCTTCGCCTTCGTTAGAAAGAATAAGACCACCACGAGGACCAGCCAATGTTTTATGCGTTGTTGTTGTTACTACGTGAGCGTGTGGTACTGGGTTAGGATAAACACCAGCAGCAATAAGACCCGCTACGTGAGCCATATCTACGAAGAAGTAAGCACCAACTTTGTCTGCGATTTCACGCATACGCGCCCAATCACATACTTGAGAGTAAGCAGAGAAACCACCGATGATCATCTTAGGTTTATGTTCTATTGCTAGCGCTTCCATTTCTTCGTAGTCAATTTGACCCGCTTCATCAATACCGTAAGGAATGATGTTGTAAAGCTTACCAGAGAAGTTTACTGGAGAACCGTGAGTTAAGTGACCACCGTGAGCAAGGCTCATACCTAACACGGTATCGCCAGCGTTTAGTAGTGCCATGTAAACGGCATTGTTCGCTTGAGAACCTGAATGCGGTTGTACGTTTGCGTACTCTGCGCCAAACAATTCACATGCACGGTTGATAGCCAGTGTTTCCACTTTATCAACGAACTCACAGCCACCGTAATAACGCTTACCAGGGTAACCTTCAGCATACTTGTTTGTTAGTTGTGAACCTTGAGCTTCCATCACTCGTGGGCTAGTGTAGTTTTCAGAAGCAATCAGCTCGATATGCTCTTCTTGACGTACTGTCTCTTCCTGGATTGCTGCAAACAAGTCTGCATCGTAATCTGCAATGTTCATATCACGCTTAAGCATCTGTATCTCCTGACTCAGATAAATATAAAACCCAAAAATAGCCCAATGACGCAAACGATTACGTCACTAGCCTTAACTGGTCGTTATTCTACATAATTTGATCTGGATCAGATAGCCTCAATTGTACTTTTCTTTGTTATTTTTGTTGGGGATTACTCATTATCAACATGAAAGATATTCATTAAGTGTCAATTTTTAGCTTTACACTGTGTAAAGGGTTAACTACAAACTACGTCGGATATTTATAGCCAACAGATTGCATAAAATTCATCTCACCCTATGCTAGCCTGCATTATTTTGTTGGTATCGATATTATGGAAAAAATCAAACACACTCACAAAGAAGATGTCATTGCGATTTTAACAGGGACATTTTTAGTCTCTCAAGGGATCTTCTTTTTGCAAGCTGCTAATTTATTAACGGGCGGAACGACAGGCTTAGCATTGCTGTTAAGCCAAATGACAGACATCAGTTTTGGGGTTTTATACTTTGTGTGCAACCTCCCTTTTTATGCGCTAGCTTGGAATCGATTCGGTAAGAAGTTTGCACTAACAAGCTTAATTTCAGGTGCACTCGTTTCTATCATGACCGATCATCTAAATATGATGATTTCAGTTGACCATATTAATGATATTTATTGTGCAGTTGCTGGCGGTTTATTGATGGGGTTAGGTATGCTGATATTATTCAGACACCGTTCAAGTCTTGGTGGCTTTAATGTCTTATGTTTATTCATTCAAGAGAAATTTGGCATTTCAGTGGGCAAGGTTCAAATGGCAATTGATTTCTGCATTTTAAGCGCCTCTTTCTTCTTTATTACGCCTTCGTTATTACTGATTTCCGTTCTTGGTGCTATCGTATTAAACATTGTGCTTGCAATGAATCACAAACCAAATCGTTATATTGTGACTTACGGGTCGTAGTTTCCTCATAAAAAAAGTGACATGAAATGGCCATGTAATTTCAACTACGTGGCCATTTTCAGATCCAACAATTACTGTATTACGGTGCACTCTTTAAGAACAACGCGACCTAACTCAAGAATTGCAGAATCCCCCTTCCCATGAAAGACAATCGTCTTACTCACATCAGGCATTCCATCATCTGAAATGTATTTCATCCCTGATGCTGATACTGCTCTTTTTAATGCATAATCTTCTTTTGGTAATTGCAGCAACGCTTTATCGTCATTAAATGTTATTTGAAAATTACGTCCTGCTTCGCACGTATAGTGCACGGGTTGTGCCGTTCCCATATCTGGCATCGTCGTCGAACAACCAGCAAGCGTCATCACAGCAGCCAAAGCGAATAATTTTTTCATACCTTCCTCAATCGTTTTATTTTTACTGATTATAGAATAAATGAACTCAAAAAAGAGGGTTCAAAATAGATATTTATTCAACTCATCCGTTAAATAACAGCCACTACTCCCCCCTGATATCTGTTATTCATATAGGTGACAAGCAACATCATGCTCAGCACTATCAATACACTGTCTTTGTGGTTCTATCTCAACGCATCTTTTTTCAGCTTTTGGGCATCGAGTCGAAAAACGGCACCCTTTAGGCGGGTTAATTGGCGAGGGTACATCGCCTTTTAGTATGATTCTTTTTTTTCCTCTAAGTCGAGGATGAGCAACCGGAATCGCAGACAATAACGCTTCTGTATAAGGATGTTTAGGTGAATGATATAAATCCTCTGAATTGCCGTACTCAACAATCTTCCCTAAATACATAACCGCCACTTTATCTGAAATATGTTTCACTACAGAAAGATCATGAGCAATAAATATAAGGGCTAAATTCATCTCCTTTTGAAGATCTAATAACAGATTAATGATTTGCGCTTGTACTGATACATCCAATGCCGATACCGACTCATCACACACTATCAATTTTGGTTTTAAAGCAATGGCTCTCGCAATACCAATTCGTTGTTTTTGTCCCCCAGAAAACTCATGTGGATAACGAGTAATCGCACTGGGTGATAATCCCACTTTAACTAACAGATCCTTTACCCACTCTTTGCGCTCTTTCGCTGTCCCTATACCGTGAATGATGAAAGGTTCTTCTAAAATCATTTCAATAGTATGCCTTGGGTTTAACGATTCTGTAGGATCTTGAAAGATAATCTGCATGTCTTGACGCAGAGATCGCATTGCTTTACTTCCGAGATCAGTAATGTCTTTTCCTTCAAAAAAAATGTTACCGGCCGTTGGTTCAAACAACTTCAGCAAACTGCGCCCTAGTGTGCTTTTACCACATCCAGACTCCCCAACTAATCCTAACGTCTCACCTTCATTAACACTCAGAGATACGCCATCCACAGCATGTACAATGTATCCTTTATTAAATACACCTTTACCTGAAATGAAATGTTGTTTTAATCCCTCAATTCTTAATAACTCCATCATAATGTCCCCTCTGATTTATTCTCAATCAACTGACCAGAAAAATGACAGCTCACATTATGCAACGGTGAAATCTGAGTCAATTCAGGTACCACCAAATCACATTGGTCTTGTTTGAATTTACAACGAGTAGAGAAGCGGCACCCTTGAGGCATTTCATTTAATGATGGTACGGTACCCTGAATGGTTTCAAGCTCTGTTTTAGGTTGTAAACTTAAGCTTGGCATTGAGGACATTAATCCTTGAGTATAAGGATGCAGAGGATTATCAAATAACTCAAAAATGTCAGCTTGCTCAGCCACTCGACCAGCGTACATCACCACCACTTCGTCACAGATTTCAGCCACAACACCAAGATCATGAGTAATAAAAATGATCGACATCCCCGTCTCGTCTTGCAGTTTTTTCATCAACGTTAAAATTTGCGCTTGAATCGTGACATCAAGTGCCGTCGTTGGCTCATCACAAATCAATATATCTGGCTCACACGCTAATGCGATTGCGATCATCACTCGCTGCCTCATCCCCCCTGATAAACTATGAGGGTATTCATGTAAGCGAGATTCAGGAGATGGCATACCTACTTTTTCAAGCATTTCGATAGAATACGCTAAACGCTGTTTTTTGTTTAAATCAGAGCGATGCAATTCCAACACTTCATTGAGTTGTTTCCCAATCGTATGTACCGGGTTTAGTGCCGTCATTGGATCTTGAAAAATCATCGAAATGTGATTGCCACGCATTTCATATAATTGACTTGGACTAAGTTGAACTAAATTTGTATTACCATATAAAATCTGTCCAGATACGACATTGCCGTAAGGATTAGGCAATAAGCCCATAATAGACAGTGCTGTTACGCTTTTTCCACAACCTGATTCCCCAACAATGCCAATGGTTTTCCCTTTAGGGACATCAAAACTGACACCATCAAGTACTCGAATGATCCCTTCATCGGTTTCAAATTCAGTGATCACATTTTCCACTGACAATATGATTTGTCTATCCATGCGCATCTTCACTATTTTTATAGTTATAATTTATAGGTTTCATCAACAATAATAACGGGCTCAAATGCCTTACCTGATTTCATCGCCGCTTTGGTTTCTTTTTTTATCGATTCATCAATCCAGAACGTACTGAAGGTTTGAGAAAAACCCCAACCATGGAATAAATAACCCGTTTGTTTTGTTGCCATTTTTTCGGGTAACTTCATCCAACGCCAATAACCAGAACGAGCGTAAGGCACCATATAACCGGGAACAATAACATTAGCATCTGCAATCGCTTGTTGAATTTCGCGAGACAATGCCTGTTTTTTATCAATATCAAATTCGTTTTTAAATGAATCGATTAAGGTATCCAGTTCAGGTGACGTAAAATTAGTAAAATGATTGGTTTGCGGTTTATTTGCATTGTCTGAATGAAAATATTCCCAATACGCAGGGATCTCACTGGTTCCCATATTATGAAAAGAAATGTCGTGCTTCTTCTCAAGTACGTATTTAAACATGCTTGAACCATCGATCAGGTTTAACTCAAAATCGACTCCAGCAAGCTTGGCTTGTTCACGTAATACCGCAATTCGAGGAGTATGAGCTTGAGCGGAATACGTGATGGCGAAACTGAGTCGTTCACCCTTGGCATTTATTCGAATGCCATCAGGGCCTATTTTTTCAAATCCGGCTTTCTCAAAATATTCGATGGCTTTTTTCGCATCAAATGTAGGTGCATTGATGGTGGTATTATCGTAGCCAATATGACCAAATCCCATCCCATTGGGTTTACGTGAATAGTCCCCTCTCAACACTTTGGCGATCATCATGTCAAAATCGGTGGCATACATAATGCCTTTACGAATGTTCATGTCATTCAGCATCGGTTTTGCTGTGTTTAACCATAAGCCACCCGCACCAACAGGGGCTTGGTTATATACCCAAGCCTTCTGAATATACCCATTTTGATAGTTTTTACCGTTCGATTTCTCATGCCATAAATCGGGACGAAGTAACGTAAAAGAATCTAAATTTCCTTTTTCAAAATGCTTTAATGCGATGTCATCATCACGGATCACTTTGATATTGATTTTCTCTACGTTGTAGCGATTCTGATTGTATTTATTTTCGTAGCCCCACCAATCTTCACCCACATGTTTAAAAACAATATTTTTTCCTTTTTTGATTTTATCGATGTAATAAGGTCCTGTAACCGGTTCTGGTTTAAAGTTATATTTACGAACAAATTTATCGTCAATACCATCGTTGTTTTCATCGAGTTTTGGCTTGCCATAGAAATGCGCAGGACGGGGCATTAAATTAGTATATTGAATCAACTCATCACGATTACGTTCTTTGGCTGAAACAACCCCAATAGTATGAGCGTCATAAGAAATAACATCGGCGATTTCATTGGTAAAAAAATCGTTATACCACGGCGCGACAATGTCTTTTGAGCGCATTAACGTCAGCATGAATTGGTAATCATCCGCGGTTACCGGCTTTCCATCACTCCATGTTGCTTTTGGATTTAATTTGAAATACATCGTTTTATTATCGTCACCAAACGCCCACGATGTCGCCAAGCCAGGCAGCCACTCACCCGTATTTGGGTGTTGAATTAACGGCGGTAAATTGGCCTCTACAATCCAAGAACGAAAAGCACCATTTGAATCGGGACCAACCGAGCGAAATGTCTGAGGAAAACTCAACGAATACGTACGATAAGTGCCACCAAACACGGCCTCTGGTGAAGCAAACGTCGGCGCTAAATCATTCGTTTTCCATTCTAAATTTGTCGGTAATTCAGCAGAAAAAAGTCCGACGCTAAATAACGCTGCAGATGCCGAAAATAACGTCATTTTATTTTTTATTGTCATAGATTCCTTCCTATTATTTATTCTTTTTGGCTTACACATAACGCGTGTGTTTTTTAGGGTCAAAAGCTTCTCGTATTCCCTCACCAATAAAAGTCACCATAATCAATACTGTAACAATAGCAGTCACGACCGAACTTGCTATCCAAGGAGAATCTAAATTGGATTTACCTTGCTGTAATAATTCCCCCCAACTTGGTGTGGGTGGCATAAGCCCTAATCCTAAATAATCCAAAGCGGTTAGCGCGGTAATATTAGCCACAATCGTAAATGGTGCTAATGTCACTATCATCACCATCGTATTGGGTAAAATGTGATGAAATAAAATTCGTGAATTTGAAGCCCCTAACGCTTTCGCTGCCATAACGTACTCACGAGATTTCTCTTTATAGGTCATTGTTCGCATGTACCATGTCATCCCCATCCACCCAAACATGACATTAATTAGTGTGAATAGCATGAAGCTAGGTTTCATTATGGAAACAAGGATCATGATGACGTATAAAAAAGGCACCATTGACCATATTTCAATAAAGCGCTGAAAAAACAGATCAAACTTGCCCCCAAAGAACCCCATTGCACAGCCAACCGATACACCTATCGCATATGAAATGACTAAAGTAATAAGCGCAAAGCCTATCGCAATCCTAAAGCCATAAACCAACCGCGATACAATATCTCGCCCAATGGTATCGGTACCCAAATAATGCTGCGCTTCAACACTAGGTGCGGTAGGCGGAAAATCCCCTGAGAAATCTTGTTCATAAGGATTCCAAGGCACAATCGGCATAACAACAAAATCACCATTATCTTGTTCTTTAAATTCAGTTTTTAAGTCTCGGTAATTCGTTTCATGGACATAATCTAATCCAAACGTTTCGCCTGATTTAACATCACCGTACGTTGGAAAGTGCCACTCACCTTGGTAACTCACCAGTAAAGCTCGACTGTTTACAAAGACTTCAGCAAAGATCGACAACACGAGCAATAAGAGCAGAATAATGAAAGACCAATAACTGCGTTTTATCGCTTTAAAGCGCTGTATTTTTTTCTGCGTTAATGGACTTACTTTTAAGATAGACGACATAGTTAGGCTCCAAACTTAACGCGAGGATCAACCACTGCCACACACACATCAGATAAAATATTCCCTATCATCAGCATCATTGCGTTAATAGCGAACAACCCCATCACAACCGGGTAATCTCGCTCCATGATCGCTTCATAACCCAGCAACCCAATACCATCAATATTAAATATCACCTCAATCAAAAATGATCCCGTCATAAAAAACATCAACGAATTACCAAAATGACTCGCGACCGGAATTAGACTGTTTCTTAATGCGTGTTTACGTACGGCCGTTTTAAATGGCAAGCCTTTTGCAATGGCTGTTCTTACATAATCGGCCGCCAAATTTTCCATCAAATTGTTTTTCATCGTCATTGTAAGCAATGCAAAATCACCAATCAGATAACAAAACAGAGGCAAAACCGCATGCCACATAATGTCTTTTATTTGTTCTATCGCACCGTAGTCATCAAAATCATCACTGACAAATCCCCCCATCGGGAACCACTCCATTTGATAACTAAATAAACTAATTAAGAAAACGCCAATGACATAACCGGGCAAAGCGAAGCCAACAAAAATAGCAACAGAGGACATAGAATCGAGGATGGAACCGTGCTTTAAGGCTTTAAAGTAACCCAGAGGAATTGAAATAAGATAACTGAGTAAAAAGGTCATTCCTCCATAAAATAAAGACACGGGTAATCGTTCAGAGATCATGTCCCATACGGGTTCGTAATAGCGGGTGGATTCACCGAGATCAAGAACGACCAATTTTGTTAACCAATCATAATAAGCTTCAAACACGGGCTTATCTAATCCATAAAAGGCGTTAAGTTCTGCGATTTGCTCTTCAGATAATGCATTATTTCCATCAGTAACGCTGCTGGTTCCCCCAGTTTCAGAACTCCCTTGCATTTGTAAACTCAGCAGCATTCTTTCTACTGGTCCACCAGGCACAAATCGGGTTAGCGCAAAAATGAGTAAGGTAATACCGATGAAAGTAGGGACAACCAATAAAAGCCGTCTAAATAAATAAGATATCATCCGTGACTAGTACTCCATGTCCAAGGCGCAGACTCCGCTGCTTATCATTATTTTTTATAATAGTTTTATTAAGTTAGCTCAATAAATAGAGAATCACAATGAAGGCTAGTGAGAATGCAATCAAGTTAACAGTTTGCAGGACCCTCATGGAAGGGAGAATGAGAACGTGTTTGGCACTATTAAAATAAAAGTGCCCCACATAAACGTTAAAGCGATAATGTATCGACAATCAGAAAAAAGAAGTTAACGCCGAGGATTATTGAAAAGGTACTTCGGTTAAGTGAGCCAAAATATCTTGTTGTTGCTCATCCGTTAGCTGATCCCATGTATTTATCGAATCGTTTGACTGAGCAGATTGAGTAGGCAACGTTTTTATGGTTTCTTCATCTGAAACCATGCTGTTTTTATCTAATTTATTCATATAAATCACCATACCCTTTTGCTCTTTAATTAAGACTTAACGCAACATTGTACTTAAAGTACTTTGCATTCATTTTACTACTGAGTCAATAGTATAAAAAAACGCCCATCGTTTTCACCATGAGCGTTGCCATCTTAATCGTTAACTATGTATGGTTTCAGGCTAGCTCTCCCGCACCTTTTAACGATTGCTCACTGTTTTCGACTAAAATAGCGGTCGCTGTTTTTTTCAAACTTTCCCAATCAGCATCATCAACCTGAATGCCATGACTCCATGCATTTTCTTGTGATCCATTCAGCTCAGCCGAATTAATATGAATGCTGTACCCTTCAGATAAAGCAACCACATCAAAATCTCGTACTGATAATTCAATGGTCATGTCATTTAATTTTCCACTGTTGAGCTCAACGTCATCTGACAAAAACAATTCAGGTGATACACACCCTCGATTTAAAACATACAAGGTCCGTTTAGGGCTAGTGCCATTTTCCCACTCGGCTTTACAAGCGATGCCTTTTGCTGCCAACTTCACCAACTCACTGTAGGCGAGCCAACGGTTATGGCATTTGGTTAATGTGATGCTTAAGCGTTTACGTTTCACCATTTTTTCAACCGCGTAATCAACAATCACAGGTAAATGGCAAGCCACACTGCAACCGTGTAAATCCACCACTAAATTACCTGATTTGGTCATGGTTATTTCGACAGGACAATCCTCCTCAACCGTTAAAAATTTGGTCGCATTATTAAAATGTCTGACGCCATTCAACCCAACCATTTGCAGATCTGCCACCATATTGGCAATAACATCAGCTTCTCCGCACGTTCGGCGCATGCCTAAGAATGCCTTATTAGTTACCGCTACTAATTCATTGTGTGACACGATCATTGGCCTTCTCCTGCGTTTGGCAATAACGGGAATAACCATTCCCCATCATGAACTTCATCTAACAAAGGCGCGCCTTGAAAAAAAGTAACTCGAACCCAGCGATCGGATCGTGGATCAAACTTCGTTGCACCAAAGACGGCTAATTTACACCGTAATAAATGCATTGGTAAAGACGACTTATGTAGTACATTCATTTGAATATCACCTAACGCTTTATGTCCTAATGTCCATACTCTGCGGCTTATTGCGCGATATTGAGGATGCTCTACTAAGAACTCAGCTAAAGACATTGATGCCTCACATTTCAATAATGCGTGATAAAGACGATACACTTGACGGCCAATATCAAGAGGCAATTCTCTGTCTTCGCCTTTCTCTTCACCTCGAACCCCAAGACGCGGTTCTTCTTTATCTTGTGAGCGATACCAAAACCAATAATTATTTTCAGGTTTAGTAAAGTCCGTTTTAATTGCCCACTGATAGCACGCTTCTACGGTCGTGATTAAGTCTTGAATCTTTTTTCCACTAGGTAACGATAGATTTTCATTGCAGTTCATTTGCTCTTCAAAACTATCAACTAATTCAGGATAGATTTCCATCAAGCAAGAGAGCAACATTTCTTGAGCTTCTAAGCTCATACCATTTGAATGGGTAACGACATCTTCCCAAGTTGAACTTTTCGCTACGATGTTATCTAAACCAGCAATCAATTCGTTAAGCTCAGAAACCGCACGATGATTTAGCGCATCTTGGTGTTCATTAATCGTGATCACTTGCTGTAAATGTCTTACGCCTTTGTGCAATAACGTTTGTAATGGCGCTTTTCTCTCTCGCATTACAGGCGCATTAAGTACCGCAGATAACGCCATTTCTCGTGCGAACATCCACTGATCAACAATGCAAGGATGGTTAATTAAATAAGGAGCCATCCCTAACCCTGTCGCATTACCAACGCCAAGATAGCGTTGCAACTCACGATCGAGAGTAACGGCATTCACTCCCCCTTGCTCTGTCGCTAAATAATGAACCCAGTCCAAACTGAACTGACGTAATAAATAAACAGCACACATTTGAGCGCTAAAAGACTGATTAAAATCAGCATTGTTTTCTAGCAATTTAAAGTCTGCAATACCAAATTTACCATTACCATAAACCGCGGTCGTTCTTAAAATATACCCCACCTCGGCAAGCTCTTTTTGATTGGGTTGTTCGCCTCTAGATAAATGAGAGACAAGATGATCAAACACTCGAACACTTTTATTTGCTCTTGCTAACACCAAGACATTATTTGGGTTTCTACCCGCTTCTTGCAATGGCACGTTGGCTCTTAATTGGCTTAATAAATCGACATTTACCTCTCCAAGAACCAAAGCAAACGTTACATCCCACTTTTCAGCAATAACACGATCATTACGCTCTTCATCTGCAATTTCGTCACAAAAAACAACCAAATGATACGTATCATTAGGTGTCACTAATTTATAAATAACATGACCAAAACCTTGGGGTGATAATTTCCATTCATGCTTAGTGACTTGCCACTCTTGCTGTGCCATTTTACGTATTAAGCTACGAACAAAACTGATTCTATTTTGGTGCATTGCACCCAGTCTGTCCGGTGCCATTACAATCTCAGGTTTACGCAGATGAGTTTCAGCGTACGTTGAACGATGTGCATCCATGTTGCTCACCACCATTTCTAATTATAGGTGTATTGATAGGGGCTCTTTTATTAGAATTTAGTTCATTATTAGAGCCAAGTTGAGCGGCAAACACCGCTCTTGCTTCACGTTATTGGATGGGTTTACAACCCTTGTTCTTTTGCCATCTTCATGGCGATCCGTGGTGCATCCCAAAGTGAGGGCAACAAGATTAAAGAGACAGGAACAGCGGTAATGACAATAAAGGATTGCAATGCTGATATACCACCAGATCCAAGAGAGATAAGGATTAACGCCGTTACCCCCATCATCACGCCCCAAAAGGTTCTGATAATGGCATTTGGCTCTGTTTCTCCACTGATAACCACACTGATGGTGTACGTCATTGAGTCCCCCGTGGTCACAATAAAGATGGTGGTTAAAATTAAAAATAGGATTGACGTTACCATTGGCATTGGCAATTGAGAGGTCACGGCCAATAAAGCCCCCGGTAAATTAAACCCTTCAAAAGCCGAGCTCACACTGCCTGGATTCGCAATTTCAAAAGCCAATCCTGAACCACCGACTATCGTGAACCAAAAGCACGTCACAAGCGGTGCAATAATACTAATGGTAGAGATCAATTGGCGAATACTGCGACCGCGTGATATACGAGCAATAAAGATCGCCATCATTGGTCCGTACCCTAAGAACCATCCCCAGAAAAAGACCGTCCACCAACTTAACCAGCCTTCATCACCACGATAAGTTGCCATTGGAATGAAATTATCAATCATGCTGCCCACCCCTTGGATGTAGCCATTGACGATAAAGTTAGTTGGACCAAAAATAAGCACATAAACCATCAATGCTGACGCTAAAATAACGTTATAACGGCTAAGCATTTGCATGCCTCGATTCAAACCACTTAACGCAGAAATCGTGTATAGAGCGATCGCGAATAATATGATGATGAGCTGTGTGGTAAAACCATCTGGTATATCAAACAGAGCGTTTAACGCATAGCTCACCTGTAGACCTAAGAAACCAATCGGACCAATTGTCCCTGCCGCAACCGCCACAATACAACACGCATCAATCAATGCACCGGTGTGGCCAGTCAGTACGCGCTTACCAAAGAGAGGATAAAGTAAAATTCTTGGTTTAAGCGGTAACCCTTTATCATAATGAAGATGCATAACAACAATGGACGTTAAGCTCCCCACGATTGCCCATGCTAAGAATCCCCAATGCATAAAAGATTGTGATAACGCATTAACCGCCGCTTGCTGTACGTTCTCTTGCGCGCCGTATAACGGTGGTGCACTAACAAAATGAGCAATCGGCTCAGCAGCGGCCCAGAATACGCCTCCCCCCGCCAATAAAGTACAAAAGATGATCGCCATCCAGCGGAATCCGTCCATTTCAGGTTTATCGATCCCCCCCAAAATAACTCGACCGGTACGTCCTGCCGCCAACCCTAAACCAATAAGGAATGTCAGTAATAATAAGATTTGCCAATAAGGACCAAAGACACTCACCGCCCATGCAAATCCACTATTAACAATGGTCGACAGTAATTCAGCATTCACTAACGCAAGTGAGACAAATAAAGCGATAAAACCACCGCTATACCATAAGGCGGGGTTATCAAGCCCCAGTTTTTCTGCCGTGGATTCATTCTCTTTTATTGACGAATTCTTGCTTGAACTTTTCATGTTATCGGTTACATCAGACATACTCTGGCTCCAGTATTCAATTTGCAGCTGCAAAGGTGTGCTTGCTACCTACCCTATTATTGTTGTATTGAGTAGGTGCTCCATGTATGGGTTTCGTTTTACGAAATAGGCTCTAGTCCTTGTTTTAAAAAGTTAAACCAGTTTTCACCCAGTACTTTTCCGGCCTCAGATTCACTGAATCCATGACGCATTAATCCGTTGTAGATATTTTCCATTCCGGCACTGCCACAAAACCATGGGAGTGCATCGGGCCATCCTGAATTACTGGCGGACCCCTCTCCATAATTCATCGCTTTTGACCAACGACCATTACGCATCCATTCCAACACTTCTTGTGGTTGGTTTAAGCACAAATCACTGCCGATCCCTAAATGATCAATACCAACCATATCCGCCGTTTTTGCCACCATTTGGCAGAAATCATCTAACGTACACTCACTGCCATTGGGAAGATGGAAGGGATATAAGCTAAAACCTAACAGTCCACCACGCTCTGCCAATGCTTTGATCACCGTATCCGATTTGTTACGCAATGCATCATGAGCAAACGTAGGGTTAGCATGACTAATACAGATTGGACGTGAAGAGAGAGCAATCGCTTCAAGCGTCGATCGCTCTGCACTGTGTGACATGTCGACCACCATTCCAACTCGGTTCATCTCTTCAATGACTTGCTGACCAAACCGAGTAATGCCCGTGTCATTTTTCTCATAACACCCAGTCGCCAATAAACTTTGGTTGTTATACGTCAATTGCATGATGAGCAACCCTTGCTGACGCATCACTTCCACTAAACCAATTTCATCATCAATCGGAGAGCAGTTTTGAGCACCAAAGAAAATACCCACCTTGCCTTCTGCTTTCGCTACGTCAATATCAGCCATAGAGTGCACTGGCATAATGAGATCCGCATTCTGCTCAAAACGTAAGTTCCATTCAGCAAAGCGACTTAACGTGTCACGTGCATTTTCGTGGTACACCATGGTGGCATGAACCGCCGTAATGCCACTGGCTTTTAAGGTTTGAAAATATTCGCGATCCCAATTGCAGTACTGCAATCCATCAATCACAATCCGTTGCTGATACATAACGCACTCCTTATTTCATTTCGGTTTCATCTATTTACGTAGATTTTCCATCCATTTTAATAAGGACGTTGGTAAGCGGTTTTCACTACGGTATAAAATTCTTTTGCGTATTGACCTTGCTCTCGAGGGCCAAAGCTTGATTCTTTACGACCACCAAATGGAACATGATAATCCGTACCTGCGGTTGGTAAGTTGACCATGACACACCCTGTTTGAGCTTGTTGTTTAAACAACGAACTGGTACGTAAACTTTGAGTGATAATACCGCCTGTTAACCCAAAACGCGTGTCATTGGTGGTGGCGATAGCCTCTTCTAAATCAGCCACTCGGATCACACTTGCCATTGGTGCAAACACTTCTTCTTGGTTCACTTCCCATTTATTATTGGTATTAATAAACAGCGTTGGAGACATGTAATAGCCTTCATGCTCAAGACTTAAACGCTCACCACCAAACGCCAATTCTGCGCCACTTTGACGTGCGTTTTCCATCCAACCAAAGTTCGCATCCAATTGATTACCATCAACTACCGGTCCCATGAATACGCCCTCTTCCAATGCATGCCCCACTTTAAGTTGGCTCATTCGTTTGATTAACGCTTCAACGTACGCATCATGAATGCCATCCATAACAACCAAACGAGATGACGCGGTACATTTCTGACCCGCCCCTGAAAACGATCCGGCAATGGTGGCTTCAACCGCAATGTTAATATCGGCATCATCTGCAATAACGAGTGCATTTTTACTGCCCATTTCTAACTGACAACGCACAAAGTTTGGAGCGGTTGCTGTTGCTACTTTACGACCAGTATCAACAGAGCCCGTAAAGCTCACACCGTTTATCTCTTTTGAGTTAATCAATGCGTTACCTACTTGAGAACCATTGCCTAACACCAGATTGAACGTCCCTTCTGGTAAACCTTGGCGGTGAATAATTTCAGTTAATGCCACGGCACTTGCAGGTGTTAGATTTGCAGGCTTCCAAATGACGCTATTACCAAATGCCAATGCTGGTGCAATTTTCCAAGCAGCGGTTGCGGTTGGGAAATTCCAAGGCGAAATAACCGCAATCACCCCAACAGCTTCACGCGTCACTTCAACAGAAACACCCGGTCTTACAGAATCGGCACTGTCTCCGATTTGACGTAACACTTCAGCAGCAAAATATTGGAAGAACTGACCCGCACGATAAATCTCACCACGACCTTCCATAAAAGGCTTACCTTCTTCACTAGAAAGTAAACGGCCTAATTCATCACAACGTGCAATTAACTCATCACCAATCGCTTGTAATACGGCTTGCTTACGCTCTAGTGGTGTTCTTTCCCACTCAGGCTGTGCTTTTTTGGCCGCTGAAATCGCATCTTGAACTTGGCTTTCACTGGCTTGAGCAAAATGACCTAAATGTTGGCTAATATCTGATGGGTTAATGTTCGCAATCGTACTGATGCCCGATTGCCATTCTCCGCCGATGTACAACGATTTTTCTGCTGAGATATTTTGTGCTTGAACTGTCATGCTGCTTTCCTTGTCTCTGAGATCCACTGCCTTTAAGTCTGGCAATAAATGATGTTTATACAAATTTAATCAAAACTACTTTCCCGCTATTTTGGTTCAACCGCTGCATACACAACAAATTCAACCAACATTTCTTCGCGAGCTAACCCCGCAACAATCATTGCTGCACGGTTTGGATAAGGGGCATTAAAGTATTCTGCGTACACTTTATTTACGGTTGCTAAGTACTCTCTGTCAGTAACATAAATAAGTACCTGAAGTACAGAATCTAACGACTCTCCTGCACATTCCAAAGTGTGTACTAAGTTTTTAAACGTTTGGTGAGTTTGAGCTTCAATCCCTCCCTCAACGACCGCGCCTGATTGATCAATCGGAATTTGAGCCGTATATAGCGTGCCGTTGTTAACAATTGCCCACTCAAGAGGCGCTTTAGAGGCAAATAAATCGGTTTTTACTGAATGCTTTTTCATTTTAGTCTCACGCTCTCATTCGTCATGTAATCACAATGTTTCAATACGGTTAAATATTGCACATTGACAGATGATAAATCTAACGGTAAATTTCTTACGTTCGATAAGAAAAACTTATCACTTTAGTGAGAGTTCGATAAATAAAGGGCTAACAAGGCGGTCGATAAAATGAGCATTAAATTACAACAATTAAAACATTTTACTTTAGTCGTAGAAGAAGGCGGGTTTCGTGCCGCCTCTGGCCGTGCAAATCGATCGCAAGCCGCATTATCAACCTCAATTAAAGAACTCGAACGAATTTTAGAACAACCTTTATTTGAAGCCGGAAACAAATCAAAACTAACGCCTTTTGGTGAAATTTGTTTTCCAAAAATAACTCAGTTTTTAGACGTCTATGACCGACTCACGAATGATTTACGTGCGGATGCCGCAGGACAACAAGGGCGAGTTCGAATTGCCAGCGTTCCTTCTGTTGCCGCAAAATTAATCCCGAGTGTGCTAGGCGCATTCAGTGAAAAATACCCTAACGTAGAAGTCAGCCTAATTGATGACAATGCCGCAGGTGTAGAAGCTCGCTTACTGTCTGGGGAGGTCGATTTAGCGCTAGGAAATTATTCACAATTGGAAGAAAAAGCCATTCACTTTACCCCGTTGATAAGCGATCCTATTGGTGTTGTCTGCTTAAAAGACAATCCTATCGCCACTCATCCTGAAGGGATCGAATGGAAAACATTACTTGAACAAACTTTCATTAGAAACGGAACTTGTACATTGCTTAACTCGACGCCAGCTCGAGTACTCAGTGAGCAAGCTTTATATTCTGTTGAAAACATTACCTCCTTATTTTCAATATTAGAATTAGGAATAGGAATAACCACACTTCCAAAATTAGCCTTCCCAACCAATGAGACTCGTTTAGTGTGGATCCCTCTTATCGATCCTCCATTAGAGCGACAAATTGGTATATTTCAACTCGCTGACAGGACTATTTCGCCACAAGCACAGCAGTTTTATGATCTTTGCATTCAATATTTAAATTATAAATAACAATTTATTATTTATATATAATAGAGACAACCAAATATATTATTAAGTGAATAAGATCACAATATTCATTTTTCATGGTTATATTTTATAAATAACTACCCATAATAATAGTCACAACCCATTACCGTAAATATAAGATGATAATATTATATAGAATTATTTTTTCAATCAGCCTTTTAACTTTTTCAATATTTCCATCAATAAGTTTAGCCGGACTTAATTATAACCATAATTACTACACCAACACGGAGATAACCGACATATTAAAAAAAATGGAAGACCCTTTCACCGAAGAAAGCATCGATAGTTATTACCAATTATTTTCAGAACTTCAATCTTCATCAATGGAGCAAGAATATGTGTTATCTTTTGAAGAAACGGATGCACTTAAACGCTACCAAGACGCTGACTATCAAGCAATTAGAAAAGCGTTAATTACCAGTAACAATACTGAAGAAACCGCCGAACTCATTACTCATATTGATTCTGCATTTCAACAAGGTGTAAAGTATTCAGGGGATGTGTATCGTGGTGAATCAACATTAATGGCTTATAGTGAGGGTTTAATTAGTGTCGGTGATATCGTTAGTCCTAGTAGTTATGTTTCAACCTCGGTATCAGCAAGATCGTCTCAAGCCTTTTACAAAGGGCAAACCTCAAAGTTTGAATTAAAAGAAGGCGACGCGGCGATTGTTATGCCAAATATTAGAATGGATGAACTAGAAGTGTTGATTAATAGGAATAGTACATTTGAGGTAACGGCTATTAACATCACTCAGGAAGGGAATCACGTTATATATAGAGAAATTAGTTTAAACGATATCGGAGAACGACCAATTAAAGACATGCACACTGGAGAAAATATATCAGCATCAGAAGCATGTCTGTTTTAAAATAAAAACAATCCATCAGTAGTAAATGACAAAATCCATAATATATATACCACAATATTTTAAATTAACTATTAATAGCCATAAACTTATTTATTCCATTAAATAAAAATAGGTCTCCTCATAATTAGGAGACCTTTATTTTTAAATACAGAAAAGAGATGAACGGGCACGTAAGGATATTTCATCGCCACTAAAACTGTCATAAATAACAACATCAGGTTCGATACTCAAATGACGTCCAGGATTTTTTATCTCCTTTAATTTAATGAAGTTGTATTCTATCGAATGTCGTTCAATCGCTTCCACCTGAAAATACGTATTGGGTTTAACCAGAATTTCAGCTTCATCAGGCTTAAAGGTGTAATTGTTAATAGCCCTACCTGACGATTTTAAATCAATTTTAAATTGAGCAGCAGAAAGAGAGACTTCTTCATTCGTTGCTGAAGCAGAAAAATTTCTCGCAAAACCAGGGTTTGTACTCGTTGATAGAAAGGCTTTCTCATGCAAAATATCACCAACATTGAGTTTTTCTAACAAGCTATCTTTGATTGAAGATCCTCGATATACCGTTCCCCGATAATTCGGGAGTTTATTAAGAGCCCCTCGTAAGCTATCTACCTTTCCTTTGACACTTTCATATATCCATGGCGTCGAAAAGTCCGTTGGTTCTCCTGTTCGTACAAATGTATTAATGACATCATGATCAACTCTGCCATACGCTTTCATAGCCGAGTACTCATTTGGGAGTAATTTTTTTGCAGCCTTAATATGGTGAACCTCTACCCAATCCATTAGATTTTCTGCAATTTTCTCTTCTTCAAAGAAAGTCAATTCCCTTCCTTTAAACTCTGAGAAATCTTCGGATTGCACTAAGAATGACATAAACGTAAAAAGGATAACTACCACAATTTTAAACATTCGTATATTTCCTAAATTAATGAATTAACGACAGAACATCTGCTGCCAACGAGAAGGAGGCAGCTGCTCACCTGAATATAAATTGAACAGTCGATCGCTTCCCATACGAACCGATCTTGGCGATACCGTTTCTAATGAGATGTAATTATTAAGAACGCCTCGTTCAATACCTGTCACCTTGAAATAACTGTTCGGAGAAATAACCACTTCGGCCTCTGAGCTATAGTTTGAAATGGATGCAATTGAAAAACTGCGTCGATTTGTCTCAATATGAAAAAGAGCCCTTACTGTGCGATTACCTGAATTAGGAGGCACAACGGCAAAACGTCGAGCAACTTCAGGTATAACAGAGGTAGACAAAAAGCCTGATTCATACATAACATCGCCTACCTCTAGCTGTTCTATCATCGCTTTATTTGACCATGTACCTCGATAAGTTGTGCCACGATACTCTGGCATTTTGTTTAACCCAGATTTCAATGTACGAACAAAACCTTTGATCTCTCTACCCGATGAACCCCACGATTTCGTTTCAGCCGCATGTAAATATTGATTGGCCGTCCGGTACCCTGATATAGAAAAATCTTCCAAAGCTTCCGCTTCTGCATTGCTTAATAATTTAGATTTCCAACTGGCATTACTTTTAGACCAGTCCTTAAACCCCTCAGAAAGTTCCGTTATGGCCTCTTTCGAACGAGTGGGTTGTTTGAAAACCTCAAAAGGAGACGCAAAGGTAAACGCTGCCCACCCCCATAAAATCAAAAGAATATATTTTTTCATTGCCTATTCTCCTGAGATTATTGGTAAGAGGGGCTATTGGGACTGATACCACATTCAATCCCAAACTCAGTTTGTTTTCTTGATCCCCATCCAATCACCGCCTGGCTCGTTAATTGTTGACGCGTTAAATTATCCAACCAACTCGATATAGGTGATAGCCAATACAATGATTCATCACCTGAAATAGCAAGTAAGGTTTCTTTTAGGGGTATAAAGTTGATGTCACACGTTCTATTTGAACGGTCATTAAGTGTTTGATTGACGTCTACAAGTTGTGTGATCTTTTGGCCTAACTCTGAAGAAGGGTCATACAAAGCATTAATAGAATTAACCAAACGAGCATCGTAACTGTCTGGAATTAAATCAGACACTAAATAACGTAAAATATAAGCAGGCAGCATCTCTGAAAATAAAACGGGGGTTTCTTCCATTTCAGGAGCGTGACGCCCAACACTGGTATGTTGTGAATGAACAATTGCGGCATAACGTTGAAAGTCACCAACCTGAGAAAGTAACCAATCAGGCCCATTTTGTTCACCTAATTCAACCGCTTCAATCAAACGCGATTTTACAATCCCTTTTGCTAATGGGAGTGCATTACCCGATAAATTAGTCACATCAAGGGTTGAGTTTTTCAATGCAGAATCAATCAATGGCGCGTATTTTTCCATATCAAAACTGCTCGGATAAGCGTAACTATAAAACTGACTGCCTTGCGTGGCTTTCCAATCGCTTTCTAAAGCGGGTTTAATTAATTCATCCAGTTTTTCCAATCGTTTACGATGAATGTACGCTCCTCGACCCGAGTAATCCGCCAACCAACGAGCAATATGAGCAAGAGAAGAAGTTCGAGACAGATTTTCTTTGGCTAAATATGACGAACTCCATCCTGAACATTCTCGCTCACCGATGCATTCACTCCCCAGTTGGGCGTGTGAATCAAACAACCAGCGATAGATTTCAGCTTTATTTTCTCGGCTCTGAACCATCTGATTTTGTTGTTCTGAATAATCGAGAATTTGTTGCTCAAGCCATTGTTCTTCGATTTCTGAATTCCAACCCTCTTTAATCAATAGGTTAAGCGTGGTAGCAAATACCTCGTAATACGTTTCACGTAACGGCATTTTTATTTGGCTAGTCACATCATCTTGAGAAAAGTCAAATCGACGTGTTTCTGCTGGCTCCCACGTATATTTTAGACACCCTCTAAAATTAGGGTCTCCCGCTAAAACGCCAACACTAGAACAATACTTATAAGTCTCTTTCAGTACTAAAACCTTAGAAGAAAGCTCTCTTGACGTTGCAGGTCGATACAGCAAACTTCTCGCCATCTCATCAACCGCATAGCGACTTGCTTGCTCTTTAAAAAACGCATTCGCTTTTTCTACCGAACCCGAATCAAAAAGCCGATTAATTAGCGCTAAACCCTCATTTTTCATTGAGTTTTGTAATTTCATACTCGTAATACGAACATGATTATCGGCCGTTTCAGCAATCTTCTTCTTTGCGTTCAATGTACGTGTATAAAGTTGAGTTAGCGCAAGATGGTTCAAACCATTCAACTGCCCATTACGTATTTCATCCAGCTTAGTCACCGCTTGATCAAGAATGTATTGCTGACAATGTTGCAGCGCGGCTAATGTACGATTTGCGACACGGGCGGAAGGAATCGAAGGTGGACGATTATTATTTTCTTGTTGGTTAGGATAAAGAGCAAATAAAGCGTCAGTTTCTGTTCGGCACGTACTTGCTATATCAGACGAAAATAATCGTGACCCCTCTTTATTTATTCCTAATTGAAAATGAAGTGTCTTTTCCAATTCCTGATCTACAGCACTTATCAATTCATTGGCAAGTAATGCTTGTGCCTTGACCGTTTCTTGATAATGCAGTTGGTATTTTAATGCGACATCAGAAGCATAGCTTTTTACTATTGATTCAAGAGTTTTGTGCTGATTACTCGCCAATTCCGCCCAGTGTTTCTTATCCCTTAAATCTTGCTGCGTCACAATATCATCATGAATAGTAAAACTGTAATGATTACCAGAAGCCATGCTGTCCCAACGATTACTAATAATGTAACGATCAACAGCACGCTCAGGAAGTTTGAGAACCCCAAACCAATCCACCAACCCCATAACGGTTGCAAAACGATCGTAGGATGTCCGAGATTCATCTTCAAATGTATCCGCGACATCACGCGCCCAAAGGCCTACTGCAGCAGCTTCTCCAATTGGTCCTAACGCCTCAAGTGCAGCACTGCCTGCTTCAGATGCAGATCGTCCAATAGTAGACAATAAGCGCGAAGCTTCTTCTGTTTCTACAGCAAAAGAGCTCGCAGGGCCGGTTTCGAGTAAAGAAGAAGTGTCGCTGTAAACGTGAGTGGCTTCGCTTAGATTCGGTTTTAAACTTGAGAAATGGTCTGGTACTTTTGGGAAAAGATCCTCTGGCATAATTTCATCACTAAAAGAACGGTAATTTTTCTTACTTAAATTATTAAACGACTCTTTATCAAGAACGTTGATTTCATCGCCTACCCGGCACAGTTCTAAAGCGGAAGCGCCCGTTGAGAGCAAGGAACAAACAAGCATCAAATTATTTAATTTCATATTATTAATTATTCTTATATTTTTGAAAAAACACTCAATAAGCAAACTAAAAAACTAGAAAACTAGAAAATGGACTTCAAGCTTATTGAGTGAATTAAAAACGAAAAAAGGTATTTATAAATCTAGAGGGGAATGATTAGCAACAACTAATCTATCTAGGACATGCGCAGGTATGCGATGAATAAATTCTGCTAAATCCACTGATAGTGGGCCAGTAAATCCTGCTCGGCACATAGAGCTTGGATACTCACCAACAATGAGCAACTGTGGTGTTGCACCATTCCATTGCAATTTAGCTTCGATATCAAGATCGCTAATATTAATACCGCAATTGTATGTTCTTGACGTTAATATTCCATTTTCAATTTGATATCCACCAACCAATGGTACTGGCGTTTTATCTTTAGGAAAAACAATCTCGGTTTTTGTTCTCGCATTATTTTCAGAATCAGGAAAGACAATAGCGTTTGCAAAAGCAGAGATTGAGGTAGAAAAGGCAACTAAGCCAATAAGTGTACTCGTTTTCATAGTAACTCCGTTAAACTTGCTCTAAATGAAAATGAGAACTTATATCAATTAGATATATTCATCAATAAGCCGAAGTCTCAATAGCTTGTAAGACATTCACCATTTTGATGAGTTAACATCGAAAAACAAAATTAAATGCCGAGAGTAATCAATCAGTTGTAGTTTTATAAAATTTAACTATTAATAAATCAATTACTTGACCTTTGTTCCAATAAAGATCAAAAAAAACGCCTATAGATTTCTCTATAGGCGTCTGAAATTTCATTGTATCGGTATTAATTAAGCAAACAGAAACTTAGGCACATCCGCAATACTATCAAGTACCGTTGTTGCTAATGCTTCGCCTTCTTCTGTTACAGGTTTACCTGTACGAACAAGAATACGTGTACCAACGCCAGCCGCTTGAGCTGCCATCATGTCTTCTTTCTTATCACCGATCATCACAGATTTTTCCATGTCGATATCTAAGAAGCTTTGAGCTGACATGAACATACCAGGATTTGGTTTACGACAATCACACTCTTCTTTGTACTGTTCTACTGTCGCTTCAGGGTGATGCGGACAATAGTAAATGCCATCAAAATCGATGTCATGCTCAGCAAAGTTCCAATCCATCCATTCAGTTAATGTTTCAAACTGCTCTTCAGTAAAGATACCACGTGCAATGCCTGATTGATTGGTCACTAATACAAGTAAGTAGCCCATGTCTTTGCATATCTTAACAGCATCGAACACACCATCAATGTATTCAAAGTCATCACGCTTATGAACGTAGCCACGATCAACGTTAATCACGCCATCTCTATCAATAAATATTGCTGGTTTAGACAAGGTAAAACCCTCTAATTGTCGAATCTCTTAATGACAAAATTATCTCACGCTTTTAAATGATTAGCATCTTATTTATACGTTTAGCCGTCTAGACGTAAAAATATCTATTGACTTAATTATCCATTCGAAATAGCATCGTCTTACATTAAAAAATAATTTAAAATGCGATATAGCTCAACTTTTGCAACATTGTGAACTTTTGTGTAACGTTATTTAAATTCCAATTGCTTAGCAGTTCAGTTCAAGGCGAATCATGATTGAAATAAACCGCGTCAATAAGGTCTTTTATCAAGGTGCAAAGGAAATTAATGCCCTTAAAGATATTAACCTTCATATTGCCCAAGGCACCATCTTCGGTGTTATTGGTTCATCAGGTGCAGGGAAAAGCACACTGATACGCTGTGTAAACATGTTAGAAAAACCAACCAATGGCGAAGTCATTGTGGATGGTGTTGATTTAACTAAACTGTCGTCAAGTGAATTAAGCAAGGCTCGTCGTAATATTGGGATGATCTTTCAGCACTTTAATCTTTTGTCTTCTCGCACTGTATTTGAAAATGTAGCTTTACCTTTAGAGCTTGCAGGAAAATCAAAACAAGAGATTAATAAGAAAGTGAATGACTTATTAGATCTCGTCGGACTGTCAGACAAACACCACACTTACCCTGCGAATTTAAGCGGTGGTCAAAAACAACGTGTGGCGATTGCTCGTGCGCTTTCAACCGATCCAAAAGTATTGTTATGTGATGAAGCAACCAGTGCGCTTGATCCTGCGACGACGAAATCAATTCTAGAACTGATTAAAGATCTAAACCGTAAATTAAGCATCACTATCTTAATTATTACTCATGAAATGGAAGTGGTAAAAAACATCTGTCATGAAGTCGCGATCATCGGTGATGGTGAATTGGTTGAGAAAGGCATTGTGAGTGATATTTTTGCTCACCCTAAAACCGTTTTAGCTCAAGAATTCATTCGAGCGACATTAGATTTATCAATTCCTGACGATTTTAAAACGCGTCTACACGATACTTATGTCGAAGGCAGTTACCCTCTGATCCGTTTAGAGTTTACTGGCGCAACGGTGAATGCACCTGTTATCAGTCAAATATCTCGTGAATTCAATATTGATATCAGTATTTTAAGCTCTGATATTGATTACGCTGGCGGCGTTAAATTTGGCCTAATGCTTGCTGAGTTTTTCGGTAACCAAGAGTCAACAAAACAAGCGATTGAATTCTTACGTAATCATCATGTAAAAGTAGAGGTGTTAGGTTATGTCGTTTGATGTGATTTCCGCATGGCTTGATTTAAACAGCAAGCTATTATTAAACGCGACTGGCGAAACTCTGTACATGGTTTCTGTTGCTGGTATTGTCGGTTTTGCTATTGGTATTCCACTGGGTGTTATTTTGCATATCACCAAAAAAGGTGGATTAATGGAAAACCCAGCGTTCAATAGCATCCTTGGCGCTGTTGTAAATATGGGACGTTCTGTGCCTTTCTTGGTACTCATGGTTGCTATCATTCCGGTGACTAAGCTTATTGTAGGCAGCTTTATTGGTACCACGGCAGCCATCGTTCCATTAACTATCGGGGCAATTCCGTTTGTTGCTCGTTTAGTGGAAGGCGCATTAATTGAAGTACCAAGTGGGTTAGTTGAAGCCGCACAATCAATGGGTGCAACTCCTCTTCAAATTATAACTAAGGTATTGCTTCCTGAAGCTTTGCCTATGATAGTGAACTCAGTGACTATCACTCTGGTTACCCTCGTTAGCTACTCAGCAATGGCTGGAACAGTTGGCGGCGGCGGGTTAGGTGATGTAGCGATTCGTTATGGTTTCCACCGTTATGATTTAACCATCATGGCTGTGACCGTTGTTATGTTGATTGTTTTGGTTCAAATCATTCAATCAATTGGTGATAACTTAGTTAAAAAAGTTGATCATCGTTAATCTAATTTAAAATTTAAATGGAATTCATTTTTAAGGAGTAAATAATGGTATTGAACATAAAAAAACTGGCAGCAGTAGCGGGTCTAGCATCAACGCTTATTCTTACTGGTTGTGGCCAAGAAGAAACAAACACAAACCTAATTAAAGTAGGTGTAATGGCAGGTGCTGAAGCACAAGTCGCTGAAGTTGCAGCAAAAGTAGCAAAAGAGCAATACGGTCTTGATGTTGAGTTAGTGACATTTACCGATTACGTAACACCAAACGCAGCATTAGATGATGGTTCAATTGACTTGAACGCATTCCAACACAAACCATATTTAGATCAACAAGTCGCTGACCGTGGTTACAAGATTGAAGTTGCTGGTAATTCATTTGTTTACCCAATTGCAGGTTACTCTAAGCAAGTAACTGCTGTTGACCAAATTGAAGATGGTGCACGTATTGCGGTACCAAACGATCCAACTAACCTTGGTCGTTCTCTTCTTCTTCTTCAAGAACAAGGCCTAATCACATTACGTGATGGTTCTGGTCTTGCTGCAACGGTTCGTGATATTACCGCTAACCCTAAAAACATCTCAATTGTTGAGCTAGATGCGGCGCAACTTCCTCGTTCTCTTGATGATGTGGCACTGTCTGTAATCAACACAACTTACGCAAGTAGCCTAAACCTTACACCAGAGAAAGATGGCATCTTTGTTGAAGATAAAGACTCTCCATACGTAAACTTAATTGTTGGTCGTACTGATAACGTAAACACTGAAAACGTAAAGACTTTTGTTAAAGCTTACCAATCAGATGAAGTTTACCAAGCTGCTCTAAAAACATTTAAAGGTGGCGTAGTTAAAGGTTGGTAATCCCTCTTTTGACTTAATCAAACCTAAAAAGGTTGGCAATGATGCCAACCTTTTTTCTATCTTACTTTTTCTTCTTTCCTTGAACCGCTTTAAATCGAGGGTTTGTTTTACAAATAACAAAGACTCGCCCCTTTCGCTTTACAATTTGACAGTCTTTATGTCGCGATTTAGCACTTTTCAATGAGCTTAATACTTTCATTATACCTTACCTTTTAATGCACCAAATCGACGATTGAAGTTTGCAACTCGTCCTTCCGTAGAAACCACTCTTTGTTCACCCGTATAAAATGGGTGTGATTCAGAAGAGATATCCAATGTCATGTAAGGGTATTCCTTTCCATCTTCCCATTTCATCGTTCTGTCTGTTTGTAATGTTGACCCGATAAGAAAATATTTATTAACACTCGTATCGTGAAAAAGAACCTTTCTGTATGTTGGATGAATGCCTTCTTTCATTTTTCTCTCCCTATAAATCGCCATTAATTGTTATGTTATAACATAACAATTAGCAATTGCGAACTATTATCATATAAAGTAAAAAAGTGACGATTCATTAGTTATGATAAAATTTATCCATATTCACCGTTGAGCTTACATAAATGACTTATCACATCGATCCTGTTGGTTTTATTCAATCGCCTTATAAAGAAAAGTTTGCGGTTCCTCGTCAACCTCGCTTAGCACCTAGCGCGACATCTCGCCTAAAATTGGTGGGAGATGCAAATTCACCAGAAGCGGTGCGTGGGATTGAGCAGTTCTCTCATTTATGGCTCTTATTCTTATTTGACCAAAACTTAGATGCGGGATGGAGGCCAACGGTTCGCCCACCACGATTAGGTGGAAACGAACGCATTGGAGTTTTTGCTTCACGAGCGACCTTTCGTCCCAATGGTATTGGAATGTCAGCCGTCGAGTTAAAAGGCGTTGTTCAAGAAGGTAATCAAACTTATTTAGAATTAGGCAGCGTTGATTTGGTAGATAGCACACCGATTATCGACATCAAACCCTACATCCCTTATTCCGATTCAATCCCTACTGCGTTGGGGGGATTTGCAGAAAAAGAACCCGATGTTCTCAACGTGTACTTATCGATTGAGGCACAAAAATCACTCGCATCACACCCTCAAAAATCACACATTGAAGCCGTGATAAAAGAAGTACTTGGACAAGATCCCCGCCCAGCCTATAAAAAAGGCAAAGCGGATACTAAGGAATATGCGGTAAATTTGTTTGATTTGAACGTGAAATTCACCGTTGACAGCAATTCCATCACGGTAACTGCAATTGATCGCTTTTGAGATCGCTTTTAGGCTGATATCATAGAGGGCTTAATTTTAGATTTGAGCCCATTCTTAAAGAACATACTCTTACTAAAATTGAACTCTCGGTTTAACTGTTTAAATCGAGCTATTCCAATATTCATAACTAACAAATGGATGAAAACATGCGCACTAGCAAATACCTTCTTTCAACACTGAAGGAGACTCCAAACGACGCAGAAGTAGTGAGCCACCAGCTCATGCTACGTGCAGGTATGATCCGTCGTCTAGCTTCAGGTTTATATACTTGGCTACCGACTGGTCTACGTGTATTGCGTAAAGTCGAAAATATCGTTCGTCAAGAGATCGACAATGCAGGTGCAATCGAAACGTTGATGCCCGTAGTTCAGCCGTTTGAGCTTTGGGAAGAAACTGGCCGTTCTGAAAAGATGGGGCCTGAACTGCTTCGTTTTACTGACCGTCATGCTCGTCCATTTGTACTTAGCCCAACGGCTGAAGAAGTTATCACTAGCCTTGTGCGTAACGAAGTGAATTCTTACAAGCAGCTTCCGCTAAACTTGTACCAAATTCAAACAAAGTTCCGTGATGAACGTCGTCCACGCTTTGGCGTAATGCGCGCACGTGAATTCTGCATGATGGATGCGTACAGCTTTGACATCGATAAAGACGGTCTACAAAAGTCTTACGATGCAATGCACGATGCTTACTGTCGAGCATTCGACCGCATGGGTCTTGAGTACCGTCCAGTATTGGCTGACTCAGGCGCTATCGGCGGCAGTGGTTCTCAAGAATTCCACGTACTTGCAGAAAGCGGCGAAGATTTAATCGCATTCTCAACAGAATCTGATTACGCAGCAAACATCGAAAAAGCAGAAGCACTAGCACCAACTACTGAACGTGCTGCTCCTACTCAAGAGATGACAACGGTTGATACACCAAACGCAAAAACAATTGCTGAATTGGTTGAGCAACACGGTATCGCGATTGAAAAAACAGTGAAAACATTGTTTGTTAAAGCATCTGATGAAGTTGATGCTGATATCATCGCACTTATCATCCGTGGTGATCACGAACTTAACGAAGTTAAAGCTGAAAACCTTCCACAAGTTTTATCTCCACTAGAGATGGCTGACGAAGCACAACTTCGTGACCTAATCGGCGCTGGTGCTGGTTCTCTTGGTCCTGTTGGCCTAGAACTTCCATTCATCGTTGACCGCTCTGTTGCGGTAATGAGTGACTTTGGTACAGGCGCAAACATCGATGGTAAGCACTTCTTTGGTGTGAACTGGGATCGTGATGTACAGCTTGGTCAAGTTGAAGATCTACGTAACGTTGTTGAAGGCGATCTAAGCCCATGTGGTCAAGGTACTCTACAACTGAAACGCGGTATCGAAGTTGGTCACATCTTCCAATTAGGTACAGCCTACTCAGAAGCAATGAACTGTGGCGTACTTGATGCTAACGGTAAAAACTCTATCCTTGAGATGGGTTGTTACGGTATCGGTGTTTCACGTGTTGTTGCCTCAGCTATTGAGCAAAACAATGACGAATACGGCATTGTATGGCCAGAAGCGCTTGCTCCATTTACTGTAGCTATCGTTCCAATGAACATGTACAAATCTGATCGCGTTAAAGAAGCAGCAGAAAAACTGTATGCAGAATTAACAGCGATGGGTATCGACGTTCTATTTGATGATCGTAAAGAACGCCCAGGTGTTATGTTCAAAGACATCGAACTTATCGGTATTCCACATACTGTAGTGATCGGTGATCGCAGCATGGACGAAGGTAACTTTGAATATAAGAACCGTCGTGCAAACAGCAAAGAAGTCATCGAAATTACAAACATCGTTGAGCACATTAAAGCTCAATTAAGTTAATTCGACGCTTCATCAAACAAAAAAAGCTAAGTCGTATGACTTAGCTTTTTTTTATGCATTAAATCAGATAAATTAACTGAGTAAGCTGCGATGTACCTTAATGACTATTTTTTTAATTGGCATCGATTGTTCGACTAAGCAGCCCGGTTTATGCGGTTCTTCAGGAAAAAAAATCGCAAACATCTTTGGGTGCATAATCACTTCATTACACTGATGCATACTCTCTACTAAATAAAAATCGTTCTCTTCATCGTATGCTTTAGCTATTGGGTTTACTTCATTTTCCAACGAATATTGAATTCGTTCTTCCCCATGAATTAAGCATTGAACATCAATATATTCTTTATGCACTTCCGCTTGTTTGTCATTCGCAAACCCCGTATCAAACTCCATCACATTAGCAAAAATACGCTCACCATCAATGATGTGTTTTCCCGTTGTTAATCGCGCTAAATCCGTCTCATTTAAATACGTTAAACATTGTTGAATAACTGGCGGTAAATACTGATTTGTTGCTTGATGTTCAATATGACCATAAATCATAAACAGTCCTTAGAAGAGCCTCTACAATAAAATAAAGGCTCAGATAAATAATAAAATTACGCTTTAGCGGCTTGTGTTGATTTCTTTTCTTTTACTGCACTTAACTCATCAATTTCGTCAGAGCTTAAATCATTTTTGAAAAGAGGCGCGGTGAAATAACCCACAATCACGACTACCAACGTACCAATAACACCATAGAAGAAGAAGTTTAAATCGGTTGCTGAACGAACCCACAGTACCGTAACAATACTTGCAATGACGCCTAATAAAGCACTGTTCGCATTTGCTCTACGGAAGAAGATGCCAAGCATAAAGAGTCCTGTCATAGGCCCCCCCATTAAACCAAGTAAACTATTAAAGGCATCCCATATTTCACTTTCATTCGACATAATTAAGTACGTTGACGCAATTACCCCTAAGATCCCCGCAATAACCGTTAAAATCCGACCTACTTTTAGTTTTTGCTCTGAGGTCGGGTTATTACTGAGTTTTTCATAAATATCAGAAGTAAAACACGCCGCAATACTGTTTAAGCTGCTTGAGATACTTGATTGTGATGCGGCGAAAATAGCGGCAATAATTAAACCCGCAATACCAACCGGCATTTGAGAAATAATATAGAAAGGTAAGATCCCTCCGGTATTAAAATCCGCAGGAAGCAACTCAGGATTTTGAGTGTAATAAGCAAATAACGCACTCCCCACAGCAAAGAAGAAGACAGGAACACACGCCACTAACTTGGCATTAGTAATCAATGCTTTCTTCGTTTCTTCAATATTCTCTGTCACGATATAACGTTGAACCACATCTTGGCTTGCCGTGAACTGTTGTAAAGAAGCAAAGAAGAACCCAATCATTAATACAGGGATTGTGCTCTCTGTCCAACTCCAACTAAATTGTTCCGCGGGAAAATATTTATTCGCTTGATTTGACATACTGAATACTTCAACAATACCGCCATCAACATTAAAACAAACCACCACAAAGATAAAAATAGCCGCAACAGATAACATGATGCCTTGAATTACATCAGTCCAAATGACCCCTTCAATGCCCCCTAAGAACGTATAAATAATACAAAGAACACCAATTAAAAACACAATCATCAATGGGCTAATATCAATAAATGGCATTAGCGCTAATGCGGTTAGATAAGTAACGATTGCTATTCGGCCAATATGAAAAAGCATAAAAGAAATACTGCCAAATAAGCGCATCTTCACATCAAAACGTCTTTCTAAGTATTCGTATACAGAGGTTAAATTTAATTTACGAAAGAAAGGGATGTAAAACCAAAAAACGATAGGAAGAATAGCAATAGCAACGTATTGCCCTATTAAAAATGTCCAATCACTGGTGTATGCTTTTGCTGGAATAGACATAAACGTTATCGAACTGAGGGTTGTTGCAAAAACACTGAATCCTGCGGCCCAACCGGGGATACGCCCCCCAGCTTTAAAGTAGTCATCCGCTGACTTTTGGCGACGAGCAAAATAGACACCCACCCCCATAATCGCCCCAAGATAAACAAAGAGCGCGATGTAGTTTAGTGTACCAAATGAATGTGCTTCCATTAGATTGTACCTTGTATAATTTTATGTCGGGTTAAATTATTATTATTTTAGAGGTTGTTCTTTAACGCATTTTATTCGCCCAATCAGCCACACCTATTAATCCAGCGTCCGCGCCACACAGTGCAGATTGAACTTTGGTTTGATAAGCAATGGGTTGTTGTGCTAAATAATGTTGTACTCGTTGTAAGTAATTCGGAGCAAGACCAACACTGCCACCCAAAGTGACAAGTTCGATGTCTAACACCATTTTTAAATCAGCAATCAGGTTGGCAATTACCTTTGCTGAGGTATTCACGATTTCTTCCGCGTTATTATTTTTTTGTGCGAAATGTGTAAACACGGTTTCACCATCACAAGTGTCACCAAAAAATGGTTTTCCGGCATGGCCAATGGCGGTTCCAGAGGCGATGCTTTCTACGCATCCCCTCCGGCCACAACCACATATTGGTCCATTAGGATCCGCAAGCGTGTGTCCTGCGTGGCCTGCAATTCCATTTGCGCCAATCAATAATTCATTATTAATAACGACCCCAGCACCTACGCCAGTCGATACCGTAATAAATGCCATGTTGATATTGTTCAATTCAAGAGTTTGATACTCAGCCCACGCGGCGGCTTGCGCATCATTAATCACAACCGTTGTTTTTTTTGTGATGTTTTCTATCACCGATTGAAGTGGGTAGTTATTTAATCCACCAAGATTTTGGGGGTTTAACGCCGTAAGTACGCCGTCATTAATAATCCCTGTAGAGGCAACCGCAATCGTAGATACTTCATTTAAAAATGGCATTAATAAGTGTTCTAGCGCCTTATCCATATTTTTAGGATCACTGGATGATGGCGTTGATATTTGATGACGGCGCAGAACTTTTCCAGATTGAACAATCGCTGCCGCAATTTTAGTTCCACCAATGTCGACGGCTAGGCACGATTTCATGCAATATCCTTAACCACGTTTGATTTACCCAGTTCAACTTCAGATTTAAACCACTCACAAATATGCTCAATACGAGTAATGGCAGAACCAACGGTGACACAAGACGCCCCCGCTTCTATAGCTTGGCGTGCGAGTAATGGTGAATTGAATCGACCTTCAGCCATCACAAAACACCCTTTACTCGCTAAGTGATCTATCAGCTGGAAATCAGGTTCTTTTGGTATCACTGATGTCGTGTAACCAGACAATGTCGTGCCAATAATTTCAACGCCGAGCTCATGGCAAAACATCCCTTCAGCATAAGTAGAAGAATCAGCCATGACCAAGCAACCTAAGCTTTGAATTTTGCTAACTAACTCTTCAACGGATACTGGACGAGGTCGATGAGTTGCATCAATAGCAATAATGTCAGCCCCCGCTTCTTTTAATGCGATTACATCTTCTATAAAAGGGGTAATTCGTACCTCTGAATCCATTAAGTCTCGTTTAACAATACCAATAATAGGTACAGAGACATGAGGTCTCACCGCTTTTAAATTATCAATGCCTTCAATTCTTAAGCCAACAGCTCCGCCTTCAACGCTTGCGATTGCCATGGCAGCAATAATGTCAGGGGTGTCCATCGCACCACCATCCACAGGTTGGCATGATGAAACGAAACCTTGTGATAATGCATTCAATGTTTTGTTGATATTGCTTTCCATAAAGCCAAACTCCAAATCTAGCAACAACATAATAGTATTGCTCCAATATATATTTATGGAGTTAAACTTCAACGATTGAATGTTAAAATGGAGATCCAGATCGACTAAAAAATAAAACATCGAAAAAACAAACGAACAAAAACCTTTATTTATAGGTATTTTAATTGATTGGGGTTCAACATTACTGTATTTTTAACGGTATATAAATTGGAGCTTAACTCCAGTTAAAATTAAAAACTTATTAATAAGGTAGAATAATGAAGAGAGAAAACACTCAAAATAATCATTATATGATTACTAATATTGACGTTTTTGATGGCCAAAAAACAGATAAAAAACAAGCAATTATTATAACTAACGATACGATCACATCCATTATCTCAATGGAAAAAGCACAATCTTTATCACTCAATAGCATTGATGGAAATGGCGCATTAGCGACAGCTGGATTTATTGATATCCAATTAAATGGGTGTGGTGGTGTACTGCTCAATACGGACATTGCGTTATCGACCTTAGACACAATGAATAAAACAAACGTGATGTATGGAACGACTCAATACCTACCGACTTTAATCACTTGTACCGAAAAAGACCTACACCGCACATTAACAATGATGGCCGATTTTAATCAGGCAGAGCAAGAAGGTGTTTTAGGTCTCCATCTTGAAGGCCCGTTTATCAGTATTGAAAAAAAAGGGGCACATCAAGCTCAATACATTCGCGAATTAGACTTAACGACAGCACTATTACTCGCCAAAAACAGCGCATACATTAAGGTAATTACCGTTGCACCAGAGCACGTTTCTCAAGACGTTGTTGATTGCTTAACTGACGCTGGTATTACCGTTTCTATGGGGCACACAAACGCCACTTATGCGGATGTAAATTCAAGATCTGGCTTTACTATGGCAACTCACCTTTACAATGCCATGACCCCATTAGGCTCAAGAGAGCCGGGAGTGGTCGGTTATATTTTTGATCAAAAACCGTATGCGGGAATTATCGTAGATGGTATTCATGCCTCTTATCCGTCCGTTCGAATTGCTCATCAACAACTAAAAGAAAAACTATTTTTAGTGACCGATGCCGTGACTCCCGCAGGTACTGATCTGACTGAATTTGATATGGCAGGCACACAAGCTTTTGTGACAGAAGGTAAATGCCATTATGAAGATGGCACTATTGCCGGTGCTGCGATTACCATGATTGATGGTGTAAAAAACCTGATAAACCATGTTGGGCTATCTAAAGAAGAAGCACTAAGAATGGCAAGTTTATATCCAGCTCAAGCATTAAACATGGATAACAAATACGGAAAACTAAAAGAAGGGTATAAGGCAAACATAACGTTATTAAACGACGATAATGACGTTATGAGTACGTTTCAGATGGGTAAATTAGCTTATCAACGATAATAAAACCGCGAGCAGAGATCCTACTCGCGGTTTCTTTTATTAGGATTTATGACACAACGCTTCCGTTGTCTTCAGTTTATTGGCTTTTGCACCATTGATGTCTCGTTTCACTAATAAGGTATAAATTAAATCCAATACAAATAACTGTGAAATTTTCGTACCAATAGAATCACCTTGTAATTGGCCTTGTCTATTACCATTAACCAACACGTAATCAGAATGCTTAGTAATATCAGAGCGTGGGTTATGGGTTATCGCAATCGTCGTAGCCCCGTTATCTTTGGCTAAACGCAACGCTTTAGTCGTTTCGACTGAACACCCAGAATGGCTAATACCCACAGCGAAATCGCCAGGTTGCATTAGCGATGACTTTACATACATAAAATGATTATTGGTAAATGCATCTACATTTAGACCAATTCGCATAAACTTATGCTTTGCGCTTTCTGCCGTTAATCCAGAAGAACCAACCCCAAAAAAATAAATCGCTTTCGCATCTTTTAATGCTTCTGCTACCAACTCCAAAGACTGAAAATTAAGTAAGTTCATGGTCTCTGACAATACACTTTCAATCGTAGCTTGAAGCTTGTGCCCTATGACTTCCGCATTATCTTCCGCAGTCACATCCGTATCAAAAATTTCTTTTTCGCGACCTTGAAGATTAGACACCTCAATCGCAAGTTCCATTTTAAAATCTTGGTAGCCTTTAAATCCTAAAGTACGACAAAAACGAATGATGGTCGCATCACCCGCATTAACGATCTGTGATAACTCTGCAATAGAGTGCTTGCTCACTTGTGTCGCGTTAGCCATAACATAATCAGCAATGCGTTTTGATGATGGCGTTAAGCTATTATAAAGACTGCCGATCATATCAATGATATTGCCAGCTTTGATTTGAATATGATGGTTGGACATTATTAAATAATCCTTGAATAAAACAACCTACTGATTTTATTTTGTCACGGCACTCCTTATTTGTGAAGTGTAACTCCGTGATTAGTTTGTACTAACCGCCCCTAAAAACCGAAAATCAGGCGCATATAAAAATTTTATCTGAAAAATGGGGCTTACAGATCACATTTACAGCATCACCCTCCCCTTTTTATATTGCAAAATGAAACTTTACTCCATAATATTAGTTTAACTCCAAAGTATTTAAATTAATGAAGAATGACTTCACAAAGATAATCTAATGAGGATGACATGAAAAAGTTAACAGGTTTAATTGCAGCTCCACATACTCCATTCGATAGTTCAGGTAACGTTAATTTTGAAGAGATTGATAAAATTGCCAAGCATTTAATTAATGATGGCGTAAAAGGTATTTATGTATGTGGCACAACAGGTGAAGGCATTCATTGCAGCGTAGAAGAACGTAAAGCAATTGCTGAACGCTGGGTAAGTGCTTGTAATCATAAACTCGACATCATTGTTCACACTGGTGCGCTTAGCATTGTCGATACATTAGAACTAACTCGTCATGCCGATACACTTGATATTTTAGCGACCTCAGCCATTGGTCCTTGTTTCTTTAAACCAGGTAGCGTCGCTGATCTTGTTGAATATTGTGCAACCATCGCTGCAGCGGCACCATCAAAAGGATTTTACTATTACCACTCAGGAATGTCTGGCGTAAACTTGAATATGGAAGAGTTTTTAATCCAAGCCGATAAACGCATTCCTAACTTATCAGGACTTAAATTTAACAGCGGTGATTTATACGAATACCAACGTTGTCTTCGTGCTTGTGATGGTAAATTTGATGTACCGTTTGGTGTTGATGAGTTCCTACCCGGCGCATTAGCCGTTGGTGCAAAAAGTGCAGTAGGCAGTACTTATAACTACGCAGCACCTCACTTTAATTCTATTATTGAGGCTTTCAATAAGGGTGACCACGACGCTGTATTTAATAAAATGACCAACGTTATTGAATTAATCCGAGTGCTGGTTGAGTTTGGTGGTGTGGCCGCAGGAAAAATCGCGATGGAACTTCACGACATTAATGCTGGTGATCCTCGTTTACCACTAATGCCGCTAAGCGCAGAGCAAAAGTTAGCGGTCGTTGAAAAAATGAGAGCCGCAAATTTTCTTAAATAAAGAATAACTTAGTTAACCATACGCCTTGATTTAGCTCCTAAGCTGAAAAACGTTTTCCCCTACGTTTTTCAGCTTTTTTTAATCTATGTTTTCCTTATTTCTCAGTGTAAACTTCATAACAGTTATCATTTTAAGATGGAAAGTATTATGAAAGTATACGATTGTTGTGACATGGTTCGTGAACTGTACTCATTAATTGGCAGTGGCGATCAAGGTTATATTCCTCAAGCGATTAACTGTGCAGTTAAATCATTAAACGACATTGCAGCCGACGATTCTCTTCCAAAAGAAACCCGTGAAAAAGCCGCATTTGCTGCTGCAAACTTATTAATTTCTGATTTTGAGGATGCGTAATGACACCTGAAAAAGTCGCTTCAATGGATCCAATTATGTTAATGAGTATCGTTAATATGAAAATTCGTGATGAATTTGGGGATCTTCACTGTTTCGTGAAATTCTATGAATTAGATCAAGATGCATTAATAAAGAGATTAGCTGACGCTGGTTTTGATTATTTAGAAGAAGCCAAACAATTCAGATAATCTATTTAACAAGGGAAATTAATATATTGTTTCCCTTTTAATAACACTTCTCGCCTCTCCCTTCTTTCCTTGCTTACTTTATTATTAAATTTATATATTAATATTTATACTTAATCATTTCATCAATATAAAAACAACAAACGTTAATATAAAAAGAGACATTACTCCCACCTTATTTTAACTATTCCCAATCGAATATATTGATAATAACGCAACTAAAGTGATACTTATCCCAGATTTACCCAATAAAACCGAACTTAATTATTATCGTTAATAATTAATTACTTAACTTAAAAACACCTGATTTTTTCATTATTAATCACATAAATAAATAATATTAAATTAAAAATGCTCTTTACAGAAACATCTTGTTACATTTGTAAAATATAACTTTTAAATATCCATGATAATTTCATTTCTCTTTATTAATCACCGTTAATTAAATCTATTAATATATTTAATTAATCCGATTGACTTACCTTTTATGAGTGAATTATGTATGGCATTACTAACAAATAAAATGAAGCTAAACACTATCGCATTAGCGTTATTAGGTGCTGGTTTTTCAGTTCAATCCCACGCAAATGATATGACAAACCCTGAAGGCGGTATTGTTGTTGGTTATTGGCACAACTGGTGTGATGGACGTGGTTACCAAGCAGGTAACGCGCCTTGTATGACACTTAAAGAAACAAACCCAATGTATAACGTGGTCGATATTTCATTCATGAAAGTATACGACACCGCTGAAGGTCGTATCCCTACTTTCCGTCTTGATCCTACCGTTGGTTTAAGTGAAGCGGAATTCATCGAACAAATTAAAGAATTAAATGCACAAGGTCGATCTGTTGTGATTGCTCTTGGTGGTGCTGATGCACACATCGAATTAAAGCGTGGCGACGAAACAGCATTTGCAGACGAAATAATTCGTCTTGTTGAAGTGTATGGCTTTGATGGCCTAGACATCGATTTAGAACAAGCCGCCGTCACCGCAGCAGATAACCAATGGGTAATTCCTGAAGCATTAAAAATGGTGAAAGATCATTACCGTACTCAAGGTAAAAACTTTCTCATCACAATGGCTCCTGAATTCCCTTACTTAAAAGCAGGCGACAAGTACATCCCATACCTTGAACGTCTAGAAGGTTACTACGATTGGATAAACCCACAGTTCTATAACCAAGGTGGTGATGGTGTCTGGGTTGATGAAGAGAACGCTTGGATTACTCAAAACAGTGATGCTATGAAAGAGAAGTTTATTTATTACATCTCTGACTCTCTGATCAATGGAACTCGTGGTTTCCATAAGATCCCTCATGACAAACTTGTTTTCGGTATTCCTACCAATAGCGATGCAGCTGCAACAGGGTTTGTTAAAGAACCTCAAGATCTTTACAACGCATTCGATGCACTAAAACAACAAGGCCAACCATTACGTGGCGTAATGACATGGTCAATTAATTGGGATGTCGGTACAGATGCAGCGGGTACCCCATACAACAGTAGTTTTATTAATGATTATGGCCCTTATGTTCATGGTCAAACACCACCGCCGCCAGTCGTTGGTAAACCTGTATTTAGTGGCCTATCTGATACACGAGTTCAACACGGTACCGTATTCTCGCCATTAGCGGGTGTAAAAGCGATGGACAAAGAAGACGGCGATGTAACGTCATCAATCACGGTTGAAGGCTCAGTAAACACACAGGTACTTGGTGATAATGTACTTACTTACAGCGTGACCGATTCTGATGGCAACGAAACAAAACAAGGCCGCAATGTCGAAGTTTACAGTGCATTACCTGAACTTACAGGTGTAACCAATACGACAATAAAAATCGACTCTGCATTTGATCCATTAACGGGCGTAAAAGCAACAGATGCTGAAGACGGTGACTTAACGTCTCAAATCAACGTTGAAGGATCAGTCGATACGACTCTTGCTGGTAAATACTCATTAACGTATTCAGTAAAAGACAGCGCAAATCAAACAGCGACAGCAACACGTACTGTTACCGTAAATGACGGTTCTGAAGTCTGCGTGACCCCTTGGAAAGCAGACCAAGTGTATTTAACAGATGAAACGACAAGTCACAATGGCAAAACGTGGCAAGCTGGCTGGTGGACTCAAGGCGATGAACCGGGAACCACTGGTGAATGGGGCGTTTGGAAACTGATTGGTGATACCGATTGTGGCGGCGTAATACCTGATCCAGAAGCAGAGTTAAGCGCTAAAATTACAGGACTTAGTAACGAGTATTCCGTCATTGATTCAGCAGCAACGATCACGTTTACAATTACGACGAATGAGATGGCGTCAACTACCGTCGATATCATTGACCGTATGGGAAACAGCGTGACGTCATACTCAGAACAAGTCACAGGAACCCAAGCGATTTCGTTACCATTAACGAATGTTGAAGAAGGGTATTACTCTATGCGTCTATTGGCATCAAATGATGATAATTCAGTAGAGGAACGTTACAGTTTTAATCTAGTATCGGAAGATACGACAACGCCACCAACAACAGATGTTCCCGCTTATGAAGCAGGGAAAACATACGCTGAAGGTGACCAAGTCTTAGCGACAGATGGTAATGTTTATCAGTGTAAAGCTTGGCCTTACACTCCATGGTGCTCAAGCTCTGCTTATGCTCCAGCAGAGAGCCAACTTTGGGCTAATGCATGGGATAAAAAATAAGCATTAACCACTGAATGTATCGTATTTTTCGATAGTTAAAAATAAAACAGCCAGCATTTATCTGCTGGCTGTTTTCTATCTTAATGCTGTTTATTTATAAGTGTATTAGAACGATGCCCACAATACGGCGATAACTAAAACAGGACACACAAATTTCACATACAGAGGCCAAACTTTACCAAAGAATCCTTGTTGGAATTCAGGATAACCTTGCTCAAGCTCTTTAATTTTAGAGTGACGACTCCACACCCAGCCACCAAATACACAGAACAATAATGCCGCGACAGGTTGTAAATATTGCGTTGCAATCATCGCAACTAAGCCAAATAGTTCAGAAAAATTAAAGACAATCACCACACTAAACACGGCAATTAATAAACCTAATACCCAGCTTGTTGGTGTTCTTCTCGTTTCAAATCGCTCACTCACTAAAGAAACTGAACATTCAAGCATTGAGATTGAAGACGTTAATGCAGCGATGGTTAATAATAAGAAGAAAGCAATGGCAAACAGATCGCCCAATAAACCTAAACTATCAAACATCATTGGTAAAACCGTAAACACCAACGTGTCAGAACTTAATAACGATCCATCTTCGGCATAAATTTGAACGCCCTTTTGCATTGCAACAAACATCGCAGGCATAACCACTAAGCCCGCAACAAATGCCACAGCGGTATCCACTAAAGTAACGTTCATCGCCATTTTAGGTAAATTCTCTGTCTTACTTAAATACGATCCGTAAATCAACATTGAACAGCCACCAATGGTTAGCGAGAAAAAGCCTTGCCCCATAGCTGCTAGAATCAATTTTTTATCCATTACTTTTTCAAAATCAGGAATCAGATAATGCTTTAGCCCTTCAACAGCACCCTGCTGCATCATGATATAAACAAACAATAATCCAAATAAAACAAATAATGCCGGCATCAAACGAGTAGACCATTTTTCAATACCGTCTTTAATTCCACCCTGTACGATTAAAATAGTTAATACATAAAAGAGTATCGTACCCAGTAAATTACGTTCAATGCTAAAACCTTTAAACCACTCAGCGAGATCATGCAATCCAACAACATTGGCCATCGCACCAAATAGAAAACAGATTAACCAACCACCAACAATGCTATAAAACATCAGTACAACACTAGGTACACTCAGACCAATCCACCCAACAAAAGCACCAAAACGCTTACCCATTGGATTTGAAGTCAGAGATCGCATACTGTCTACTGGGTTTGCTTGACCATGACGACCGATCGCCATTTCGACAACAAGCATAGGGAAAGCCACCACAAGGATCATGATGAGATAAACCAATAAAAAGGCACCACCACCATTGCTTGCTGCCTGAGTTGGGAAGCCCCAAATATTACCCAGACCCACCGCTGCACCAGCAGCTGATAATATAAATCCTAATCGTGAACTAAAACTTTCTCTGTTACCTGTCGTCATCTCTGTATCACCACACTAGTACAATAAGCGAATAATAACTTCACTCGTAATTAAACACCAGATTTAAATACTCGCTTCATTCATTTATTTCTCTTAACAATAAGAAAGCAGAGACTCCATCTGCTTTAAAATAAGAAAACAACATAATATCTATTCATTATTTGTCAAAATACCCACTAACATAGTGCTCTTTTTTTAAACAGTGTGAATAGAAAGCTTAATTCCATTCACAAATGGCTATCCATTAAAAAAACTAATGTGACGTGCGTCAAAATTATAATGAATATTTTATTTGACGAAATTTAAAACTGCTGATAAATTCGCGCCTATTGAGTCACGGTGTACACATCCTATAACACCTCTCTACGTATTCCACCAAACTCCAGACTACTGAACATATCAGTTCAGACAAATTAGATGGTAGCCAAATGGGTTAGATATCTGCAACGTATTTACTATACTTGTTGTAGATTTTTCTATTTGAGAAAATATTAATGACAAATAAAATCATGGTTGGATGGCGAGAGTCTCTTAGCCTTCCCGAGCTTGGTATTAAATTAATTAAGGCAAAAGTCGACACTGGCGCCCAAACATCTTGTTTACATGCGTTTAAAGTTGAGCCCTTTACCAAAGATGGTGAAGCATGGGTTCGCTTCTGGATCCATCCTGAAAAACGTAATAATGATTTTGTTCAAATATGCGAAGCTCCAATTGTTGATAAGCGAGTAGTAAAAAGCTCAAGTGGGCAAGAAGAAATGCGCTATGTGATCAGAACCATGATCCGACTAGCAGGCCAAGAATGGCCAGCAGAAATAACATTAAGTAACCGAGAAACAATGGTGTTTCGTATGTTACTTGGCAGATCATCAATGCAAGACCGCATTGTTGTTGATCCATCGTCGTCTTACCTAGTTGATTTTGAGGAAATTGTATAATGAAAATCGGTATTTTATCTCGTAACCAAGACCTTTACTCTACTCGCCGTTTAATTGAAGCGGCAGAAAGCCGTGGTCATGAAGTAAAAGTAATTGATGCATTACGCTGTTATATGAATATCAATTCAGAAAAACCTCAAATTCACTTCAAAGGTGAAGAACTGATTAATTACGATGCGATTATCCCTCGTATTGGCGCATCAGTTACTTTTTATGGTACTGCTGTATTACGTCAATTTGAAATGATGAATGTCTACCCGGTGAACGAATCTGTTGCTATCACTCGTTCTCGCGATAAATTACGTTCAATGCAACTGCTTTCTCGTAAAGGCATTGGTATGCCAATCACGGGTTTTGCAAGCAAGCCTGATGATGTAAAAGATTTACTTGATATGGTTGGCGGCGCGCCAGTTGTGATCAAGCTCTTAGAAGGCACTCAAGGTATTGGTGTTGTTCTTGCAGAAACAAGAAAAGCAGCAGAAAGTGTTGTTGAAGCATTTATGGGCTTAAAAGCGAATATTATGGTTCAAGAGTTCATCAAAGAAGCTGGCGGTGCAGATATCCGTTGTTTCGTTATTGGTGGCAAAGTGATTGCAGCAATGAAACGTCAAGGTGCAGAAGGCGAATTCCGTTCTAACCTACACCGTGGTGGTTCTGCGTCACTGGTTAAACTGACTCCAGAAGAACGTAAAACAGCAGTAGCAGCAGCAAATATCATGGGATTGAACGTAGCAGGTGTCGATTTACTTCGCTCTGATCGTGGTCCATTAGTTATGGAAGTGAACTCTTCACCTGGCTTAGAAGGCATTGAAGCCGCTACAGGTAAAGACGTTGCTGGTTTAATTGTTGATTTTATTGAGAAAAATGCAGCGACAAAAGGGACTAAAACTCGTGGCAAAGGCTAGACAGAACAAAGCATTCGACATACTAACGCATTCAGTTGCACCCGGTGAAAGAAAGGTCATTGAGATTGAAGCCGCAAAGCTTTATACCCACTCACCTTTATCTATCCCTGTAGAAATCATTAATGGCCAGCATGCTGGCCCAATCCTGATGGTCAATGCGGCCATTCATGGTGATGAGCTCAATGGGGTTGAAATTGTTCGACAGTTAATCAATAACATTGACCCAAAAACCCTAAAAGGCACTTTAATTGCAGTGCCTATTGTTAACGTTTTTGGTTTCATTCATAAATCTCGTTATCTACCCGATCGCCGAGATTTAAACCGTTGCTTCCCTGGTTCAGAAAAAGGCTCTTTGGCATCACGCATGGCAAATACCTTTTTCACCCAAATAGCAAAACGTTGTGATTATATTGTTGATTTGCACACCGGAGCGATTCATCGAACAAACTTACCTCAAATTCGTGCCAATCTAAGTAATCCTGAAACGTTACGAATTGCAAAAGCATTCGCAACACCATTGATTGTAGATTCGCCATTACGAGATGGTTCGTTACGCAGTGAAGCTGAACGTTGCGGTATTCCAGTATTAACATACGAAGCCGGTGAAGCATTGCGCTTTGAACCGATAGCGATCAATGCTGGATATGTGGGTGTACAACGAGTAATGCAATCTATTGGTATGTTAAAAGCCAGTAGAAAGCGCTTACCAACAGCCATTATTGCGAAATCAACTGGTTGGCTTAGAGCAGAAAGCGACGGTATCTTACGTACTATCGTGACACTCGGTGAGCAAGTTGAAAAAGATCAAGTTCTTGCTTATATCAGTGCGCCACTTGGCCACGGTGAGATCGAGATTATCGCACATAAAGGTGGCATCGTTATTGGCCAACAAACATTACCATTAGTTAATGAAGGGGACGCTATTTTCAATTTAGCTTACTTTTCTGAAGATGATGAGATGGTCGGTCAAACAGTTGAAACGTACATCGATGAAATGATTGATGCCGATACTGATCAACTAACGAATGGGCAGATCACAACATCTACCCTTTGATATTTCGATACCAAAAACAAAAATAAGAGAGGTTCGCCTCTCTTATTTTATTCATAATATTTACCGGTATTACTGAACACCAATAATTTCGTATTGTTGTTTTCTTCCAGCTAAGTCAAGTTCGAATTCATCCCCAAGCTGCTTTCCTATCATGGCCTTACCTAAGGGTGCTGATGGCGTGATCAACAAAAATGTCATGTCTTCATGAGTCACTTTTATCCCCCCCGCTGACGGTCCAATAAAGAACTGACTTTCGATATCATCCTGATTCACTAATGTCACTAACGCACACTGATTTATCACACTATCTTCACCGTATTCTAAGCGTGGTAATTTACGATACGCTAAAATATCGGCATCACATTCCGACACTCTTCGAGCTTGCCCATGCGCTAAATACGAGGCTTCTAAACCAAACGTTTCATACTTACTTCGAGCTATGGCTTCTTTATCTGTCGCTTGTTCAATCGCTCGCTGTGTCGCCTCTAACGCCATTTGGTGAACTTGACGTAATTGTTGAATGATTGAATCTAATAACGCTTCTTTTTCTATCATGTTAGATAACCCATAAAATCGACCGCTTATCATAACAAAAATAAAGATAACCGCTTTAACTTCCTATCCCATTTTTAATGTGAAGTATTTCCAAAAAGAATCGTAACTCAATGAGAATAGAGTGAATCCCTGTGATCTCCTGTTAAATAGCAAAACAAAATGAAATACCTTCTTAATTATCGACTAAAACTTAAGAGTCAATCCCCCCGACTTACTCGATTAAGGATATATCTATGAAACGGATTTTCATTAACAGTGCTATTGCCTCTGCCCTCTTTATTTCATACGGAGCCAATGCTTTTGATTGCAGTTCACTCCCTCTTTGGCAAAATTCAGAACCCTACAGCGGTGGTGCTGAAATACAACAGAATCAGATTGCATACCAAGCACAATGGTGGTCCCAAGGACATTCACCAGAAACACATTCTGGTGAATGGCAAGAATGGAAACGTTTAGGTCAATGCGATAATAGTGGCGGGAATGCCGCACCAACACTGTCCATCATCTCCCCTTTAAATAATGCTGCGATTGCAGAAGGAAGTGCCATCACATTACAAGCCAATGCTGTGGATAGTGACGGAGAAATTACTCGTGTTGAATTTTTAGCGGATAGCCAATCCATTAAGATAATCACCGCCCCACCGTATAACACGGATTGGGTAGCACTAAAAAATACGACATCAATTTCAGTGATCGCTACTGATAATGAAGGCAGTTCAACGGCTGAATCCGTCTCTATTCACGTACAATCAACCGGGGATTTAATCCCACCATCAATACAACTTCTCTCACCAACGGGCAATGAAGTTCTCTCTGTCGGCGATGCTTTATTAATGTCCGCAGACGCAACAGATAACGATGGTCAAGTCGCTTATGTCGAGTTTTATGTTGATAGTGAATTGGTTTTTACAGACAGTTCCGTGCCTTTTGAACACTTATGGGCAGCAACAAAGGGAACGCATCGTTTTAAAGCAAAAGCGATCGATAATGATGAACAGTCAAGCATCAGCCAAGAAAGTATCCTAACCATCACGGAACCATCTAGCGGTGGTTGTGCAGGCTTACCTCAATACAAATCAGGAACGGCTTACACTCAAGGCGATGAAATACAAAATATTAATCAAAAATATCGTTGTGATGTCGGTGGCTGGTGTTCTTCTTCATCTGATTGGGCGTATGCTCCAGGCACAGGCTCAAGCTGGCAAGATGCATGGACAGGGCTAGGCGTTTGTAGCACTCCACCAGAGGTCGCCATTACTTCACCAAGTGATAACAGCGTCATTCTTGCAGGATCGTCCATTATAATAAATGCCACCGCAAGCGACAGTGATGGCAGCATTGTTGGCGTAGAATTCTTTGCAAATGACATTACACTAGGCGCTGATACTCAAGCCCCTTATTCCATGACTTGGACTGCCGCCTTAATTGGAAATAACACACTAAAAGCCGTAGCAACCGATAATGAAGGAAATAACAGTGACAATAGTATTCTTGTTACTGTCAGTGATCAAAACGTAGTGACAAGTCTAACTTCCCCTGCATCTGGATCGAGCCTTGCCTTAGGAAAAATTACTCAACTAAGTGCAACCGCAACTTCATTAACCAGCTCGATAACTCAGGTTGATTTCTTAATTAATGGGGCAATCGTTGGGTCAGACACAACAACACCATACAATACCAATTGGACACCAAGTGCTATTGGTTCTTACTCCATTTCAACAGAGGCCACTGATGCCCAAGGAAATAAAGCACTCTCAATAGCATCAAGTATTACCGTTCTAGAACAAAGCCAAGCAACGCATAAATTAATTGGTTATTGGCATAATTTCGTTAACGGTTCTGGTTGCCCTATTCGTTTATCGGAAATGCCTGATGAGTGGGACGTTATCGATATTGCATTTGCTGATAATGATAGAAACAGCAACGGAACGGTGCATTTCAACCTCTACTCTGGTGATATTCACAGTAGCTGTCTCGCTCTAGATCCTAATCAATTTAAACAAGACATGGCCGCGTTACAGGCAAAAGGAAAAATATTTGTACTTTCTCTTGGTGGTGCAGAAGGCACAATAACCTTAAATACAGAACAAGATGAAGCCAATTTTGTCAGTAGTTTAACCGCACTTATTGATGAATGGGGCTTTGATGGGCTAGATATCGATTTAGAAAGCGGATCGAATTTACTTCATGGCACACAAATTCAAGCTCGCTTACCTACGGCACTAAAACAAATAGAAATGAATATGGGCGGAGACATGTATTTAACCATGGCACCAGAACATCCTTATGTTCAAGGTGGAATGGTTGCTTACAGCGGTATTTGGGGCGCTTATATTCCAGTAATAGACCAAGTTCGAGATACATTAGATCTTCTTCATGTTCAATTATATAACAATGGCGGATTAGCAAATCCATACATGCCAGGAGCCGCTCCAGAAGGATCCGTTGATATGATGGTAGCGTCGGTAAAAATGCTCGTTGAAGGGTTTGAACTCGCTGATGGCTCTTTCTTTGCTCCACTAAGAGATGATCAAGTCGCTATTGGTCTACCTTCAGGGCCAAGTTCAGCAAACTCAGGACAAGCGCCAACACAAAACATTATAGATGCATTAGATTGTGTCACTTATGGCTCAGCATGCAGCACCGTTGTTCCAAATAAATTATACCCGAATTTTGGTGGTGTGATGACATGGTCAATTAACTGGGATAAACATGATGGGTTTAATTTCTCACAACCGATTGGCGAGAAACTGACATTAATGAACGCTCAATAACATAAAACAACAGGCACAAAAAAGGCGCTCAATAAGCGCCTTTTTTATTTTAAATAGATAGAGAAGATTACTCTTCGTCGTAATCGTATTCGCTTTCGTCTTCTTTCGCATCACGAGCAGCTTCATATTCTGCTTTTTGTGCCGCTGATTTTTCTTTCTTGCGAGCGATCATTTCTTCTTTTTCGCTACGTTGATCAGCTTTACGATCGTTACGAACAGCTTGAGTCTTTGCAAATTCAACAAGCTCTTTTTGAGCCCATTCAACTGCTTCAGCTTCGCTTTCAAAACCAAGTTGACGCTTAGATACAACCGTTCTGCGAGAAGTAACTTGGCGCGTAATTTCAGCAGCCCAAGCGTTGCGTTTTTCTACAATACGGTAATCAAACTTTGCCATTTTTATTTCCTAGAATTCGATAGTTAAGGGATAGATCATTACTAAAAAATCCATCTATAACTGCAGTATAATACTTGCATTCCCTTTAATGCCCGCTATTAGAACACATTTCAATAAAAATGCACCAAAAAGATGTACTGAGCATCCCTCGAAAAAGTATAAAATTGAAATTAGCACGCGCCCAAAAGATATATCGTTTCCTTCCAAGCCATTATCATCGTTAATCCTTCTCTTACCAAGATCTCGATACGACATATCTTCAACCTATTATTCGTCGAAAATAGCAACCATAATACCAAGAGTAAGTTTGACGTAAATTAAAACCGAAATCGAACCAATCGTTTATTTTACTTATAAAAAAACGATTGATGAGATCATCAATCGTTATTTATTTGAATGAGACGTTAGCTTCTTGATGCAGCCAGTTCTTCAAGTGCTTCGATACTTGTTTCTGATACGATTTGTCCATCCATATAGTAAGTAATGTGATTGCCATCTCTTACCCCTAATAACACGGCTTTCTCGCCATTATTATAAGTAATGTCCATTTGAACCGTATTTTCATCAATTTTCTTCATTTGACCAGATTCGATAGCACGATTTGATGAAAGAGGAATTGGTGCTGTTTTTAATGAATCATCAAGGCTGTCATTAATCTTCATCATCGTATCGACTTTACTATCAAAGATATGAGGTGTTCCAGTCAGTACGTTTTTACCCGTCCAAAATTCTAATGAGTTAAAGACAATATAATCCGATGCTAATGTCAGAGCATAAACAGGGGCTAACAAGAAGTTAACTCCGGCACGAGCATAACGGTTATCCACGACTTGAACGTTAAATTTCATCAACATTCCCGTGACGGCATTACTACCAACACAACCCGATAACGTTAGTGCTACGGCCGATATTGCAATGACTTTGATGATGCTTTTCTTCATAATTCCCTCTACTTAATATAGTGTTCACACTTTAAAAGCATAGGTCTTATATGAAAAACATCCAGAAAGATTATTCTTTCTCTTTAATAACTAAGTGATTTCTATTATCTCGACTACTGCGAATCAATTCATCACCTTTTACAATATCGACTGATTTAGCTAAGCGATCATATAAAAGTACATTAACCGTTGCGGCTAAATTCATGCAACCCACGGTTGGAATATAAACAACGTGATCAGCACGGTCAGCCACTTGTTGTGTAATCGAACCATCTTCTGGACCAAATACATATATCGCTTTATCTGGATGTTTGAATTCAGGTAATGAAATAGCGCCTTCAGCTAACTCAACACACACAATTTTCATGTCATCGGCTAAGTTATCAAGTAAGCACTCAACGCTAGTTAGCGGGATTTTATTTACTGCTTTTTTTGTATCGGTTTGAAATTTAGCAGCACGGTCATACCTTTCACCAGTATAACGAACATCATCCACTTGATAACAACCAGCAGCACGCATCACTGCGCCAACATTCGTCGGACTTTTTGGGTTACTTAAACCAATTGTGACATGCGTATTTTTCATTATTGTTCCGTACTCTCAAATTAAAGAGCACGCATTTTACCAAAGAGAACCTAAGAGGGATAGTTGGAGTTATCAATCATGATTATATCGATTAATGTTATGCCCTTTATATAATAATCATTGGCATATTTACGTCTCTCATTTATGGTTACCCAATTAAAGCAGAGGACACTTTCATGGCCAGACCAATAATAGAACGAAATATACGCTGTAGACCCGCTCATAGTTGCTTCAAACCTAATGGCATTCCCATGACAGAACTAGAACAAGTGTCATTATTACCTGATGAATTTGAAGCCATTCGCCTATCCGATCTTCATGGGCTCAATCAACAAGCTTGTGCTGACCAAATGGGAATATCTCGTCAAACGTTTGGAAACATCATTAAACGAGCACGAGCAAAAACAGCACAAAGTATCATTGAAGGAAAAGCACTAATGCTAAGCAAGTAGTGCTTTGTTTGAAACCACTAACGTTGAGGTTCTTGAATTTGGTATAACGATTGTTTCGCCTCTTCAATACAGGTTGTCTTGCAATTACAAACACGCTTTACCTTTAAAATACTTAACCCTCCGCAACTGCCTTTAATACTTTGTCGGTGAAAAATAACGCCGATGGCCATCATTAAAATTACGGCTAAAAAAACACAAAAAGTCACCATGAATGTCATCATAATCCCTCCTCACCTTTACGGAAATTAAGCATTTTAGCGACTACTCCAATCAAACGAGGCGCTAATATTTTGGCTTGAGTTCTTTCTGTTTTTCGCCCCTCAGAGCACCCCACTTTATTTAAATGATTTATAGATTGTTTTGCAGCACTGCAATCCATAATTTTTTCTAACCCAGAGGGATGAATTGAAGACAATTGATTCATTCTTGTTGCTTGGTAAATATCCACATTACGGCTCAATAACTTAGTTAATAATCGCTCTCCGATATTACGAACCACCACAGCTTCAACTCCATTCATTATTAACATGTCTAATAATGCTTTCTTTCCTTTGCAGCCAGTAATCACCTTCGCCGGATTATCAATAGAAATAGACCTTCCTTTTCTATCATCCAGAATTAAAAACTGCTCAGCTTTAGAAAAATGGGGGGCGATTTTATCTCGATGACTTGGAATGGCGTAAATCATAAAAACCTCATAAGTAATATTGAATGATCACACCATACACTTAATTACTGGCATATGCCAATAACTCATATTTTACGCATAAAAAAACCGCTGAGATTTTCACCCCAACGGTTTTTAATAAAAGAGTCGTCTTTACCCAACCCTTTGTCTTATTGTAAAACAAAATTAGAAATAAATTTATTCTAATTAATCACATTTTTTAATTAATGTTTGATTTCCTGCTCATTAAAACAGCAAATCAACCAATGTTCTTACGTGCATTTTGGAACATACGCATCCATGCCCCATTTTCCCCCCAAGACTCAGGCGCCCAAGAGTTAGCAACCGTACGGAAGACACGCTCAGGGTGAGGCATCATGATCGTCACTCGACCATCCGTCGTTGTTAAACCAGTGATTGCATTTGGTGAACCGTTCGGGTTATTCGGGTATTGTTGCGTCTGATTGCCATTATTATCAACATAACGTAACGCAACGGTTCCTGAGTTTTCGATTGCATTTAGGTGCTCATTATCACGAACTTCAACACGCCCTTCGCCATGAGAAACAGCAATAGGCATGCGAGAACCTTCCATTCCATTGAAGAAAACAGAATCAGATTTCTGAACTTCAACTAGGCTGAAACGTGCTTCAAAACGCTCTGATTCATTACGAACGAAACGAGGCCAATACTCTGCACCAGGAATCAATTCACGCAAGTTAGACAGCATTTGACACCCGTTACACACACCTAGAGAGAACGTATCTTCACGCTTGAAGAAATCTTCAAATTGATTACGAGTCTTTTCGTTGAACAGAACCGATTTAGCCCAACCTTCACCAGCGCCCAATACATCACCGTAAGAGAAACCACCACACGCGACAAGACCGTTGTATTCTTCAAGTACCGCAGAGCCAGTAAGAATGTCACTCATGTGAATATCAGTGGCTTCAAAACCTGCGCGGTCAAACGCTGCTGCCATTTCCACATGCGAGTTAACGCCTTGCTCACGCAAGATTGCCATTTTAGGCTTGGCCCCTTTATTGATCATAGCCGCTTCAATGATTGGAGCCGCAATGTCTTCGTTCACATCAAAACTAAGGCTAACGTTTAGGCCAGGGTCTGAATTGTCTTTCTTCGCTTCGTGTTCTTGGTCTGCACATTCAGGGTTATCACGTAATCCTTGCATTTTATGTGTTGTTTCAGCCCAAATAGTACGTAACTCAGTACGGTTACGTTCAACGACAACTGTCTCACCAGATTTAATTACTAGCTCGTCTGAATCAGCAACAGAGCCGATAACGTGTGAACATTCACCTAGCTCATTTACTGCTAATGTTGATAGAACGGAATCTAGATCTTCGTTACGAACTTGAATTACTGCGCCTAATTCTTCATTGAACAACACAGCAAGCGTATTTTCATTGCTCTCTGATTCAAGTAACAGCGCTTCAATATTCGCGTTCACACCACAGTGACCAGCAAACGCCATTTCAGCAAGTGTTACAAATAAACCGCCGTCGCCCTTATCGTGGTAAGCCACTAGTTGATCATTAGCAACCAATGTTTGAATGCCTTCGTAGAAGCCTTTCAGCTGTACTGCGTTATCGACATCAGCCGGTTTATCACCCAATTGTTTGTAAACTTGTGCCAGTGCCGTTGCACCCATGCGGTTTTTACCGTTGCCCAAGTCAATAAGAACTAACGATGTTTCACCTTTGTCGGTTCTTAACTGAGGAGTCACTGTTTTACGGACGTCTTCAATTCGAGCAAAAGCAGTGATGACAAGAGAAAGTGGAGACGTCACTTCTTTCTGCTCGCCATTTTCTTCCCATTTGGTTTTCATCGACATAGAGTCTTTACCCACCGGGATAGTCAAACCAAGTGCAGGGCAAAGCTCTTCACCAACGGCTTTAACTGCTTCATAAAGACCCGCATCTTCACCAGGGTGACCCGCTGGAGACATCCAGTTTGCAGACAGTTTAATGTGTTTAATATCACCCACATTCGTTGCTGCAATGTTTGTAATTGCCTCACCAACCGCTAAACGTGCTGATGCACCAAAGTCTAATAAAGCAACTGGTGTACGTTCACCCAGTGACATCGCTTCACCGTGGTAAGTATCATAACTTGCCGCTGTTACTGCACAGTTCGCAACAGGAACCTGCCAAGGACCAACCATTTGATCACGAGCAACAAGACCTGTTACTGAGCGATCGCCAATGGTGATTAGGAATGTTTTTTCAGCGACGGTAGGTAAACGAAGAACACGCTCAATCGCCTCATTCAATTCAATGCCAGAACAATCAAGCGCCGAGTTATTTGCTTTTAGTGTCTTAGCATCACGGTGCATCTTAGGTGTCTTACCTAAAAGGATGTCCATTGGCATATCAATTGGCGTATTGTCGAAATGTGAATCTTCTAATTTTAGATCACGCTCTTCTGTTGCTTTACCAACGACGGCATAAGGTGCACGTTCACGCTTACAAATCGCTTCAAACGTTGCTAAATCTTTATCAGCAACAGCCATAACATAACGTTCTTGAGATTCGTTACACCAAATTTCAAGTGGGCTCATGCCCGGCTCATCATTTGGTACATCACGTAGATTGAAGATACCACCACGTTCACCATCATCAACAAGCTCAGGTAATGCGTTTGAAATACCACCTGCGCCTACATCGTGGATAAATGCAATTGGGTTTGCATCACCAAGCTGCCAACAACGGTCGATAACTTCCTGACAACGACGCTCCATTTCTGGGTTTTCACGTTGCACTGAAGCAAAATCAAGATCTTCAGCCGATTGACCTGATGCCATTGACGATGCAGCACCACCACCAAGACCGATGTTCATTGCTGGACCACCAAGAACAATTAAGCTTGCGCCCACAGGGATCTCTTTCTTCTGAACATGATCATCACGGATATTACCTAAACCACCCGCAAGCATGATTGGTTTGTGGTAACCACGAACTTCTTCACCATTGTGTGAATTTACTTTTTCTTCATAAGTACGGAAGTAACCTAATAGATTTGGACGACCAAATTCATTGTTAAATGCTGCACCGCCTAGAGGGCCTTCAAGCATAATATCAAGTGCGGTTACGATACGGCTTGGCTTACCAAAATCCGTTTCCCATGGTTGAACAAAGTTAGGAATTTTTAAGTTAGATACAGAGAAACCAACCAAACCAGCTTTTGGTTTACCACCAATACCGGTTGCGCCTTCATCACGGATTTCACCACCAGAACCTGTTGATGCACCCGGCCAAGGAGAAATTGCCGTTGGGTGGTTATGGGTTTCAACTTTCATCAAGATATGTGTTTTCTCTTGGTGGTAGTTGTACTGGCGTGTTTCTGGATCAGGGAAAAAGCGACCAACGGTTGACCCCGTCATTACCGCGGCATTATCTTTGTAAGCAGAAAGTACATGCTCAGGGGTAACTTCAAAGGTGTTTTTGATCATTTTGAACAAGGTTTTATCTTGTTTCACACCATCAATAGTCCAATCTGCATTGAAAATCTTGTGGCGACAATGCTCTGAGTTCGCTTGTGCAAACATCATTAATTCAATGTCAGTCGGATTACGACCTAGTTTTTCGGTAAAGCTTTCAAGAAGGTAATCGATTTCATCTTCAGCCAATGCAAGACCTAGGGTAACGTTTGCGTTTTCTAGCGCTTTACGACCACCGACAAGTAGATCAACTTCAGCATAAGGAATCGGTTCTGCAACCGTAAACAATGCCGCTGCCGATTCAAAATCAGTAAAGACCACTTCCATCATGCGATCATGAAGAATGGCTTTTAGTTCGACTAATTGAAGTTCAGAAAGTGTTTCAGAGGTTTCTACATAATAAGCAGTACCGCGCTCTAAACGTGCGATATTTGATAAACCACAGTTATGGGCGATATCAGTAGATTTTGAAGACCAAGGAGAGATAGTACCCGGACGAGGGGCAGAAAGAAGCAACAACCCTTCAGGTTCATGTTCTTCAATCGTTGGACCATAAGTCAGTAGTTTTTCTAACTTTTCAACTTCAGACGCATCAAGGTCAGCTTTTACATCAGCAAAATGGGCAAACTCAGCATAAATACCTGTTACAGGTAAACTCAGTTCACGGCAAAGCTCAAGCAGCTTATTAACACGAAATACAGATAGAGCAGGTGAACCACGCAAAATTCTCATGTACTTAGGTCTCTTTGGCAATGAATTAAAGGTAATATTGGAATAGTTTCATGATGTTAAAAGCAATCAACTCAATTAATTACTCATATCACATAGCGACTATGCCGATGTTACCTCTGGTATTGCGAGCGCATTATAAAGGATTTTGTTTTGTGAAGTAACACCCAAAGCAACCGTTTGCGTATTTTTTTTCAAAAAAAGAGAAACGCCCCTCTGTTTTAATGAATTTGAATATAAAATGTACACTTGATGCAAATGTTGGCCTTAATCTCTCTTTATTGTTCTAATTTGTTACTGCGCTTTTGCCTCTTTTTCTCCCATTTGATATAACTACGCCCTACTTATTTAAAAGAGCATTCTGACTTGAGCCACATCCGATATTATCGTCTTCTAAAATCTTGCCTAGTTATTTCTACGCTTGTATTTACCTTAACGGGTTGCCAAGTAGAATCAGAACCAAAAACAAAACTAGAGCAAGTAAGAGAACGTGGCATCTTAAGAGTCAGTACATTAAATAATCAACTCTCTTATTATATTGGCTCGAACGGTCCTACAGGGCTTGATTATGATCTTGCGAAAGCCTTTGCTGAAAAGCTAAATGTAAAACTAGAAATCACGCCTGCTTATACGTATTCAGGTTTATTCCCAGCGCTAAACCGCAACGAAGTCGATATTGTTGCCGCTAATATGACCATTACCCCTGAACGTCTAGAAAACTTTCGTACCGGACCAATTTATTATTATGTTAGTCAACAGGTCGTATATAAAAAAGGAAACTGGCGCCCTCGAAATATCAAAAACCTCACAGAATTAGATGAAAACTTAACGATTGTGAAAGATTCTAGTTTTGAAGGCACTTTATTAAAATTAAAAGAAAAATATAAAAAATTAGAATGGTCTACAGAAGATAATACGGATGTAAGTGAACTATTAAAACAAGTCGCACGCGGTGAAATACATTACACCTTAGCCGATTCGGTTGAGCTGTCTCTTACCCAACGAATTCATCCCGATCTCGCTGTCGCTTTTGAGTTAACCGAAGATCAACCTATCGCTTGGTTCTTACAAAAAACAGAAGACGATAGCCTTCAGGCATTATTGATTGAGTTTTTTGGTGAGCTAAAAAGCAGTGGTAAATTAGCATTACTAGAAGAAAAATATTTTGGTCACGTAGAAACGTTCGATTACGTTGATACACGTGCTTTCATTCGTTCACTAGAAAGTAAGTTACCGAAATGGGAACCTTTATTTAAAAAATACGCAGGGGATTTTGATTGGCGTTTCTTAGCCGCTCTCTCATACCAAGAGTCACATTGGAACCCTATTGCTAAATCTCCTACAGGTGTGCGAGGCATGATGATGCTCACTTTACCAACGGCTCAATCTGTTGGAGTTAAAAATCGATTAGACCCAGAAGAAAGCATTCGCGGGGGAGCTGAGTATTTACGTCGTATAGTAAAACGTGTACCAGATTCCATTACCGAACATGAGAAAATTTGGTTTGCCTTAGCGTCTTATAACATTGGTTTCGGACACATGATGGACGCCCGTCGTTTAACACAACGATTAGGGGGCGATCCTAATTCATGGACAGACGTAAAAGACAATTTGCCTTTGTTACGCCAGAAACGTTATTACAAATACCTTCGCTATGGATTTGCTCGTGGTGATGAAGCTCAAAACTACGTTGAAAACATCCGTCGTTATTACCAAAGTATTATTGGTTATGAACAAGAACAAGCAAACAAGTTAATCCAAGAAGATATCACCGTTGAAGATTTAACTGTCATTGATGTTCCATTGTCATCAGCAACGTCTACGACAAGCCACGCAGTTTCAAGTCAGTAATTTGTTACTGTATAAAAAAGGCATTAGGATGATAACGGCTGACTCGATGAGAACGTTCATATAACGGTAACAATTACCACATACTCTGAGCTAAATAGATTAGAAAATCACTCGAATTAAGGGTAAGTGATTAACCTTAATTTTTTGCTTGTTAAATGGAAGGGGGATCAATGATCTCTAATAGAAGAAAACTAAAAACACAAACCTCGCTTAGGGGAAGTACTCAGCGTCGACGTAAATTATTAAATAACCATAAAAAAGTACTTCATCGCCAACGCACTTATGCACTATCTCTTTTTGATGAAAATGAAGCTCTCTTTTGTCGTTAATTACCTTTATTCCTCCTTTGTTAACGTACTTTAAAAAGGCAAATTAACTGTGAACTTGCCTTTTTGTCTCTGCTTTCTGTTATTTACTCTCTAATTCGTCTTTCTTTTCAGCCTCTCGCTGCAATTGTTTCTCTTCTTTTTTCTCTTTTCGTCTACGCTTAAAAAAAGCTTGTAGCTGTTCACGACACTCATCAGCCATTAATCCAGATTCACACTCAACAAAATGAAAAGCAGTGGCTGCTGTAAACAAATTAATGACACTGCCTGATGCCCCTGTTTTTAAATCCGCTGCACCAAAAACAACCTGTTTAATTCGACTCTGTACGATGGCGCCAGCACACATTGGACAAGGCTCAAGAGTGACATATAACGTCGCGTTAACCAGTCGATAGTTCTCAACGGCTTGCCCCGCTTGCTTAATCGCCATCATCTCAGCATGAGCAGTAGCATCATGAGTTCCAATTGAACGGTTCCAGCCCTCTCCTATTATCTCGCCATCTAGCACAATAACGGCACCAACAGGAACTTCACCTTCACCTTCTGCGATTGAGGCAAGCTCTATCGCTCTTTGCATATAGAACGTCGCGTTCTTATTCTCGTCTAAATCTACCATTCTATTCTGCTAACTCTTTTGCTAAGAACTCAACCAATAAACGAACTTTTGTTGAAAGGTGTCGATTGTTGGGATATACCGCCCAAATACCTTCTTTAGGCTCTCTATATGGAACCAGTATTTCGACTAATTCCCCTTTATCCATTGATTCTTGAACATAAAAATCAGGCAGCTGAACAATGCCTAATCCTTTTAAAGCAGCATTCGTTAGGGCTGCGCCACTATTACAATGAACCGATCCCTTTACTCTTACACTTTTTTCTTTTTTATTTTCAATGAATCGCCAAATAGGCAAACTGCCAACTAAACAATTATGCTGAGAGAGTTCAGACAAGGTATGTGGTTCACCATATTTTTCAATATAAGCAGGCGATGCGCATACTCGTACTTGTCGGCTAGATAAGCGTTTTGCCATCATTGTTGAATCACTTAATCGACCTAAACGAATCGCCAAATCAAAATCTTGCTCAACGAGATCGAACGTTTGATTTGATAACACAAGTTCAAGTTCAAGTTGCGGATACATGAGCATGAAATCGCTAAGCAATGGCGCGATAAGTTGCTCACCATACGTGACTGATGACGTGATTTTTAAACGCCCTTGAGGGGTCGCATTTAATTCGGTAATCGCTCTATCTGCTTGTTTTAAGCCTTCAACTAAATGACGACAATGTTGATAATAAGTTTGTCCAGCTTCTGTTACAGATACTTTTCGAGTCGTTCGTATTAAAAGTTTTATCGATAAACGTTCTTCTAATGCCGCGACTTTACGACTAATTTGTGCAACTGAAGTCTCTAATGCTTTTGCTGCACCAGTAAAACTTTGTGCTTCTGCTACGGCAACAAATTCTGTTACCCCTTCCCAATTAATCACTCGCTGATACTCCGTACTTATTATTACACAACCGTAAAAATAACTTTTATTATACAGCGATTATCACAAATAATGAACTGCTCATAATGACCACTAACAAAACAGTAAACGAAAACAAAAGTAATACTAAGCTTGAAGAATTACTTTAATCTATGCTGCTCTGCATAGAAATAAATAGACCAATATAAAAATAGATTTTGCCCTACTTTCTGCGTTTGCTTAAACGTGACTAAAAACATCGTCTCTCCAATTCCCCCAAAGGAGAAATGATTATTGCTATTGCCATTTTGCCCCAATAAAAGAAACATATACTTTTTCAAAGGCCGTATTTTACGTCACGTCGGTTAACCTCTTTCCTTATCGCTTCAAATTTATGCAATACAAGCAATACATACTCAAGTATAAAATGAATGTTATTTTTAAGATGCAGCACTCAAATACTCTTTTTCCTATAAATTGATTCAATACGCTTATTTAATTCTAAATTAAGACTAATATTCACTCTATTGACTGCTATTTTATAGACAAAATAATGATTACAGGCTGAAAACACGTTTATTATTACATTTTAGTAAAAATCATTTTCATTTTAGGGGGATTATCAATTCTCATGGAATGCTTATACTAGGCACATCAAAACGAGACAGCGAAATTAAAATTCAACTACGCTTTAGTTGACTGCTGATTCAACCAATTAAAAGGAAAACCCAATGGCTCTTGATATTAAACCTGATCAAACACACATCAAATCTAAAGCAATGGTAGCTTGGGCTGCTGGCGAACCGCTAAAAATGGAAGAAGTTGATGTACAACTTCCTAAAGCGGGCGAAGTATTGGTTCGCATCGTTGCTACTGGCGTGTGTCACACTGATTTATTCACTCTTTCTGGCGATGATCCAGAAGGTATCTTCCCATCAATCCTAGGCCATGAAGGCGGCGGTATTGTTGAGATGATTGGCGAAGGTGTAACAAGTGTTGCTATTGGCGACCATGTTATCCCTCTTTACACTGCTGAATGTGGTGTATGTAAGTTCTGTACTTCTGGCAAAACGAACCTTTGCCAAGCAGTTCGTGAAACTCAAGGTAAAGGCTTAATGCCTGATGGAACTAGCCGCTTCTCTATTAATGGCGAAACTATCTTCCATTACATGGGTTGCTCTACGTTCTCTGAATTCACGGTTCTTCCTGAGATTTCATTAGCGAAAGTATCTAAAGAAGCGCCGCTTGAAGAAGTTTGTCTTCTAGGTTGTGGTGTAACTACAGGTATGGGTGCAGTTCTTAACACGGCTAAAGTTGAAAAAGGCGACACGGTTGCTGTATTCGGTCTTGGCGGTATTGGTCTTTCAGCTATCATCGGCGCAAAAATGGCCGGAGCAAGTCGCATCATCGGTGTGGACTTGAACGAAAGCAAATACGAATTGGCTAAGAAATTAGGTGCGACTGATTGCATCAACCCAACAAAATTCGATAAGCCAATTCAAGAAGTGATTGTTGAAATGACGGACGGTGGCGTGGATTACTCTTTTGAGTGTATCGGTAACGTGAACGTAATGCGTGCAGCACTTGAGTGTTGTCACAAAGGTTGGGGAGAATCAATCATCATCGGTGTTGCTGGTGCTGGTCAAGAGATCTCAACTCGTCCATTCCAACTTGTGACTGGTCGTGTATGGCGTGGTTCTGCATTCGGTGGCGTTAAAGGCCGTACTGAACTTCCTGGTATCGTTGACCGTTACATGCAAGGTGAGTTCGCTCTTGATGACTTCATTACTCACACTATGGGCCTTGCGGATGTAAACGCAGCGTTCGACTTAATGCACGAAGGTAAATCTATCCGTACTGTTCTACATATGGATAAATAATAAATTCGGTTCTAGCTCAAACTGCTAGAGACAATTTTTACTTGCTCCCATCTTCTATGTTGGTGGGAGTAATTTATAGATGACTTTTTGATTTTAAAGTGCTTTCCCGTAAAAGAAAAAGCAACACTGCCTCATTTTTACGCGGGTGGCGTAGCAATGAATTAAATAGCAATACCTCTTTTTTCTTTACTTCAAAGCACTTTAAAATCAATCAGTAGACTCCACATTCTATGCAGTGCTCTCACTGATATGAATAACACATAATAAGGGCTCACCATGACAATCGAAAACATCAGCCAAGCCAAAGTTGCCGGTGGTTGGCACAAACAATATACACATACATCGTCAACATTAAATTGTGATATGCGCTTTGCAATTTATCTGCCAGCAAACGCGTCTGAAACGAATCCTGTACCTGTTTTATATTGGTTATCTGGCTTAACTTGTACTGATGAAAACTTCATGCAAAAAGCAGGGGCATTCAAAAAAGCAGCTGAACTAGGTATTGCGATTGTTGCAATGGATACTAGCCCTCGCGGCGAAGACGTAGCTGATGATGCCGAAGGTGCTTACGATTTTGGTCTGGGTGCAGGGTTCTATTTAAATGCGACGCAAGCGCCATGGAATCGTCATTATCATATGTATGATTATGTAACTAAAGAGCTGCCTTCTCTTATTGAAGCGCACTTCCCTGTTTCAAGCAAAAAATCGATATCGGGTCATAGCATGGGCGGACACGGTGCAATTACGATTGGATTGAAAAACCAAGAGGCGTATCAGTCTATTTCTGCATTTAGTCCAATATCTAATCCTATTAATTGCCCTTGGGGTCAAAAAGCATTGGGGCTATATCTTGGTGAAAATAAAGACGATTGGAAGGAATACGACAGCTCTGAACTTCTTAAAAAAGGGTCTAAATTACCAATTTTAGTTGACCAAGGTGAAGCGGATGGCTTTTTAGAAGAGCAATTAAAGCCAGAATATTTATTTGCCTCAGCACAACTGTCAGGCGCCAATCTTGAAGTTAGAATGCAACCAGGCTATGACCACAGCTACTTCTTTATTTCTACCTTCATTGATGAGCACTTAGAATTTCACGCGGCTTATTTAAACGCCTAGCTTTCCCTAAAGAACCAATATAAAAAAGCCCTGAGAACTCTCATTCTCAGGGCTTTTTTGTCACTAATACAAATTAACCAGGAAGGTTATAAGTGTACGGTGCTTGAATACCCAGTGGGATACCAAGTGCCCAATACGCTAGTAAGAAGATTGTCCAACCAATAAGCATCGCAATAGAAAAAGGCATCATAAGTGAAGCCAATGTACCGATGCCCGTCGACTTAACGTAACGTTGACAGTAAACCACCACTAGCGGGAAGAATACCATCAGAGGTGAAATAATGTTTGATACAGAATCACCCACACGATATGCCGCTTGAGACAGCTCAGGTGAAATACCAACACCCATTAGCATTGGAACCAGTACAGGACCAATTAGTGCCCATTTAGCGGAGGCCGAACCAATAAGTAAATTAACAAAAGCGGTTAGTAAAATCATACCAACAATCGTTAGTTGCCCTGGAAGGTCAAGCGCCTTCAAGAAATCAGCACCGTACATAGCTAAAATAGTACCGATGTTTGATTGACTAAATGCCACTAAGAATTGCGCACAGAAGAATGACATAACCATGTATGCCCCCATTGTCCCCATTGTCTCTGACATCGCTTTGATTACATCATTACTGCTCTTAAATTTACCAGAAACACGTCCAAAAACGATACCCGGGATAACAAACAGAATAAAAATCAATGGAACAATAGACTTCATTAGCGGCGCAGAGAACGACGTAATTTCGCCTTCTGGTGAACGAAGTGCTGAATCTTCAGGATAGATAAGCGCAATTAATAATGCGATACCAGCAACCATAGCCCAGCCTGCATATTTAAACGCTTTTGATTCGATTTCAGTAAAAGAACCAAGATCTGGCGCTTCTTCTGCATCTTTATCTACTGGCGTATTTGCTAAACGTGGTTCAATGATTTTCTCTGTCACATACCAACCAATAGCAACAATCAGTACAGAAGAAAGTCCAGTAAAGAAAATATTCGCTAATGGATTAACAACATACGATTGGTCCAGTACTTGAGCGGCCGTTTGTGTAAAGCCTGCCAATAATGGATCAATACCTGATGGAATAAAGTTAGCAGAAAAACCACCTGATACACCCGCAAATGCAGCGGCAATACCCGCTAACGGATGGCGACCCGCCGCGTGGAAAATGATACCACCTAGTGGGATAACTAATACATAACCTGCATCCGCTGCTGTGTGTGACACAATCGCAACAAGAATAAGCATTGGTGTAAGTAATTTAGCTGGAGTGAAGTTCAGCATTTTCTTTAGGCCCGTTTGAATAAAGCCCGAAGAATCTGCAACACCAACACCTAGCATTGCAACCAGTACAATACCTAAGGGTGCAAAGCTAGTAAAATTAGTTACCATTGTTGCTAAAAAGTTCGCTAAAGAATCACCAGTTAAAAGGTTTTTCACCTGAACCGCATCTTGGGTTACAGGGTGAATTAGATCAAAGTTAATCTGTGATAATAGCGCTGAAAGCCCCCAAACAATTAAAAGGCCCCAGAAAAAAAGTAAAGCAGGATCTGGAATTTTATTACCTACTCGTTCAATAGTGTTTAGAAAACGGTCCATAGCACTAAGCTTTGGTGCCTTCTCTGCTGATTGGTTACTCATTCATAATTCCATATTAGTAAATGTTGTATTTAAAGATAAAGAGATTTAATTTTTTTTATTCTTTATCTATTCCTTTGCTAAATCAGTGTAAACCAGATATTGCCAAGAAAAGCTTAATACATTGCATTTTCACCACTATGGAAATGTTTAATTTGTAAATCAATGTTTCACCGAAACATATCACTAACAAATTTAATAATCACATCACAATAGAAACAAAAAAAGCGCCTTTCGGCGCTTTCTGTTTATTTGATATACATTAGCAGATTAAGTGAAAATTATTCCCACTCAATCGTTGCTGGCGGCTTACCAGAAATATCGTAAACTACGCGAGAAATACCACTAACTTCATTAATAATACGGTTAGATACTTTACCTAAGAAATCGTATGGTAAATGAGCCCAATGCGCAGTCATGAAATCAATGGTTTCTACCGCACGTAGAGAAACAACCCAATCGTATTTACGACCATCGCCCATTACGCCAACAGAGCGTACCGGTAAGAATACAGTGAATGCTTGAGATACTTTATTGTAAAGATCGGCATTATGAAGTTCTTCAATAAAGATCGCATCAGCACGACGAAGTAAATCACAGTACTCTTTCTTAACTTCACCAAGAACACGTACACCTAGACCAGGTCCAGGGAACGGGTGACGATAAAGCATATTGTATGGAAGACCTAATTCTAGACCAATCTTACGAACTTCATCTTTAAACAATTCACGTAACGGTTCAACAAGACCCATTTCCATGTCATCAGGTAGGCCGCCAACGTTATGGTGAGATTTAATAACGTGTGCTTTACCCGTTTTAGACGCCGCAGACTCGATAACATCTGGATAAATGGTCCCTTGAGCTAACCATTTAGCATTTGATAATTTCTTAGACTCTTCGTCAAAAATATCAACAAACACATGACCAATGATCTTACGCTTAGCTTCTGGATCTGATTCACCACTAAGCGCGGTTAAGAAACGTTCTTCAGCTTCAACATGAATGATCTTAAGACCAAAGCCTTCACTGAACATTTCCATCACTTGTTCTGCTTCATTTAAACGAAGTAAACCGTTATCAACAAATACACACGTTAGTTTGTCGCCAATCGCACGGTGAGCAAGCATCGCAACCACAGATGAATCAACACCACCAGAAAGACCAAGGATAACTTCATCGTCACCCACTTGTTCTTTAATGCGAGCAATGGCATCTTCAATGATTGATGCAGAAGTCCACAGACCTTCACAACCACATACATTAAGAACAAAGTTCTCAAGCATTTTTAGGCCATTTTTAGTGTGTGTTACTTCTGGGTGGAATTGAACACCGTAGTATTTCTTCTCTTCGTTTGCCATTGCAGCGTAAGGACACGTTTCTGTCTCTGCAATTTTTACGAAATCAGATGGGATCTCAACAACTTTATCACCGTGGCTCATCCAAACATCTTGAGTTGCTTCAAGATCTTTAAACAACGCTGATTCGCCAGTTACTTGAACTGCAGCATAGCCAAACTCACGCTCAGTAGACGTTGCTACTTTACCGCCAAGTTGCTCTGCCATTGTTTGCATGCCGTAACATACGCCGAATACAGGAACACCAGAATCAAATACATATTGAGGAGCACGTGGAGAGTTTGCTTCTGTCACACTTTCTGGACCACCAGATAAAATGATGCCATCAGGATTGAAGTCACGGATATCCGATTCTTCTACATCCCAGCTCCAAAGCTCACAGTAAACACCAATCTCACGGATACGACGCGCAACAAGCTGCGTGTATTGAGAACCAAAATCTAAAATAAGAATGCGTTGAGCGTGGATATTAGTCGTCATTAGTCTTTCTCAAAAAGTCATTTATTTAGTGTGGTTTTACTATAAAACCACACGCTTAAAATTGAATTTGGTACAAAGTATTTTTCTCATATTTCAAAGCAGAATCACTCGAACTCGAAGAGAAGGTAGAACATTTACAATGTGCAAACGAGTACCTTTAACAACGAAACCGTAAGGTTCTACAAAAACTGAGAAAAATTAACCTAGGCGCTTTTTCTAACCTAAACGGTAGTTTGGTGCTTCTTTTGTAATCTGAACATCATGTACGTGCGATTCTTTCATACCCGCACCTGAGATTCGTACAAATTCTGCTTTAGTACGCATATCTTCAATCGTTGCAGAACCCGTTAGGCCCATGCTTGAGCGTAAACCACCCATTTGTTGGTGAACGATCTCTTTTAGACGACCGCGATACGCGATACGACCTTCAATACCTTCTGGTACAAGTTTGTCGGCTGCATTATCTGATTGGAAGTAACGGTCTGAAGAACCTTGAGACATTGCACCAAGAGAACCCATACCACGGTAAGATTTGTATGAACGACCTTGGTAAAGAATAACTTCACCCGGCGCTTCTTCAGTACCAGCAAACATTGAGCCAACCATGACACATGATGCGCCGGCAGCGATTGCTTTACAGATATCACCAGAATAACGAATGCCGCCATCTGCAATAACAGGAATGCCGTGAGCATTTGCCACTTCAGCTGCGTCTGAAATTGCAGTAATTTGAGGAACACCAACACCAGTTACAATACGAGTAGTACAAATTGAACCAGGGCCAATACCGACTTTAACCGCACTTACGCCAGCATCGATTAATGCTTGAGCGCCTAAACCAGTCGCAACGTTACCACCGATGATTTGTAGATCAGGGAAAGCAGCACGAGTTTCACGAATACGTTGTAAAACGCCTTCTGAGTGACCGTGTGATGAATCGATAAGTAGAACGTCAACACCTGCTTCAACAAGAGCAGCAACACGCTCTTCGTTACCAGCACCCGCACCAACAGCAGCACCAACACGTAGACGACCACGTTCGTCTTTACATGCATTCGGTTTACGTTCTGCTTTATGGAAATCTTTTGCTGTGATCATACCAGTTAGTTGGAACTCATCGTTCACTACCAATACTTTCTCAACGCGAGCTTCATGCATTTTCTCTTGAACTTCTTCACGAGTTGCGCCTTCTTTAACAGAAGCTAAGCGTGATTTTGGCGTCATTACAACGTCAACTTTCTTAGATAAGTCTGTTACGAAACGCACATCACGACCAGTAATGATACCAACAAGTTCGTTAGTTTCAGTTACTACAGGGAAGCCAGCAAAACCGTGTTTTTCAGTCAGATCTTTCACATCTTGAATAGTTGCGTCAGGACGAACGGTTACTGGAGCAGAGACAACGCCTGCTTCAAAGATTTTTACTAAGCGAACTTCTTCAGCTTGCTGTTCAATTGACATGTTTTTGTGGATAAAACCGATGCCACCCTCTTGCGCTAACGCAATAGCAAGACGCGCTTCTGTCACGGTATCCATTGATGCTGAAATCATTGGGATATTTAGAGAGATGCTCTTCGTTAACTGAGTGCGAATATCAGCGGTGTTAGGAAGAACAGTAGAGTGTGCTGGGACGAGTAAAACGTCATCGAAGGTTAAAGCTTCTTTTGCGATTCGTAGCATTTGCAATATCTCACAACATAAGGTGTTAAAAGAAATAAATCCCACTTTATCGTTTCGCATAATAAAGTGTTTTGGATTTGATATTGCAGACGGATTATACGCACCGCGCAAACGCTTGGCTAGACATTTATTTGTTTTTAATTTGCAATTACCCCCTTGATATGTATTATATTGCCGCTAATTCCTATATTCATGTCTAAGGCATTCTCATGTCTCTCGATTCTAATCCCCGCATCTTTACAGTCTCCCGATTGAATTCTGAAGTTCGTTTATTATTAGAAAATGAAATGGGAATTGTTTGGCTTGTTGGTGAAGTGTCTAACCTTACGATGCCCGTTTCTGGCCATTGGTATCTCACTCTTAAAGACAGCCAAGCTCAAGTCAAATGTGCCATGTTTAAAGGCAATAATCGTCGCGTAACGTTTAAACCTCAAAATGGTAAGCAAGTACTTGTTAAAGCTCGTCTCTCTTTGTATGAGCCTCGTGGTGACTATCAGTTAATCATTGAAAGCATGCAAGCTGAAGGGGATGGTCGTCTTCAACAAGAATTCGATCACTTAAAAATGTCATTAGCCGCTGAAGGCTTATTCGCTCAGACCGCTAAAAAGGCCTTACCAGAGCAACCGAAATGTGTCGGTATTATTACGTCTAAAACAGGCGCGGCTCTTTTTGATATTTTAAACGTATTAAAACGACGAGATCCAAATCTTCCTGTCATCATTTATCCAACCTTAGTTCAAGGCACAAATGCCGCAATTCAAATAGCACAAGCCATTGGACGAGCAAATAGCCGTAATGAATGTGATATTTTGATCGTTGGACGTGGAGGCGGTTCATTAGAGGATCTTTGGTGCTTTAATGAAGAAATTGTGGCAAGAACCATTGCTGCTAGTCAGATACCAATAGTTAGTGCTGTAGGTCATGAAATCGATGTCACTATCGCTGATTTTGTTGCCGATGTACGTGCTCCAACACCTTCTGCTGCGGCTGAACTAGTGAGTCGAGATCTCTCTTCTCAATTGCAGATAGTCTCGCATCAAAAACGTCGTTTACGCAGTGCTATTGAACGCTATTTATCCCAACAACAAAAACGACTTTCAACATATCAATTTAGAATTGAAAAACAACATCCTCAACTTCAATTAAATACACAAAGCCAACGTTTAGACGATCTTAATCAACGCTTAGAAAGTCATATGCAACAGCGACTAGAGCGCAATCAGCATAAGATAGAAAACCTTTCTTTACGTCTTAGTAATTTATCTCCCGCAAGAAAAGTACACCAAGATAAGCAACGTATAGAGACATTAAAGCGTCGTCTTTTAGATTCAATGGACAGAAACTTACTAATGCAACGTCATCAGCTTGCTTTAGCTGCTGAAAAACTGGATACCGTAAGCCCTCTTGCAACATTAAAGCGAGGCTATTCAATTACACGTAATGCATCAGGCAGTCTCATAACATCAACTCAGCAGGTTCATACTGGTGATACCATTACAACCCGCTTTGTTGATGGTGAAGTACAATCAATAGTCGATAAGTAACTTACTGCTTATCGCTTAATTGTACTAACTCAGTCTTTACTCGTGATTTTGACTTCAGCTCATTACACTCATGGCAGAAATAATTTGCTGCACCACAGGCGTTAAGCTTTTCCATTTCTTTATTGCAGTCAGGACAATGCGCGATTTTTTTAAAATCAACCTGACAAAAATCACAATGATAACCCTCTTTCTGCCAGCGTAATTCTGATTGGCAGCTTGGGCATTGATTTACTTGCATCACTTACTTCCTCTACGACTATTCACTTTAAACAAATGCAGATCTTTGCGCTTATAGGGATCTGATCAGCGATCATCCCCTTTAAGAACATTTATATAACCACACCCCGAAAGCATTAGTTACATATGCTGTATTTCAATTTAAAACGATATAAAAAACCAATAATGATATGAAGAACACAAAGATCCAGTACATCAATCAGAGAACAAGAAGACTCTTCCAGTTGAATTACCTTTAATTACGTAAATAACAGAGCGTACTCTACACTTCATGTAATTTCGATTTATGCATTCCTATTATCGCTTTATGGACTGCGTTATCATCAATAATTCTTGCTCACCTTGAACTTGTAGTTGCACCTTAATTTCTTGATATTCATCAAATGAAGCAACATGTGTTCCACCACAAGGCAATTTTGCAATACCATCTATACCAAAATCAGCAATCCAATAACGTGAGTCTGTTAACGCTTTACCATCACACTCCATGCTTACCTTACTGCCTAATGATAACCATTCTTTAATCTGTTGGTTTATTTGATGCTCAATAGCAGAAAGATCATCTAGCATTTCAACGCTGTTTAATCCACGCTTACGAAGTGTTTTACCTAAACGATAAATGTCTTCACAATGGTCTTCTGTTACAAAACTTGTAACTTGGGCGTAGTTATTAAAATTGTAATGACCTAATTCATCTTTTCTGTCTGCATCTTTACGCCAATACTTAGCATGAAGCGCTTTATTTAATGCAAGATAGGCAATATGGCCTGCACTGTGTCCTCGGCTTAATGCTTTTTGATGTTCTTCATCAACCGTTAACTCAATGCTATCACCAAGAGAAACGGGCACTGCACTTTCAACTAAATGAGCAACAACAAACACCCAACCCTCTTCACCTCGTTTAATCGGTATTTCTTTATTGGTGTATAGAGTACCCGTCGATAATTCAATAACAGCAGTATGGCAAGCAAGTACTGGGTATTCATTTGAACGAGTACTAATCGTTCCTTTATCTTCAGGATGATCTGGCCAAATATGACTAACAGGGTGAAAAGGCGTTTCTTTCACAACAAGCCATTGGCCTTGTTCTGTTTTTTTAATTAATTGAATCTCAGAGGTGTGTTGCCACGTTTGATGACAGAATAAAACATCCGTTGAAAAGAATTGAGTCATGATTTTTACCTAAAAAAAACGCCCAATTAATTGGGCGTTTATCGTTTAGTTGAATTTATTTTTTATTGCGGTTTTTAACAGCACCAACAAGACGTTTACGTTGACGCTCTTGAGACAATGTTAATTTACCACCGCGATCTTCAAATGGGTTTTCGCTGTTCTGGAACTGAATACGAATTGGCGTACCCATGATTTCTAATGATTTACGGAAGTAGTTCATTAAGAAACGTTTGTAAGAAGAAGGTAATTCTTTTACTTGGTTACCGTGAATAACGATAAGTGGTGGGTTATAACCACCTGCGTGCGCGTATTTCAATTTCACACGACGGCCACGAACCATTGGCGGTTGGTGATCATCTTGAGCCATCTTCATAACACGAGTAAGAACAGATGTACCTACACGCTTAGTTGCAGAAACATAAGCTTCTTGTACTGATTCATATAAATGACCAACACCCGTACCATGCAATGCAGAAATAAAGTGAAGACGAGCAAAGTCAACAAAACCTAAACGGCGGTCTAGTTCTGATTTTACTTTCTCTTTAACTTCATTATTCAATCCATCCCACTTATTAACAGCAATAACTAAAGAACGACCCGCGTTCAATGCAAAGCCTAACAAGCTTAGATCTTGATCTGAAATATTTTCACGCGCATCAATAACCAATAAAACAACGTTAGCATCTTCGATTGCTTTCAATGTTTTGATTACTGAGAATTTTTCAACGGTTTCATTGATACGACCGCGACGACGAACACCCGCAGTATCGATCAGTACATATTCTTGACCTTCACGCTCCATTGGAATGTAAATAGAGTCACGAGTTGTACCAGGCATATCGTAAACAACCACACGCTCTTCACCTAAAATACGGTTAATTAGCGTTGATTTACCTACGTTAGGACGACCGATAATGGCAAGTTTGATTGGTTGATCTTGAAGACGAGCAAAATCTTTCTCTGCATCTTCTTCTGTAAGATCTTTTTCTTCGTCTTCAAAATCTTCAAATTCAGTCAGATCAGTAATCTCACCGTTTTCATCTCTTAAAGATTCTTCAACAAGCTCTTCCATAAAAGGAGCAAGAGCAAGCTCAAGCAGAGAAGTGACACCACGACCGTGTGAAGCAGCGATTTGGTATACTTTACTCATACCTAATTGCCAAAACTCAGCACTTGCTGCATCTGCATCAATACCATCAATCTTGTTTACTACTAAGAATGTTGGTTTTTCACGAGAACGTAAGTGTTTTGCTATCGCTTCATCAGATGATGTCAAACCAGCACGGCCATCAACCATAAATAGTACAACATCAGCTTCTTCAATCGCAGCTAATGACTGTTCAGCCATTTTAGTTTCAACACCTTCTTCTGTTCCATCAATACCGCCGGTATCGATTAGAATGAATTCTTGCTCTTCTAACTTAGCTCGACCATATTTACGGTCACGCGTTAAGCCTGGAAAGTCCGCAACTAATGCATCCCTTGTGCGTGTAACACGGTTAAACAGCGTCGACTTACCAACATTTGGACGCCCTACCAGAGCAACAACAGGAATCATATATACCTCTTAATTTAATCATAGGCATAGCGCGAGCTAATACCAATTTGATGATAGTTTTTTTAATATGAACGGATAAAAACCATCACCAAATTGGATTATCTTTCACTATCTAAAAACAATAAAAGGCTCCAAAGTCAGAAGGACTTGGAGCCAATTCACAATTATAGCAAATAAAACTTATTTAATTCGCATTTTTTTGATATCGCCTTCACGTGTAACAATTAGGAAACTATCCCCAACCACTATCGGTGAAACCGCAATACCATCGCTGTCAATTTCTTGTTGTGAAACAAACAAACCACTTTCTTTATCTAGCCAATGCAAATAACCTTCGTTATCCGCTAAAACTACATAATTATCGATGATAATTGGTGATGTTAACTGGCGATACTCTAGCTCTTTATTGTTCCAAAGCTCAGTACCACTTCGTGCATCGACGGCAACAACATGATCTTTTTCTGTTACTAGGAAAAGGCGCTTTCCATCCGTAGACATATCCATGGCAGAAGAATAATTACGCTTCCACGCAGGTTGACCAGTACGAAGATCTAACGCAATCAACTGTCCGTTATAGCCAATAGTATATAAACGTCCACCAAGGATTAATGGTGATGAATCGACATCAACAAGGCGATCTATTTCAGTCGCTCCTTTTGGTGTTCCTACTGGTTGTTGCCACAACAATTGACCTTTAGACATCAATGCTGCTGCTAAACGTCCATTAGACATTCCCCAAAAGACACCACCAGATATACTGACAGGAGCACTGTCACCACGAAGTGTTAAGCTAGGAACTTCACTGTTAATTTCCCACTTTTCGGTTCCGGTTTCCGCATCAAATGCAACCAAAGCCCCACGACTGGTATGAACGATTACATAACCTTCGTCCGCTAATGGTTTAGCAATGACTTCACCATCGACTTTCTCACGCCAAAGCTCTTCACCCGTTTCTGCATCAAGAGTGATAATCTCTCCATTTTCAGAACCAATGAATACTTTTCCATAAGTCAGCGTCAGACCGCCAGATAATCGAGCAGTATCATCTTGTTCTAAATCTTGTTCCCAAATGGTTTTACCATTTTTAGGGTCAAGCGCTTTAACAAGACCATCTCGACTTGCGACATAAATCTTATCGTAAGCATATGCAGGTGTTAAACGTGAAAAATAATGTCCAACACCATCACCAATTGAACTTGTCCATTCCGTTGTTGGTTCAAATTGATTCTGAACAACAGGAACAGGTGCCATTACGATTGTATCTTCTTCACTCGCACAACCAACAAGCATGGAGAAACCAAAGGTACATAATGCCGCTTTTTTTAACACCTTACGCATTCAGTTGTCCTTACTCAGCTAAGTCGTCCAATTTCATTTGAACAGATGGATTCATGCCATCTTGAAGTGACTCTGTATATTCAGAACGAGCGGTTGCAATATCACCTTGACTCAGTGCAATGTCGCCTTTCAATTCTGCAACACGAGCAGACCAGCTTGTTGATTTAACACCAGCTAATGTAGTAAGTGCAGCATCAAACTTATTTTGTTCCGCTTGAATACGAGCAGCACGAACTTGAGCCATTGCGACTAATGCATCATCTTTACTGTTGTTTGAAATCCAAATCAACTGTTCTAATGCGGCATCTAATTGATTCGCTTCAACTTGAACTTTAGCTAACTGAAGTGCTGCCAATGCGGCATATTCACTTTTCGCATGTGCTGCAATAAAAGTTTGAGTCGTTTCTTCAGCTTTAGCTCCAGAGGTGTGCAATGCCGTCAATGTTCTTTCGTAACCTGCAGAAGCCGTTTCTTTCGCAGTCACTTGCATTGATTGGTAATATTTCCAACCTAGAATCGCACCAATACCAACAACGCCACCAATTACGACAGCCTTGCCATTTTCTTTCCACCAACTTTTAATGGCTTCAACTTGTTGTTCTTCAGTTTCGTAGGCTTCCACGTCCTATCCTCTTAAATCAATTCTGCTAATTTTGCGAATACGTCTGCTTGAGCGAATGTCTCTTGCTCACCAGTACGTAAATCTTTTACGTTTACAGTTAGCTCTGCAACTTCACTCTCACCTAAAATAAGAGCTACCGCTGCACCCGCATTGTCTGCACGTTTAAATTGCTTTTTAAAATTACCACCACCGAAGTGACACATTACTCGTAATCCAGGAACCTGTTCACGCAGTCGTTCAGCCAGTTTCATACCAGCCATTAATGTGTCAGATCCAGAAGTCACCATATAAACATCAACCGAGCGGCGTACGTCTGTTAATTCTAATGTTTCCATTAAAAGAACTAAACGTTCAAGTCCCATAGCAAAGCCAACTGCCGGAGTCTCTTTTCCACCCAATTGCTCAACTAATCCATCGTAACGACCACCAGCACATACCGTACCTTGAGCGCCTAAACTTTCAGTTACCCACTCAAAAACAGTACGGTTATAATAATCTAAACCACGAACTAAGCGTTCATTAACTTGATATTGGATGCCAGCAGCGTCAAGTAGTTCACATAATCCAGAAAAATGTGCTTTTGAATCATCATCTAAATACTCAGACAGCTTAGGTGCATCGCCTAAAATAGCTTGTACTGCTGGGTTTTTAGTATCAAGAACACGCATTGGATTAGTGTACATACGACGCTTACAATCTTCATCCAAGATATCTAAATGTTGTTCTAGGAATTCAATTAACACCACACGATAGTTAGCACGAGCTTCTAATGAACCAATTGAGTTAAGCTCTAAATGAACGTGCTTATCAATACCTAGCTCACGCCACAAGCGTGCTGTCATCATGATAAGTTCAGCATCAACATCTGGACCATTTAGACCAAATACTTCAACACCAACTTGATGAAATTGACGGTAACGACCTTTCTGAGGGCGTTCATGACGGAACATTGGTCCCATGTACCATAAACGTTGTTCTTGGTTGTACAACAAACCATTCTCAATCCCTGCACGTACACAACCTGCAGTACCTTCTGGACGAAGCGCTAAGCTATCACCATTACGGTCGTCAAACGTATACATTTCTTTTTCAACAACGTCTGTAACTTCACCGATAGCACGCTTAAATAGATGCGTCTGTTCAACAATCGGCATGCGAATTTCGCTATAGCCATACGCACTAATAACGCGTTTTACGCTGTCTTCTACTTTGTGCCACAATGGCGACTGTGTTGGAAGGCAGTCATTCATGCCTCGAATTGCTTGGATTGCTTTAGCCACGTTCACTTCCCAATGGGTTTTATTTATATCTGGATATTAATCAGTCGATCTGATTAATATCAATTTGATTTTCTTTTGATAACATCGCTGCTTTTGCACGGATCCTAGCTTCTAGCTTATCCACGATATTGTCGTTATCAAAACGTTCTTTTTGACGAATGCCATCTTCATAGAATGCACTTTTACGATAACTTCCCGCAATTCCCATATGAGACACTTCCGCCTCGCCTGGGCCATTAACGACACAACCAATCAAAGATACGTCCATTGGTGTGATTAAGTCTTCTAAACGCTGTTCAAGCTCATTAACCGTAGCAATAACATCAAACTCTTGACGAGAACAGGTTGGGCACGCAATAAAATTAATACCACGAGAACGAATTCGTAATGATTTTAATATGTCAAAACCAACTTTGATCTCTTCAATAGGATCTGCCGCTAGCGAAATACGTAATGTGTCGCCAATGCCTTCTGATAATAATAAACCCAAACCAACGGCTGATTTAACAGAACCCGCACGAGCACCACCTGCCTCGGTAATTCCAAGGTGCAATGGTTGCACTATCTGTTTTGCTAGCAAACGATAAGAATCGACAGCTAAAAAGACATCAGAAGCTTTGACACTGACTTTGAACTGATCAAAGTTCATACGATCTAATATATCGACATGGCGCATTGCGGACTCTAGTAATGCTTCTGCTGTCGGTTCTTTATATTTAGCTTGAATGTCTTTTTCTAATGAACCGCCATTCACACCAATACGAATCGGAATATTATTATCTCTTGCACAATCGACAACAGAACGAATTCGTTGTTCATTACCAATATTACCGGGATTAATACGTAAGCAATCCACGCCATATTCCGCAACTTTTAATGCAATACGATAATCAAAATGGATATCAGCAACTAATGGAACCGAAACCTGTTGTTTAATCAACTTAAAGGCTTCTGCCGCATCCATTGTTGGCACTGAAACACGAACAATATCAGCGCCGACTTTTTGAAGTGCATTAATTTGTGCAACGGTAGCAGCAACATCAGTTGTTAACGTATTCGTCATAGACTGAACAGCGATTGGTGCGCCATCACCAATAGGAACATTACCCACATAAATGCGAGTAGATTGGCGACGTTTAATTGGAGACTCTATATGCATGGAATCAACTCATTATTGAGGTAAAGTTAGTCGTGCAACTTTACCGGCAGGATATGCAGATAAATTAACAGGTTTGCCTTTGTAGCTTAACGTGACCGCATTTGGAGCGCCAATCACCAACTCATAAGGTGCTTTGCCTGTTAATTTTAATGTTTGATTTGATTTCTTAACACCTGAATACAAACGATTGTTTGCGGCGTCTTTCACTTGAAGCCAGCAATCACTATTGAATGTAATTACAACATCATCAGTAATAATTGCTTCTTGTGCTTGCTCTGATACTGTCGGCGTTTCAATCGAATCAGTCGCTTCATCAGTAACGGTTGTTTCAGCTAAAGGGGCAGTCACTGTATCAGAACTTTCTAATGTATCAATTCCGTCATCAAGTGCCACTGCACTTTCTGTTGAGCTATCAGCTAACTCATCGACAATAACCGCTTCTTCTTTATTTATCTCTTCAACATGAGACGTCGCTTCTGCGGTTTCAAATTGAGCTTGTTCTTGCCACCACCACAGTACAGACATACTTAGAATAAGCGCAAAAATAACCCATGTTAGCTTCATAATACGGTTATCATGTTTTTCTCTTTTTGTTTTACGAGAAAAACTTTGCATATCGTGTTCTTCAATTTGCGCTTTACCCAGTATATCTAACCCATTCAATACCGCCATTTCTGGAACATTAACGGCTTTTGCATATGAGCGATAATAACCACGAGTAAATGTGGCAAGTTTTCCCATATCAAACTGATCAGCTTCTATCTGCTCGAGAACTTCTACACGCAGTCGTAAGCGCGCTGAAATATCTTCTAACGTTAGATTTGATTCTTCACGAGCGTTTTTTAATAACTGCCCTGGAGCGATAATGGTTTCAATGTTGTCTTCTGTATGTTCAATAGTCATGATTTATATAGGTCTGATATTCTTTGGAGTCCGGATATTTTTGTCCCAAAATGTTTGCATATTTAGTAACCAAATGTGCATTGCCTGCTTTTTTTTCTAATTCTATGAGTAAGCTTAGGCTAACGGGTTTATATCCGTACTTCTTATTAAATTTAAACAGCGAAATCCTCGGTTCTGAATAGTTGCCTTCATCAATATTCAATTTAGCCAATTGAAGGGTGGAACGAACTCGATGGGGATCGTGAGCGAGTGAACGCTCAAAATACGTTTTTGCTGTTACGTTATCTCCACTACTTAGGGCGCACATCGCTGCATTTTCATAGCTTGCTGACACTAAATAGTAGTAAGGTTGTTCAATTGCCAGAGTAAACTTTTGCTGTGCTTCCTCATAACGGCCTTTTCTACAGAGAAAAACCCCGTAGTCGTTTAATACATTACCATTTTTTGATGAATAACGTAATGCTCGTTTGTAAGCCTTTTCAGCTAATTCATTTTCTTCTACTTGTTGATAATAATAAGCGAGGGAAGTTTGAGAGCGGTAGTAGTCAGGAGCATATTGTGCAGCCAGTTCCAAATTCTCACGGGCCTTCATCATATTGCCCGCATTTAAGTAACCTAATCCGAGAGTAATTCGAGCTTCGGAAGCTCGAATTATCTCATCGTCGGTCATCTCATCGGCTTCATTAACCGTGACACAACCGGCACTGGTTAACAATCCAATTGCTAACCATGCTGCACTCCATTTTATCATTCTGCTTTCCCTTGCTGTAATACATCAAGATTAAACAGTTTTTACAGGGATAGCCTCACCTTGCTGTTTAACTTGAGTGCGTTTAGTTCTATCGATTACATCACCGACCAATTGACCACAAGCGGCATCAATATCATCACCACGAGTTCTACGAACCGTTACCGTAAAATCGTATTCCATCAATGTCTTCATGAATCGATCGATACGTGAATTACTTGGCTTTTTGTATGGTGACCCAGGATATGGGTTAAATGGAATCAAATTAATCTTTGCCGGGGTATCTTTTAGCAATTCTGCGAGTTGTCTTGCATGATCCATATCGTCATTTATATGATCTAAAAGTACGTACTCTACCGTTACACGACCACGGTTAGCATTTGATGATGCTATGTATTCACGAACACACGCTAAAAACGCTTCAATATTCCAACGATCATTAATTGGCATGATCTCACTGCGCAATTTATCCGTAGGTGCATGAAGAGAAATAGCTAAAGCAACATCAACTTTGCCGATCATTTGTTCTAAGCCAGAAACAACACCTGATGTAGATACAGTGACACGACGTTTAGACAAACCAAAACCTAGATCATCAAGCATAATATCTAATGATGGAATTAGATTTTTCATATTAAGCAATGGTTCACCCATGCCCATCATTACGACATTCGTAATTGGACGGCGACCCGTTTCTTTTTCTAAACCAATTTCACGAGCTGCACGCCAAATTTGACCGACAATTTCAGAAACTTTAAGGTTACGGTTAAAGCCTTGTTGTGCTGTTGAGCAGAATGTACAAGCAAGTGCACAGCCCACTTGAGAAGATACGCATAAGGTTGCGCGATCACCATCAGGGATATAAACCGTCTCAACATCTTGATCGCCTACTTTCATCGCCCATTTGATGGTGCCATCAACTGAATGCTGAGCTTCAGATACGTAGGGTGCTCGAATTTCACATTTCTGCTTTAGCTTTTCACGAAGCTTTTTGTTGATGTTGTTCATTTGATCGAAGTCATCACAACCAAAGTGATACATCCACTTCATGATTTGATCTGCTCGGAAGGCTTTCTCTCCTAATTCCTCAGAAAAAAATGCTCGAAGTCCTTTACGATCAAAGTCCAGTAGATTGGTTTTAGTTGTAGTCATGTTGCCTCTCTGATAAATAACATCACCGCTAATATGGGCGCAGAATTGTACAAGCTTTGAGAGGATATTACTAGAGTTTCAGGCATGAGAGCCGTTAGGAGGGAGTTCATTTAACAATAAAAAGGTTATCGTATTTATCGTTCTGTTATCTAGGGTATTCATATTACAGTAAATACAAGCTCCTCTGAATCTTCAGGGAGCCTGCAAACATTCTAAACTCTTAGTTCGATTTACTCAGCAGGGCGTGGGCAAATTTCATCTTCAACAAAGAAATAAGCAATCTCACGAGCGGCTGATTCAGGACTGTCCGAGCCATGCACAGAGTTATAACGCATGCTGATCGCATAATCAGAACGCAAGCTACCACAGGCCGCTTCATCTGGATTTGTTTTTCCCATCAATTCACGGTAGCGAGTAATAACACTTTCACCTTCAAGCACTTGAACCATAACAGGGCCTGATGTCATGTACTCAACGAGTGCATCAAAAAATTCTTTGCCTTCATGCTCGGCATAAAAACCTTGAGCCTGTTCTTTTGTTAGAGAGAGCATTTTAGCGGCTACAACTTGCATACCCGTTTTTTCAATACGACGGTAAATAGCACCGATTAAATTACGCTTAACCGCATCTGGTTTTACAATTGAAAAAGTACGTTCTATTGTCATTCTACTTTCCTTCAAGTTTCTTTTACTTCTTAAAAGCTATTATAATTATTAGAAAAAAGACCGAGTCTATTGCCCGATCTTTTCTTATTTATTTTGTAAGAATGTTCGCTAATGTTCTTACACCGACACCCGTTGCCCCTGCTGACCATTTGTCTGAGGGAGCGGTTCGGTAAGTTGCAGAGCAATCCATATGCAACCAGCCTTTCTTATAATCATCAACAAAATAAGAAAGAAAACCCGCGGCCGTACTTGCGCCTGGTGAATAGGCTCCAGAACCAATATTCGCTAAATCAGCAAAATTAGAAGGCAACATCTCACGATGAAATTCCATTAACGGCAAACGCCATAAACCTTCGTTCTCTTCTTGAGCTGAAATTAATGCTTGCTGGCTTAACTTTTCATCAAAACTCAATAATGAATGAAAATCATTACCAACCGCCATTTTAGCGGATCCCGTTAGTGTTGCACAATCGATAATTAATTCGGGGGTTTGCTCAGAAGCAAATTGAAGGCCATCCGCTAAGACTAAACGTCCTTCTGCATCTGTATTTAAAATCTCAACCGTTTTTCCATTTTTATAGGTAATGATATCGCCTAACTTTAATGCTCGACCTGATATCATATTTTCTGCGCAGCATAAAACCAATTTAACACGCTTATCTAAACCACGAAGAATCGACATTGCAAGACCTGCAGTAACAAGCGCAGCTCCGCCCATGTCAGCCTTCATTGATGCCATGCCACCTGAAGGTTTAATGCTGTAACCACCAGAATCAAACGTAATGCCTTTACCTACAAGACAAGCGTATACAGGCGCATTTTCATCACCCGTTGGGTTGTAGTCTAATTGCAGCATCGCAGACGTACGTTCAGAGCCACGACCGACGGCATACGTTCCCGTCCATCCTTCCGTTAAAAGATCTTTATCTTTTACAATTTTAGCTTTTACCGTTCCTTCTGGAGCAACTGATTTAATGAATTCGGCCGCCATACTCGCCAACTGGCGTGGGGCAACTTCTTCTGCCGTTTTATTAATAATGTCACGGGTCCAGTTGGTCGTTAAAATACGTGCATTTAATTCTTTTTCGTCATGATCTGAGAGTGAGTTCCAAGCGATATCATTATTACTTTTCGAACCACGGAAGCCTTGAATAAAAGACCAAATAGATTCGAGATCCCATGACGCGCCATCCAAAGCGACATCAACAATACCTTGAGTATTTAACTTTCGTGCAGCACGTTGAACCGTACTGTATACATCATTGTCAGTATAATGAATGACGGCGCCTTCTGTGGTAAATGAAAGCAGTGCGTTATTCCCCCAATGAGCAAGAGCTTTTGTATTTGAAAGTTGTACTGTCATCTTCTGTGACATCATGTATCTCCTTTATAAAACGCAACACCACTCAACAATAAGTCATGATCATACCAATTCAACTTGCCATTGATTTTTATTGCATTTTTGTATTCGGTTAAACGAACAGAACGTTCGATTTTTAAGTCAATTTGCCTACTTTGAACCCATGATTCAAGGAACTTAGGTTAATTCTAAGAGATGGAGCCAACCAATTGCTGATATTTCATATATTTCAGACGAGATCCTTCATTAAGACTAATCCCACTCATCCATCCAACAAAGAATGATAGCTTCTAATACCTTCTCTCCTGAGTGCTTTGGATCGTCATCAAAATCATCCAATTCCAATATCCACTCAAGTAAATCCGTAAAGCGAACCGTTTTAGGGTCAACTTCTGGGTATTTTTCTACTAATTCAATCGCAATATCTTGAGAATCTATCCATTTTAAGCTCATAATCACATCCTTAAATTATGTTGATACCATTAACTTACTAATATAAAAAAAGGTAAGTTCTGAGGGGTAAGCTATTACTCACATCTCATCCCTTACCTTTTTAGAAGAGGCTAATTAATTCGTTAAAATTAATGCTCTTCTGATGCTAAGTTTAGTGTATATTTTGGAATTTCTACCACTAAATCTTGTTTTGCCATTCTTGCTTGGCAACCTAAACGAGATTCAGGCTCTAGACCCCATGCTTTATCTAGCATGTCATCTTCAAGCTCATCACTTTCTTCTAATGAATCAAACCCTTCACGAATAACAATGTGGCACGTTGTACAGGCACATGATTTTTCACATGCATGCTCAATAGCAATACCATTTTTTAATGCAACATCTAAAACGGTATCGCCTTCATTCGCTTCAAGCACTGCGCCGTCAGGACATAATTCACTGTGTGGTAGAACAATTATCTTTGGCATTTCTATACCTCATCAATAGATTGACCAGCTAATGCGGCACGAATAGAGGCATCCATTCGACGCGCTGCAAACTCTTGGCTTGCTTCATCAGCGTGTTTAATTCCGTCTTCAATTGCTTGCGTATCAGTACCTTTACGTACCGTAATTAACGCTTCAACTGCTTGTAATATTACTGTTTGTTCTTCTTTCGATAACAATGCATCACCATCGTTATTTAACGCTACGACTAATCCTTCGATAACACGATCGGCCTCAACTTGTTGCTCAGCCAGTGCTCGTGCTTTCATATCATCTTTTGCATAGGTCATAGAATCTTTTAACATTGTAGCGACTTCATTATCACTCAAACCATAAGATGGCTTAACTTGAATATGAGATTGAACACCAGTGCTTTTTTCCATTGCCGTAACAGATAAAAGACCATCGGCATCCACTTGGTAAGTCACTCGAATATGTGCAGCACCAGCTGTCATTGGAGGAATGCCTTTCAATGAGAAGCGCGCTAATGAGCGTCCATCTTCAACCATTTCACGCTCACCTTGAACAACATGAACCATCATGCCTGTTTGACCGTCTTTAAAAGTCGTAAATTCTTGTGCTTTAGCTACTGGGATTGTGGTATTACGAGGAATGATTTTTTCAACTAATCCCCCCATGGTTTCAATACCCAGAGACAGTGGAATTACATCGAGTAATAACATTTCTGCGTCTGGTTTATTACCCACTAAAATATCCGCTTGAATGGCTGCGCCAATAGCAACCACTTGATCAGGATCGATACTGGTTAATGGTGTTTTAGCAAAATAATCACCAACAGAACGTCGAACGATAGGTGTTCTTGTTGAACCACCAACCATGACCACTTCCATTACGTCTTCAGAACTAATATCGGCATCTTTAAGAGCACGGCGGCACGCCATTAGTGTTTTCTTTACTAATGATTGAATTAATTGATTAAAGATATCAACCGTAATAGTGCCTGACCATTCTTTAAAAGAAACCGTGACTGAATCTGCATCTGACAATGCGACTTTGGTTTCTGTTGCTAATGTCAAAAGCTCACGTTGTTCTTGATTAGAAAGGGCCGTCGTAATTTCTGCTTGATCTTTAATCCATTGGGATAGTACATGGTCAAAATCATCACCACCGAGTGCTGAGTCGCCCCCTGTAGCTAGTACTTCAAATACACCTTTTGATAAACGTAATATTGAAATATCAAACGTACCACCACCAAGGTCATAAACCGCAATAATACCTTCTTGACCAGAATCAAGACCATAAGCAATCGCTGCGGCCGTTGGTTCATTTAATAAACGTAGAACATTTAAACCCGCAAGTGTTGCTGCATCTTTTGTTCCTGCTCGTTGAGCATCGTCAAAATAGGCAGGAACCGTAATTACGACACCTTCAAGACTGCCACCTAAAGTGACTTCTGCGCGATTGGATAATGATTTTAAAATTTCAGCAGACACTTGAATTGGATTAACATCACCCTGAGTAGTATGGATAACAGGTAACCCATTATCGCTTTCCGTAAATTGATACGGTAAATCAGGATAACGAGCCTGAATGTCTTTCAATGAACGGCCCATTAAACGCTTTACTGAAATAATGGTATTTTGAGGATCAGAAGCAGCCGATTGGTAAGCATTAGCACCTACACAAATTTTATCATCTTGATATTGCACTACAGATGGAAGAATCACGTTACCTTTCATATCGGGCAATGTATTCGCTTCACCACTTCTAACAGAGGCTACCAGCGAGTTAGTGGTTCCTAAATCAATGCCAACCGCTAACTTATGTTGATGCGGTGCAGCACTTTGTCCAGGTTCAGAAATTTGTAGAAATGCCATCGGTAATATCCTTCACTTAGTTAATCTAACAAAGATTAACCTAATAATTTATCTTCTAACTTTTCGACTTCTTGGTTTAGCTTATCAATAAACTTAAGTTTACGAACGCTTTGTGCCGCTTCTTGCCATAACTCGGATTCTAATTGCTGCTTTAATTCAGCTAATTGAGTTTTACGCATTGCAGAAACATTTTCTGAAAAATCAAACAGTGCACTTTCAGGATCTGAACTTGATAGCAAGTCTTCGAGATCTTCTCGTAACTCCATCTGTTGCATTAGAAACATAGGATCTTGCATTGTGGTTTGTTCGCCACGAATGTCATGTCCTTGCTCTGATAATATATACTCTGCACGAGTGACTGGATTTTTAAGCGTTTGATAAGCGTCGTTGATTTGTGCCGCTTTTTGAACGGAAAGCAAGCGGTCACGCTCTGAAGAGGTCGCGAAATTGTCGGGGTGGAATCGTTTCTGCAATTCAAGGAACTGAGCAGAAAGAAGGCCACCATCCAGTTCAAACTGGTTTGGTAGCCCAAATAATTCAAAATGATTCATAGTTAACGTTATGCTCTATACGTTGAAGCTTTCACCACACCCACATTCACTTTTTACGTTAGGGTTGTTGAACTTGAAGCCTTCATTTAGACCTTCTTTGGCAAAGTCTAATTCAGTGCCATCCATATAAGCTAAACTTTTTGGATCGATGATGATTTTTACACCAAACTTTTCAAAGACTTCGTCTTCTTCATTTAGATCATCAACAAACTCAAGAATATACGCCATACCAGAGCAACCAGAGGTTCTTACGCCTAAACGTAGACCAATGCCTTTTCCTCGGTTTTCAAGAAATGTTTGAACACGGCTTGCTGCTGCTTCGGTTACTGAAATGGCCATACTACAACCTTTACTATATTTGTTTTGTGGTCATGGATGTCATTAACTAATAATGACCTACTTAGATAACAAAGCGCTTTACTATATTACAAACAAAACGCTTTATTAGATTGCTTAATCTTAGTGCTTATTACGGTAATCAAGTACCGCTGCTTTAATTGCATCTTCCGCTAAGATTGAACAGTGAACTTTTACTGGTGGTAATTCTAGCTCTTCTGCAATTTCAGCATTTTTCAATGCAGCAGCTTCGTCAAGAGTTTTACCTTTAACCCATTCAGTTACTAATGAGCTTGACGCAATTGCAGAACCGCAACCGTATGTTTTGAATTTTGCATCTTCAATAATGCCTTCTGGAGACACTTTGATTTGCAATTTCATTACGTCACCACACGCTGGAGCACCAACCATGCCGCTACCAACTGATGGATCATCTTTTTCAAATGAACCTACGTTACGTGGGTTTTCGTAGTGATCGATTACTTTTTCGCTATAAGCCATGATAAATACCTCTAAATTCTGAAACGTCCGTGTTTAGTGGTGTGCCCACTCAACCGTGTTTAAGTCGATGCCTTCTTTGTACATATCCCATAACGGAGACATATCACGCAGTTTATTTACTGCCTGGCTAATTTGTGTAATTGCATGATCAATTTCTTCTGCCGTTGTATAACGACCAAAAGAGAAACGAATTGAACTGTGTGCTAATTCATCATTCAAGCCTAATGCACGCAATACATACGATGGTTCAAGACTCGCTGAAGTACATGCTGAACCAGAAGAAACAGCAAGATCTTTCAATGCCATTAGCAATGATTCACCTTCAACAAACTCAAAGCTGATGTTTAAGTTATGTGGTACACGTTGGTCTAAATCACCATTAATGTGTACCGCTTCCATATCTTTAACACCATCAAGAAGACGATCACGCATTGCTAGGCAATGGTCGTAATCTTTTTGCATCTCTTCTTTTGCAATACGACAGGCTTCACCCATACCAACAATTTGGTGAGTTGCTAATGTACCAGAACGGAAACCTCGTTCGTGGCCACCACCATGCATTTGTGCTTCTAAACGAATACGTGGTTTACGACGAACGTACAATGCACCAATGCCTTTAGGGCCATACATTTTATGAGCAGAAAGTGAGATTAAATCTACTTTCACTTCTTGTACATCAAGTGGGATTTTACCCGCTGATTGCGCCGCATCTACATGGAAAACAATTTTACGTGAACGACAAAGTTCACCGATTGCCGTGATATCTTGAATCACACCAATTTCATTATTTACGTGCATAATAGAAACAAGAACCGTGTCTTCACGCATTGCTGCTTCTAATTTAGCTAAATCAACCAAACCATTTGATTCTGGGTCTAAGTACGTTACTTCATAGCCTTCGCGCTCAAGTTGACGACATGGATCAAGAACCGCTTTATGCTCAGTTTTACATGTAATTACGTGCTTACCTTTCTTATGATAGAAATGCGCAGCACCTTTAATTGCAAGGTTATCTGATTCTGTAGCGCCTGATGTAAATACGATCTCACGTGGATCGGCATTTAATAAAGCAGCAATATTGTCACGAGCAGTATCTACTGCTTCTTCAGCCTGCCATCCGTAACGGTGTGAACGTGATGCTGGGTTACCAAAGCATCCATCCATAGTCATATGTTGAACCATTTTATCGGCTACGCGCTTATCAACAGGACAAGTCGCCGAATAATCAAAGTAAATTGGCAGTTTCATTTTCATCTCCGAGAATACAGACGTTTGACCGTCAAAAGCGGACATTAACACCCACAGAATTTGTTAATTTTGAATTCGTTACTAACCCATTATTTAAGGCTGCATCGATGTTTTGTCGATCTGATACTTGTTGAACTTCATTATCAACCATCAGCTCACCAAGGCTTATACCATCTAAGAAGCTACTGATACGTGAACTTAAATCACGCCACAATGTGTGCGTTAAACAACGCGTGCCACCTTGACAACCTTCTTTACCATGGCACTTAGTTGCATCAACCGATTCATCAACCGCCGAAATAACCATTCCAACCGCAATTTCATCTGGTTTTAATCCTAAGCGATAACCACCACCTGGACCTCGAACACTAGCAACTAAACCAGCTTTACGTAATTTAGAGAATAATTGTTCAAGATAAGATAATGAAATTCCCTGTCGTTCCGATATATCGGCAAGTGGCACAGGCCCTTCTTGAGCATGCAGTGCAACATCAAGCATTGCCGTTACTGCATACCTTCCTTTCGAAGTTAATTTCATAAGTTACCTCATACCCACACTATTCGTATGGAATGAAGTTTCCCATACCTGACCATTTTGGTCAAGTATTTATCCTACTATTTTAGTCAAGTATTCTAATTGCATCTATTTTTTAAGATTTGAGCTTCTTTCTACCGCAGTTAATATACCGCGTAATGTACGTAATTCATGAATTTCAGGACGAGCACGATTAAACATGCGGCGCATCTTATTCATTACTTGTCCTGGATGAGCCTTATTAATAAAGTCGGTATCCGTCATCACTTTTTCAAGGTGCTCATAAAATAATTCTAATTCGTTATTTAAAGGATATTCCGCTTCTTTAGATTCACCTTTATACGCCTGACTATCTAACCAAGCAACACGTGCTTCATAACTAATTGTTTGCACTGCCATTGCTAAATTTAATGAGCTGTATTCAGGATTTGCTGGAATACATACATGAAAATGACATTTCTGTAATTCTTCATTGGTTAATCCAACTCTTTCTCGACCAAATACAAACGCAATAGGATGAGACGGCGCTTCTTCTATTGCTTTGACGCCCGCTTCTCTTGGTTCTAACATTGGCCATTCGAGTGTTCTTGAACGAGCACTTGACCCAATAACTAAACCACAATCAGAGATAGCTTCATCTAATGTACTAACAATACGCGCTCGATTCGCAATATCACTTGCACCGGCAGCTAATGCGATGGCTTGACCATCAACTTCACATTCAGGCGCAACTAATACCATATTAGTTAAGCCCATTACTTTCATGGCACGAGCCGCTGACCCAATGTTTCCTGAATGGCTAGTACCAACAAGGACAATACGAATTCTATCTAACATGTTATTTTTCCATATGATGAAAAGAGCCGCCGGATACTACCATAAAGCAATATCCCTTTCTTCTTTATATACCAGAGATTTTAACCTGTAATCGCTTTTTTCATAATAAAGACACGAACTGAACAAAAAATAAACGCTTCCTTTTAATTATTAATTTATGTATACTCGCGGCCGATTTCTGTTCTTTAACATCTTTTGGGATATAACTATGCATCCAATGCTAAATATTGCTATACGTACTGCGCGTAAAGCCGGTGACTTTGTTGCTAAATCTTTTGAGCAAACTGACAAAATTGAAACAACAAAAAAAGGCAATAATGAGTTTATTACGAACATCGAAAACGATGCTCAATATATGCTTGTTGATATGATCAAGAAATCTTACCCTGATCACAGCATCATTTCTGAAGAGTCTGGCCTAATCGAAGGCAGAGACGCTGACGTTCAATGGATCATTGACCCATTAGATGGCACTACTAACTTCGTTAAAGGTATCCCACACTTCGCTATCTCTATTGCTGTTCGCATTAAAGGTCGCACAGAAGTTGCTTGTGTATACGATCCAATCCGTAATGAATTATTCACAGCTCAACGTGGTTCTGGTGCTCAACGCAACAACCAACGTATGCGTGTGCAAGAATTAAAAGACATGAATGAAACCATTCTTGCAACAGGTCTTCCTTACCGTCAAAAACAACACGCTGAAAGCTACACAAAAATCCTAGGCGCAATGTTTGTTGAATGTTCTGATATCCGCAGTTCTGGTTGCCCTTCTCTAGATTTATGTTACTTAGCAGCAGCTCGTATTGATGGTTTCTTCGCTCTAGGTCTTAAGCCTTGGGAAATCTCAGCAGCAGACCTAATCGCTCGTGAATCTGGCGTGATCTGTACTGACTTCACTGGTAATACTGACTACATGAAAACAGGTAACCTAGTTGCTGGTAGCCCACGTATGGTTAAGTCTATGCTTAAAAAAATCCGTGACAACGGCAGCGAAGCTCTTACTAAATAGACGCGTTGACGACATAATTGTCATTGATTGAAAATTGAATTAAAAAAAGGGAAGTGAATTTATTCACTTCCCTTTTTTATTATCTCGATGTTATTGATGATCGATCACAGCTCAATTTCCCACCCAAAATCAACCATTAGTTTATTCCACTTTTCACCAACACTCGCTTTTATTACAACATGCTTATTCGTGCTCGGATGAATGAAACTCAATTCAGACGCGTGTAATAATAAACGGTGACTATCTAAATTATTTTGAAATAATCGATTATGTTTGCTATCGCCATGAGTCGTATCCCCAACAATTGGGTGGCGTAAATGCGCCATGTGACGACGTAGCTGATGTTTTCTGCCTGTATGCGGCTTTAATTCCATCAAGCAATATCGACTGGTTGGGAATTTACCTGTTGAATAGGGTAATTCAACGTTAGCTAAGGGTTTATATTCCGTTATTGCTTCTTTTGCCTCAACGTCTTTTGACGCCTTTTTATCCGCAATTTTATCTAATTGTTCTTTAAGTGGGTAATCAAGAATATCCCCCTCTTCTATCCAGCCACGCACAATAGCATGATACGTTTTTTTAATTTCTCGACTTGCAAATAACGGTGAAAATTGAGCAGCCACCGCGCTTGATAACGCAAAAAACAAAATGCCAGATGTAGGTCTATCTAAGCGGTGTAATGGAAAAACATGTTGGCCAATTTGATCTCGTAATGTTTGCATCGCAAATACGGTTTCATGTTTATCAAGCCATGAGCGGTGAACAAGCATTCCTGCCGGTTTATTAATGGCTATCAAATCGTCATCTCGATACACTATCTCTAATTCAATCGGCTTTGGTTTTTCTTCATGTTCGCTCAACGCTTCAGTGTTTATATTGTGTTTATTAATGTTCACAAAATCTTACCTAACTTATCAATATTCTGGCAAATACCTATGATCTCAGTAGTGCCTTTTTGATTTTTCAATGCTTCTTCGATATAAGGCGCGATAGAGAATTCTTTCGGTAATGGGTGCCCATTTTCGATTAAAATAAACATCTTAGGGATAAAAATCCACTGCAACCACTCTGTTGAAGATAACGTATCAATAGCAAAAGGTTCTGTACTCGCCAACGCAGACAAAGACGGAGTTGCTGTCTGCCAATGACCATGATGCTGTAATTGCTCAGTTAACTGCTTTAATAACACCGTTAATGATAATGAAGTTGTCATAACCGATTGTTCTCGCACTCTCTAATACTTTTAATGACAAAGGATACCATCTTATCAACGGTTGGGTATAATCGAAGCATTAACCATTGAATAAGATATATCATGGAACAGATTTATACGCTTAGCCAACTAATCCAACAGTCCAATTGTGAGTATGCTATTTATGATTTAGGTCGTCGTGTCCAACGCATTGACAGTAAACAATTTGAGTCAATTGAAGCGGCACAACAACCTTATCTTTTTCCTTTGCAACGTCATGCTCACTTAGCTATCGCTTATTGGAATGAAACAAAACAACCTTGGATTTGGTTTTTAAAACTACCTCTAGATGAACGCAGTCTGTTGCAACAAGCTGATGTAGGTAATTTTATTAAGTATGTAATTGAAGCGATTGGTGTCTCACTAAGCAGTGAGTTAAATGAAGATCAACAACAAAATCTGTCCAACAATCCATACACGTTTAAGCCTAAAGATGACAAGATGGCGATGTTTCATAGCCTCTTACGCGCTGACTTAAAACAGCCAATGAGTCAATATTACGAACATGCGAAAACCTATCTTTCTGGCAATAATGGTTGGACTAATTGGCAATCGGTTGGCGTTCAAGGGTTAGCTGATGTATGTGCAAATCTAGATAAAGACAATAACTCAGTCGCACTGCGTAACGCATTAACCCACCTACCAAATACAGTTTTATACGCAACGCTAGGGTGCTTAGAGCACATTAAATTGCCAGAAAAACTAGCTCAAAGACAACTTGAAATCATTAATGATCTTTGCGACTCAGATGCTGCTGATTTATTTTTATTATCAGCCCACATTCGCGCCCTTTCTGGCGCACCTAAAAAGGTCCTTTCTGAAGCATTAGCTCAAATTCTACGTAGTGAACGATTAAGCCACCCTGAAGTATTAGTCGCAATTGCAGGGCGTTGCTGGGGAGGATTAGAAGACATTGCTATTGCGAATCAATTTTTACTTCGTTTGGCCCAAACCGGTGATCAGCAACTCTTTAATCAACTGTTTGCCGATCTCGTAATGCAACCAACATTACGTATGTGTATGTTACAAATTCTACACGGTGATGCCGACTCTCAACTGGCTCAAGCATTAGTCAAACTACAGCAAAATACGAAGAGTGAATAAAAATGGAGAATCTCTTTGCGATACTCGGCTTAACGTTTTTTTGCTTTCTATTTTGGCAGCAACGAAGACAATCAGAATTTGCTAACCAAGCAATTCAACATTATTGTAAAAAAATGGAATTACAACTATTAAGTGTCGCAAGAGGCTCTTATGGTTTTCGTCTACCTAGTGGAAAAAAGCGCCTTTATACTACGTATGAATTTGAATTTTCTTCCATTGGTGATGATCACTATACGGGGAAATTGATCATGGTTGGATTTAAAGCCGCTAAATTTAATCTACCTCCATATCGTATTGATGGTGAGTTTTAATACAAACGGTATAAGTGGGTAGTAACTCAATGCTACCCACTTAAGAGCTTAAGTTATACGATGATAATTACCACCACGCCTCCCACATTGCACCCACTGCAAATGTGTCTTGCTTACCGGTTTCTCCGCGAGTTAAATCTACTTCAGTATTTGAATCACCAACCGTTGCATAGAATCTCAACATTGGGCGTGCTCCTGAGTCCATATCAAAACTGATATTTTGAGATAGTGTGACTTTCCACGCGTCGTTCTGTCCACTTTGATTATCAAAATCAACCACAGAATAACCCGCTTCCAACCAAGTAGAATGAATACTATTCCATGCATATGTTGGTCGGACAATTGCACTGTAGTTCGCTCGGTCATCCTGACTTGCATTTTTATCTTCTAACGATTGATAACCTGCTAAATATTCAATATTGGTTTGATTACTAATAACCAACTTACCTTCTAACTGCATAAGCAACGTAGTGAGATCTTCCGTTTTATTAAAGATATTATTATCGACATTGTTGCCATAACGAGTAACAAACTGATTCGTCATTGCACCATAAGTATGATCAAGTTGAATGGCTAATTGGTATGAATCAATATCATCCACATAGCACTGTTTATCCAGCCCAGTGCCCGTACATGTTTGCGTATCTTTATCTGTCTCTGTATTTTTAGAAGAGAAACCATAGTTAGCATACAGTGATAATGCTAATGCATCTGTCAGGTTAATATCATGCAATTTAGAGGTAATCGCATAATTTCCGCTATCACCAGTACCGCCATTGTCATCAACTTGCGCAACCGCTGCCATGTCAAATTTTACACTGCCAAATTCAAGGTTTTTAATACCAGCACCTTGAGCATCATTCTGCATCCAAAAGTAATCATTTAACCCTGTTTGAGGACGATTATGGAAATCTCGGCCAGCCCAAATATAAGCATTAGGTTGTGATTCAAAAACATTCGTAGCCCCCGCATAGAATTTTTTCAAACCAACTTCATCACCCCAATGCTCTAACATTAAAACGACATCCCAAATCGTACCATTATCAGAGACGAATCCTTTAGCAAATTGAAATTCCCCCCCATTACTTTCGTTACCTAAACGACCCGTAGCATTTCCAATCAATTGACCATCAGCAGAAACGTATTTCTCTGTGTCATCTGAAAAGTGAAAACCATAACGAGCGTACCCTGAAAATACAATGCCATCAGGTATGTCTGTTTCCGGAGAAATAACTAAGGGTTGTTGATCATCTAATTGGATATTATCTAGCAATTCTGTTTCAGCCAAAATGATTGGTGAAGAAAGTGCAGCTGTAACAGCAAAAGCAACAGGTAATAACTTCATTTTATATTCCTTTAAATATTTAGACAGCAAAAAACAAATCAATGCAAAAATGCACTAATTAAAGTTATTCATTTATTCTCTATTTAATTATCAAACACTTACTTAAATATATTCAAACACAGAAAGTGTTAACTATTAAGTTAATCACATGGCTTTTATATTCATATATATTTTATTTTTGTGCTTTAAAAAGAATAGTTAAATCCGAACGAATCATATCTACGTACGGATATTTATATTAGTTACTGGTTTTTATTATATATACTAGAATCACGAATAATAAGTTCGCCAGTTAATACTTCGGTTGTTGGTTTGATTTCTTTATCCGAGATTAACGCTAATGCTTTATTCATTGCTAGTTGTGTTATTTCTTGTATTGGAACATTAATGGTTGTTAATGCAGGAGATAAGAACGCGGATATCTCATCATTATCAATACCTACAATTGAAATATCTTCAGGTACTCGCAGGTTCATTTCTTTTAATGCCTTTATTGCCCCTAGAGCTAAATGATCATTAAAACAAAATATAGCGGTAATTTTATCTGATTTACTCAATAATTCTTTGCACGCTTGATAACCATCTTCCAACTTACCATGCTTCACGATGGTTAAGCTCTCATCGTAATGTACACCATGTTTTTCTAGTGTTTCTTTCGCACCTTGTAATCTTATTTGTCCGGTACTTGAAGCCAAACTAATAGTAATAATTGCAATATTTTTATGTTTTAATTCAATAAGATGCTCTATTGCCATTCGACTTGCATCATATTGATCAAAAGCAACAGCATGCCCTAGCCCATCAGGTAATGTTCTATTGATAACAACTAAAGGAATAGGTAGTGTTTCTTGGATCTTACAATAATCAGTCGCTGTCATGGTTCGGCTATAAATTAAAATAGCATCACACTTTCTAGAAACTAATGAATTAATGGCTTCTATTTCGGTTTCAAGTTGGTTGTGACCATCAGTAACAATTAACTGCTTACCTGATTCTTCTGCAATTCTTGTTGCTTCTTTGAGTAAAATACCAAAATAATAACCATCAAAGAAAGAGACAATAAGACCAATGCTATTTGAACTATTTGTTGCCAATGCTTGAGCTACGAGGCTCGGTTTATAGTTCAATGTCTCCATTGCATCAAAAATCAGTTTTTTGGTTTCTTCCTTTACCGGCCCCTTCCCATTCATTACACGAGAAACCGTCGCTTTAGAAACACCAGCAAGCTTACATACATCATTAATTGTTGCCATTCACCCACCAAATACACCCAAAAAGAACTAGCGTAATAATAGCTAAGTTATTACGCTAAATACACTTTATTATTTATTTTACAAAACTCGATGGATCTCAATCAACTCTTGGATCATTTCTTTTGCAAGCATAGAAGTCATTATATGATCTTGAGCATGCACCATAATTAAATTTACCGGTACTTTACCTTCCCCTTCATCAAGACCAATTAACTGCGTTTGCACATCATGAGCTTTTTTTGATGCTTCTGCTGATTGTTTTAATAACTCATCAACTTTATCCCATTCACCCGATTTTGCAGCTCGAAGGGCTTCCATTGCGCATGATTTTGATTCACCAGCATTAATGATCAGTTCCATTACCGTGCTTTCTAGTTCTTCACCGACTAACATCGCTTTATTCCTATTTAATTTGATTGGTCATTGATAAAAAGTGATAAACAGATCCAATTAATCCGCTGTCATTATTAAACGTACTTTTTTCAATAGTGACTAACTCTTTAACATTAAATTTATTTATTGATGGTTGAGTTTGTATAATCTCTTCAAATTTATTTTCTATATTTGAAATTAAATCATCTCGATTACTTATTGCACCACCAATGATTATTTTCTCTGGATTTAAAATAAACGTTAAATTATATAAACCAATGGCTATATTCTTATAAAAGTCATCAATAATATTAATTGCAATATTATCTCCAGACTCCGCCAATTTAAATATATCTTTACCTGATAAATTTTCAATACTATTAATATTTTTTAATTTAGAATATCGTCGTCTAAGTCCTTCTCTTACTGATGCGGTAAAACTCATTGTTGCTGTCGCTTTATCTTCAGTATCAAATATATTCTTTGTGAACATATAACCAAATTCACCCGCCATGAAACCATGACCTCGAACCATTTGATTATTGATATAGATAGCACCACCGATACCTGTACCTATAGTAATGCAGATAAAATTATCAACCGATTGTGCTTTACCAAGCCACTTTTCAGCTAAAGCCACACAATTAACGTCATTTTCTAATTCAACCGGTAATGACAATTTTGCAACCATTACCTCTTTAAATTGAAATCCATAAAAATCATTAATGGCTCCACCAGTTTTTAAATACCCCGTGTTTACATCAACAAAACCAGGTAATGAGAAAGCCGCACCATCAAACGTATATCGTGTAGACCATTGTTCTTTTATATCAACAATGGTTTGAATGATTTGCTCCCCACTTGACTCAGTTTGCACCTTGCCTTGCTCTAGAATGTGGCCGTGTTCATTCAACACGCCAAACTTAATGTCTGTTCCACCAATATCAAACGATAAATACGTTGCCATAATTCGACTTTCCCATTTCTAATATAACGCTAGATATTTTCACCACGAGTCGCGATAACATCTTTAAACCAATGGAAAGACGCTTTTTTCTTACGCTCTAGTCCATTTTGATGATCAACATAAATAAACCCATATTGCTTTTTGTAACCGTTTAACCAGCTCAATAAATCAATCGCTGACCATGCGTAATACCCCTTAATGTGAACACCACGACGAACCGCTTCTTTTACTGCACCTAGATGATCTTTAATAAAATTGATTCGCGGAATATCACACACTTCACCATCAATAATCGGATCTTCATCACCCAATCCATTTTCTGTAATGTACAGTTTGATCTGACCATAATGCTCTTTTATCATTTCAAGCCCAGCAACAAACCCTTCAGGTGAAATTTCCCAATCCCATTTAGTGTATTTTTTATCGTCCATTTTAACTGTGCGATATACATTATCGTAACTTGGGTTGCCCGGAGAACCAGTCGAATTTTCACGAGTGATTTTACGAATTCCCATACCACTTTCAATTTTTTCAACACGTTGTGGTTGGTAGTAATTCAGTCCCATAAAGTCATTCAACGGTGCGGCTTCAAAAATAGTTTGTAGTTCTTCATCAGTCCAATCAGGCAAGTTACCTTCTTCTTGTAGTTGCTTAACCACGTATTCAGGATACTTACCTAATAGGATAGGATCATAGAACCAATTCATACTAAATTGGTTCGCATGCATTGCGGCAAAGTGACTCGCCTCTGAATCATCGACCCCAAATGCAGGGCTAAATACATGACTCAAGCCAATCTCACCAAATTGATTCAGTTTTTTATACTCAATCACCGCCTTAGCGTGTGCATAAAATACATTATGCGTCGCTTGAAAATATTTCTTAGGATCATTTTGAATCCCTGGTGGGTGTGCGCCTGCCATATAGCCTAATGCGCAAAACACAACGGTTTCATTAAAAGTAATGAAATGTTTAACACGATCACCAAACTCATTAAAACATAGCTTTGCAAACTCAACATACGCATCACAGGTTGCTTTGTTTAACCATGAACCTTCTTTTTCTAGCGTTAAGGGTAAGTCCCAGTGATATAAAGTGACAAAAGGAACAATGCCATATTTCAAACATTCATCAATGACATTGTTATAAAAATCGATTCCTTTTTGATTAATCTCACCGGTGCCATTTGGAAAAATACGAGCCCAAGAGATTGAAAAGCGATAAGACTCTAAGCCCATTTCAGCCATTAATGCGATGTCTTCTTTATAACGATTGTAATGATCAATTGCGATATCGCCATTAGTTCCTTCAAAGGTTTTCCCTGGAATTTTAGTAAACTCATCCCAGTTTGTTGGACCTTTTCCATCTTGATCCCATGCGCCTTCTATTTGGTAAGAAGCCGTTGCTGCGCCTAATAAAAAATCATTTGCAAATTTCATCTCGAATTCCTGCTCTACTGCTGCTAACAAATCGATAGCCAACTGATGTTTGTATTGGCCTAAGTCTTCTTAGGCCTAGAATATGATTAACTTAAAAGTACCAATGCATCTTTAAGGATCTTGTCGCCTTTCATCATGCCGTAATCCATCATGTCGATGACTTCTACCTTTTTATTTACTTCATCTGCCAATTTCTGAAGCTCATCTTTCTTGAAGCGGATTTGTGGCCCTAATAAAAATAAATCATATTCAGCTAAATAATCTTGAATGGTCTCAACACCATGAGCTTCGATATGAATCTCCAATCCTTGTTGTGCCGCTGCTTCTCGCATTTTTTTAACAACCATTGATGTAGACATGCCCGCTGCACATAGTAGTAAAATCTTTTTCATAATAACCTCGATAATAATCTAATAAATTTCAATTAAGCTGTTGCTGTCGTTGTTACAGATTCTGTTTCTGGCGCTGTTGATTTAGCTTCTTCTTGCGCCGTTAATTTGTCTAGATACTTAAAGAATGGGAAATACACACATAACGTCATACAGAAGACTGCGACTTGTAATACAGCGGCACTCCACCCCCCAACAATAAATCCACTCAATACTATTGGCGTTGTCCATGGCACTTGAACGGCCGTGAATGGTCCAACAAACCCCATGTTAATTGAGGTATAAACCATGATTGCTGACAGCACTGGAGCAGTAACAAATGGAATAAACATAATTGGGTTAAAGATGATTGGTGTTGCGAAAATTACGGGCTCATTGATATTAAAGATGCCTGGAATAAAAGAGAGACGACCTAATTGCTTAAACTGAACAGAGCGGGCAAATAGCACCATACAACACACCAAGCCAAACGTTAGACCTGAGCCACCAACAGTAATGAATTGGTCAACAAATTGGTTGGTCACTATTTTTCCATTCTCACCAGCAATAAGAGCTTCGCCTGCATTCACTATAGATTGATTATGAAGTGCATTGGCTGTAACGATAGGTCCCATGATACCCATAACAATGACTGGCCCATGAACACCACACCACCAAAGTAAAGAGATAAGTAAAGCAATACCTACTGCACCAAAAAATGAATCAGACATGCTCTGTAACGGTGTTTGAATAATATGGTAAATGGTTTCAATAAAGGTTCTTTCAAACACCACTTCAAAGAATATGTACGTTAAGAAAGCAAGAGTGATAATAATAAAGCCAGGAATCAATGATTTAAAGGCATTAGATACACCTTCAGGCACGCTGTCTGGCAGTTTAATCACCCAATTACGGTTAAAGGCCATTGAGTAAATCATGCCAACAACTAAACCAATAACAATAGCTGCAATCATGCCTTTACCACCTAGGAAGGCTTTTGGTATCACACCACCTATATGCGTCACACCATCTGGCGCCACAACAAAAGCGTTCATCACAATAAGAAGAGACACAATGGCTAATACCCCCGCATTTACGCCATTGTGCCCTTCATATTTAACGTAAGTGTAAGCGATACCAAAAGCTCCAATCAGTGCCAAAATATCAAAAGTAGCGCCAACAACTTGAAACAATGGTGTTGACCATTCAGCACCAAAAATTCCCGCCATAAATTGGTCATAGCCATCAATAGGAACAAAGGCCAATAACAAGAATACCGAGCCAATGATTGTCAATGGCATGGTTAACATGAAGCCTTCTTTAATGGCTACAATTGGTTTTGAATTCACTACCTTTAAAAGCTTAGGAAGGATTTTATTTACCTTCTCCATTATTGTGCTTTGCATAGTTGCCGCTTGCGTACTCATTTTTCACCCCTGAATTGAATTTTAAACATGCGAATTAATTTAACCTGAAATTAATGTAACCGGTTTCAGTAACCGGTTACATATCATGATTGAGCAAGTTTGATTCAACTCACGCTTATTAATTAAACGAATAATAAAAATGTGATCTATGTAATTTATTACTGAAGTTATGAGGGGAATGATCTTTTAAAGCAGATAAAAAAGAAAAACCCCACTAAGCTTTCGCCTAATGGGGTCATAACTCTACTCGCAGCAGTCCGGCTACTAATGGGGCTCCGTGCATCAATTCCTTGATAGTATGCTGAAATCCGTCAGCGTATCCTTTCATCGCTATCCTAGCGGTGTCCATGATCTAATCCTGATCCGTTAACAGTCCATCGCTAACTTTCTTCATTTATCCTTAAGCGGTGTCCCTTACATCATCCTGATGCTTTATCCTTCCTCTATCCTAGAGGTGTCCACTGTCTTTCCTTAGTAGTAACCATCCTAGTTACTATTGAATCCATTCAATGTCCAAATTTGCTTTCCATGCCGATTACTCATCCTAAGTAACCGAGTGCTTCATCCTAAAGCGTACCAAATCCTTGGTCGTTCCTATTCCGTGTCAGTATCCTTCCGACACCAATAAGATTACGCTTTTTACTTTGTTGAACAATTCCTTGCATACAAACTTTTAAAGAAATAGAGGGTGAGATATAAGATTAAAAATAAATAGTAATAAAAAACAATAAGATAAAAAACGACCACAAACTAAAGTCGATAAAACAAACGACATATCTCAATCATCTTGTAAGAGATCTCTTACACGTTGCTTCTACTATGTCTTTACTCCCTCTTTAAATGTTCTATATACCTTAGCGAATTACTTCTGTGGTGAATTAGATCAGTATTCGATATCATGGCGAAAGATGAAGCATAGGAAGTCATAATGAAAAATGTAACGGATGAACTGCAAACAATAATGCAGGATTTAATGAATGAAGGTAAAAAACCAACCACCGCTCTCGTTAAATCTCGCTTAAGCACTCAAGTTCCGATCCCTGCAATTATTACAGCGATTAAATCATTTAAATCCAGTGCTCAAGTTCCAAAAATTGAAGTCCGTGAAACGTCATTGACTGCAGATGAGCGTATTGCTCAGCTTGAACAACAAATAAAAGAATTAACCCAGCGTTTAAACGCTTTGGAGAATAAATAATGCAAATTTGGGTAGATGCTGACGCGTGTCCAAAAGTAGTGAAAGAAGTTCTTTGTCGCGCCGCTACACGTACAGGGCTTCAAATTACTTTTGTTGCTAACCACTACGTACCGGTTCCGACAGCGCCAAATATTAAATCTATACAAGTTGAATCAGGCTTTGATGTTGCAGATGATGAAATAGTAAGACGCTCTGAAGCGGGTGACTTAGTTATTAGTGGGGATATTCCACTGGCCGCTGAACTTATCGAAAAGAAAGTTCAAGTATTGAATCCTCGCGGCGAACTCTATACTGAAGCCACGATTAAAGCGCGACTGAATATCCGTGACTTTATGGATACAATGCGAGCAAGTGGTATTCAAACTGGAGGTCCTGCGGCATTATCGCAGACAGATCGACGTGAATTTGCCAACCAATTGGATCGTATTTTAGCGAAAGTGAAAAAACCAATTTAATCGATCTTCATTGGTATAAATAAAGATCCCGCATTCATCGCGGGATCCTATTCAGCTCTATCTACTCTTTAAAGTCCCAAGATAAATTACTGACTAATCGGCATTCATCGCACTTAAAATCAAACACGTCATGGATTGGCTCTTCTAACGCCCAATCTCCATCGCATACTGGGCATTTACGTGCTAATTCTTTTTCTTTGCTTTCACCACCCACGCGATAAATGTACAGATACGTTGAAATACCACTCAGTACTTCCATACGACGACACAAATCCCAACCGCGCTTAAACAAACGACTCTCACTTGAGCTCACTTCATGCAATGCTGGATGCTCAACCACTGACCCATTCATTTGCAATTGATCACACGCACTCCAATCTTCTTGCCATTTTATGAATTGTTTTTGATCGCCATTGGCAACCGCCGGTAAGCGATAAAGAGGAATAGGTTGAAATGTCTCACCGTGACGAATTGGCGAGCAAGTATGTAAATGAGTAGTGTACAGAATTTGCCAGCTCACCTTTTCACTCTCATCACTTGGATCCGAGTTCATGTCTTGGCCAACCACTCTTATTTTTGGTTGCAACAATCCGAAATCACTTAGTTGCTTAAGCGCTAGATTCACTTGCGGACTGTGATTATCAGGATGAAGAGAGTCTTCTTCTGGACAAATAACACGAGCAACAAAGTTAGTGCCCTTCATTAAGACTGGTAGTTCACGTCCAATCACTTGTCCGTTATAACGCAGACAATCTAAACAGTAATTTATCGCTTTCTCTACCGCTGCCATTGAGGTATCGCAGTACACTTCAAAATCTAACTCAGTTACAAACATTAACGCGTCTTTCCTACTACAACTTTAAAAATAAAAATTCCGATACATACACCTTATCGGAATCCATTTAACTCTGCTCGTTACCTGACACAATAATTTTTATTTACGCGACAACAGGTTCAAGCTTTTCTAAAAACTCAGCCATACTTTCTGCTAATACTTTTCGCTTTTTCGTTCCTACGGTATCTAGAATCACTTCCCCAGATTGATTACAAATAGAAATCACTTCCATCTCATCATCCGTCACCGCAATAAACAACGTAGGGACTAATTTTAATCGACGCTGCATAACAAGGTGCCCTAGCATGTTCCCTTGTAAATTCTCAAGATCTTCATCACTCCAAATTTGAAGTAATTCAACATTCATATCTTCAAATTTAGCCGTCATATCAGCACTAAATTGAGCACCATAAAACGCATGAAAGTCATCATGCAGATCGAGTTCAATGCCATTCTCAATATTAACCAATCGAATACTTTCATCGCGAGCGACGGGTTGCCATGAAACCTCTAAATCGCGCGTTTCATCAATACAAGGAGAAGCTAATCCCACTAATTCTTCATTTATCGGAAGGCTATCATGTTTTTCTTTCCATGCTTCGACATAACGTTGACTAAAGTTAGCAAGCGCTTGCTCTACCGAAAGTGGCATTCGATTCTCCTAATAAGACAAAAATTCAAGTAAACTAGCGTCAATCGCATCAAATAACGCTAATTTACTAAGCGACCTTTATTCTAATCTACTTTTGGCATTTTCAATATGACTAAATACACGAACGCTGATGAGCTAAAATCACTGACTCTTGGCCAGAAAACTGAATATAAACACAGCTATGAGCCAGAGTTGCTGCAAGCAGTTCCTCGCAGTTTAAATCGCGATGATCTAGCTCTTGGCGATGAATTACCTTTTGTTGGTTGTGACGTATGGACACTCTATGAACTGTCTTGGTTGAACCAAAATGGTTTACCTCAAGTTGCCATTGGGGACGTTGTATTACCTGCAACAAGCCCTAATTTAGTTGAATCGAAGTCCTTTAAATTGTATTTAAACAGCTTTAACCAAACTAAATTTTCATCATGGGAAGACGTAACCAGTACGCTAATTAAAGATTTAAGCGTATGTGCAGGTGAAGATGTTATGGTTAACATCCACCCTGTTCAAGCTTATTCACAACAACCTATTGTCGATATGCAAGGTGAATGTATTGATAACCAAGACATTGTTATTAATAGCTATGAGTTTGATGCTAACTATTTAGAATCAAGTACATCAGAAAAAATGGTGAATGAAGTTCTGCATAGCCATCTACTAAAATCAAATTGTCTGATCACCAATCAACCAGACTGGGGCAGTGTTGAAATTAATTACGAAGGCAATAAAATTGATCGTGAAAAATTGCTTCGCTACTTAATTTCGTTCCGCCAACATAATGAGTTTCATGAGCAATGTGTTGAACGTATTTATACGGACATTATGAAATTCTGCTCACCAAAATCATTAACGGTATTTGCTCGTTACACTCGTCGTGGCGGATTAGATATTAACCCATTCCGCAGTTCTCATTTAGTTAAGCCTGAACATAATCGACGTTTGGCTCGCCAATAAGAAATAACACGAAAAGCACATATTTATCGTCTAATTTGTCTACTTTGAACCGTTTTCTTAGTAGACAAATTTCATGACAACGATAGTATGTAATAGTTGTTTTTTAGTGGATGATTTACATGCCTTTGCGTCAATGCTTTCTTGTTATTTTGATTTTATTCCCGCTTTCTGCTTGGGCTAAATTTTTCTCTGCGCCAATTCTAAATGATGCTTATCAATTATTAGAAACAAACCCAGAGCAATCCCTCTCTATTGCTAATCAATATCTAGAACAACGCCAGATATCACCAAGCCAAGATCCTAATCGAATTCAAATCAACAATGATTCTGAGCGTACTATTCGTACGCCAATCAGTACTGTTGAGGCATTTCAAATAAAAGCACTCGCCAATAAACGATTAAGTCGAAATCGTGAATCCATAGAATCAATTAAACAAGCAATCTCTTTGGCTGATGATTTCAGTTTAAAATCAAGCTACCTTGAATCAAAACTAATTTATGCCAGTTTATGGTGGGATTTAACGAAAGACGTTGATGAAACGAATACTATTTTAGACGACATCCAACAAAATTTATCTCAATTAAATACCAAGACAGATATCCATCAAAAAATATATTTTGGATTAGCATTAATTCATGCTCAAGTCGAGTCAGGGCAAGGAAACAACAATAAAGCCCAACGCTACTTTAGCGAAGCCATGAGCTACGGTAATTCACTGAACGATCCAAGTAGCATGATTTATTATCATATCTCTTACGGTCGACATTTCTTAAAGAACAAGCAATTTGACCAAGCCTTAACGGAACTATTAAGTGCTTATTGGCAATCTATTGAGGCTGATAATAGTGGCCAATTAGCAAGTACTAATTATTTATTAGGTCAGCTTTTCTTCCAACGAAAAGTACTTGATAAAGCCCTTGAGCATGCTTCTCAATCTGCCGAGTTTTATGGTCGCTATAATAAAAGCGAACAGCTTTCTAATGTGCTTGTGTTAATCGCGAAGATCCACCTTGAACAAGGCCGATTCAACTTAGCGCTTGTTCAATATTTTAATGCCCTCGATCAAGAGAAAGAAAAAAATAACGTAAATAAACTGATTTCACTTCGTTTAGACATCGCGAATACGTATTTCTTACTTTATAACTACGCCCTTAGTGAGCATTACTTAAAACAAGCAAACAACCTAAACGAATACGTTGATTTACCAAAAGAGCAAGCCGTTGCCAACTTACTTCAGGCAAAACTAAACCTAGTGCACAACAAACCGAAACTGGCTGTTAGCGACATTCAAAAAGCAATTAAATACAGTAATCAAGATAATAATATTTCATTAAAATTACAGTCTCAGAAACTTCTTTCTGAGACCTATGAAAAAATGGGATTATTTAAAAAAGCACTGATTGCACAACGTGAATACGAAACATTAAATTCATCGCTTCAAGCTGCTCAAAACCAGATCAATGAAGAAGTTTTCCGCCAACAAAAAAGTATTATTGAACAATCTTTACATTACCAAGGTTTAGAAGAGCAATTAAAAGAAAACCATGTTCAAACGCTTAAAATACAAAAGATTGCCGGTTTCTTAGTCGTATTACTGACTGTGTTGGCTATTTATTCTTTTAGAAAACAACAGGTAAACCGATTCTTAAAAAAACGCTTACATTTATTACTCAATAAATACTATACCCATCCAAGAAGTGGATTACGTAACTTACGATTGCTAACAGAGCGTTTACCTTCGTCTTTACAACAAAGTAGTTCCAACTTAGAACAATGGCATTTAGGTGAGCTAATCAATGAACCATTAAGTGACCGCTTACGCTTTACCCTTTTTAATGTACCTATGCTACAAGATTTATATATGACCCAAGGGTATCAAGAAGGGTTAGCAATAGAGAAAGAATTTGGCGATCATTTATCGGCTGTAGTGAGATCCCCTAGCCGTATTTATCATTTTTCAGATGCGAGCTTTCTTTACATAGAGCATAAATCAGACACAACAAGTTGCGCACAAGAAATGGCAGAAACCGTTCAACAATGGATAAACGACTTCACATCCGATGTTATGACAGATAAAACCGTTAATATAGGAATGGTTGAATACCCATTTTTGCCCCGAGCATATACTGCGATTAATGATCGGGAGCTGATTGATATTTTATTGATGGCAACGAACACGGCAAGAGATATTCACGCCCAAGAATCAGGCAGTCAATGGGTGCATTATCGAGCAATAGATAACGCACCAGCGGCAAGTTTTGCCACGAATAATATACGTTCAGCGTGTGAACAAGCCATCAATCAAGGCTTAATCAAAGTGTACTCGTCAAGAAATACATAATCATTTTAAAAAACAACTCACAAATTTAATAAAATTTCGCTACAAATGATTATCAACTATACAAACACCGTTATTTTTTTTAGTCTGTTAATTATAAATTTGTTATTATGAAGAGTATTGAATTTCTCAATATATACACTGCCACTTATTCTAATATGAGTTTTATGTAAGTTATTATGATTGAAGTATCCATTGTTGCCTCAGAGTTAAGCCAATTAAAGCAACAATTAGATCAAACGCGCTTATCACACCGTGACACCTCGTTGAAATCACGCCGTGAAATATTGTTGCTTAAACGCATTATTTTGCGATTTTGTGCTGCGTGTAAACATCATGATAGCGATCTAGATAAAGAAATTATTGAGCTTGCTCATGATATTGAACATATCGAAAACACCTCAGATTTAACCGTCCGTATTGCGACTTTTGAACGCTTAATTAACCGCTATCAATTAAATGTCCAAAAAGAACATTCAGTAATGGAAGAACATATTTCTTATTGTGGCGAGACATTACAGCGTGTTGTTGGATTGCCGACAGGTTTAAAAAGAGACTTACGTAATCTACTTAGGCACCCATCTCAAGATGGAACTAAACATATCCAACGTATTGTTCGCCTTATTGAGCTGTACGAAAGAGCAATTAAGTTTATTTCAGCGGGTAGCGTATCTTCCGAAATCAATGCCAATGAAATCATTGATGTTGATACTCAAGAGCAATTAAGTAATGAATTGCAACACCTGATCTCAGAGCTTGATTTCAATAACACCTCCGGTGAAGACCTCCTTGATATCAGAAATAAACTGCTCACTGGCGTTGATGCTGTATCCCTAATTGATTTAGCCCTGCAAACGTTACAACTCGTTCTTCAAGGCACAAATAAAGAACGAAAAGCATCCCAAGTCTTTGTTGGTGAGATGAACACTCAAGTGGCTCAAATCATAAAAACGAGTGAGCAAAACCAAGAACAAGGCCAATCTTATTTAGATCAACGTTCATTATTAAATGAAGAATATGGCCTTTTAATCAAACAAGCCGAAAACATTCTAGAAAGTAAAATAAGCGCACAAGAACACAAAACAAAAATGTCGTTACTGCTCAATGAAATGAGCGATCTTGCAGAGCGAAATAAAGCCATGCAGGAGCGAGAAGCCGCACTAATAGAACGTCATGAATACACAACAAAAAAATTAAATAGCGTCTATCAAGAAACTCTAGAATATCGTCGTCAATTAAACGATCAACAACAAAGAGTGTTTAAAGATCCATTAACCAATGTTTATAATCGCGCTGCTATGCATGAACGTTTAGATTTAGAATATAAACGCTGGGTCCGTCATCAACACTCTCTAGTATTAAGCATGATCGATATTGATCAGTTTAAACGTATCAATGAGCAATTTGGACACCTCGCTGGTGATAAAGCACTTAAAATCATCGCAAAAACCATAGAAAAACAAGTCTCAAATACTGATTTTGTCGCTCGATTCAGTGGTGAGGAGTTTTTAATCCTCTTTACAGAAACCACGAAAGAAGAACGAGAAACGGTGCTTAAAGCGATCCAAGCTGCCATCGCAAAATTGCCCTTCAAATTTAAAGGCAATCACGTTCAAGTCACGGTTTCTATTTGCAGCTCTGAATTTACCAACAGTGATATTCCTGAAAAAGTCATCGAACGATCAGTTCAAGCGCTATACAAACAAAAAACCAAAGGCACTCAACAACGCATTTGTGCATAGTTACCTTTTATATTGCCTACGATAAATCCATAACCCTCTCACTTTTTTACTCTTTTTCTAGCTAAAGTCCCCATTGCTGTGTAAGTTTACTATTCGAACAATAATAAAAATAAGCTAGGGAGGCGCATATGATCACTCATATAAGCCCAGCAGGTAGCATGGATTTGCTATCGCAATTAGAAGTCGACCAACTAAAAAAAACCGCATCGAGTGATGTCTATAGAATGTATCGCAATTGCACTTTAGCGGTTCTAAACTCAGGCAGCCACACTGACAGCTCAAAAGAACTCCTCGATAAATATAAGTCATTTGATGTTTCAGTAACACGACGTGATCGTGGTATTAAGCTTGAGTTAAGTAACCCACCAGAACATGCGTTTGTTGATGGCAACATCATTAAAGGGATCCAAGAGCACCTTTTCTCTGTGTTACGCGATATGGTATATGTGAATATGCAAATAGCGGATCACAATCGATTGAATTTAACCAAAGCCACTCATTTAACTAATCTCGTTTTTAGTATATTACGTAACGCAAAAGCGCTTCATACGGGAATTGAACCTAACCTTGTCGTGTGTTGGGGGGGGCATTCAATTAACCCAATCGAATATCAGTACACTCGTGAAGTTGGTCATGAACTTGGCTTACGTGAGCTCAATATCTGTACTGGTTGTGGTCCAGGAGCAATGGAAGGTCCAATGAAGGGCGCCGCGATTGGTCACGCTAAACAGCGTTATTCTCAAAGTCGTTTTGTTGGATTAACTGAACCCTCAATTATCGCCGCTGAGCCACCAAACCCTATCGTCAATGAACTGATTATCATGCCTGATATTGAGAAACGTTTAGAAGCATTTGTTCGTATGGCACATGGAATCGTTATTTTTCCTGGTGGCCCAGGGACTGCTGAAGAATTACTGTATATCTTAGGGATCATGATGAACCCTGCTAATCGTCAGCAACCAATGCCTATCGTTCTTACCGGTCCAAAAGAGAGTGAAGCTTACTTCCTTTCAATTGATACCTTTATTCGTGAAACATTAGGGGAAGAGGCGACTCAATATTACAGTATTGTCGTTGGCGATCCTGAAAAAGCAGCGGTGATCATTAATAACGGGATCAAAAAAGTGAAAGAATATCGTAAAGCAACCGATGATTCTTACAGCTTTAACTGGGCATTAAAAATAGAGCCAGAGTTCCAACTGCCATTCGAACCCAATCATGAAGCGATGGCGTCACTTGATTTGCACCTTAACCAACCAACAGAAAGTCTTGCTGCCAACTTACGCCAAGCTTTCTCTGGTATTGTGACGGGTAATGTCAAAGCGGAAGGCATTGCCGAGATTGAAAAGCACGGTGTATTTAAGTTACACGGCGAACCAGAATTGATGGAAAAAATGGATCGTCTACTTCAAGATTTTGTTGAGCAAGGCCGAATGAAGCTTCCGGGCTCTAAATACGTTCCTTGTTATGAAATCGTCGTTGATTAGGGGTAGAATCTCACCTCATCACTAACGTACAATAAGAGGCCTACTAGGTCTCTTTCTTTTTATACATAGGAATGAATACGTTATGGCAATTCATCTGGTTATTATCGATGCTCTCAATCTCATTCGTCGTGTTCATTCAGCACAACCAAACCAAGATGATATCCAAGCAGTAGTGACAACGACAGGCCGTACAATTAATCGTATTTTAAAAGAAACCAAACCAACTCATATCATTGCCGTCTTTGATCACCACCTTCAAGACAGAGGGTGGCGAGCCGAAGTATTGCCTAAATACAAAGAAGACCGAAAACCAATGCCTGAAGCTCTGCAAAAAGGCATGGATACAATTCAAGAATCTTGGTGGAAACTGGGGATTGACTCTCTTTTATCTGATGGAGATGAAGCTGACGATTTAGTCGCAACACTTGCCAATAAAGTCGCCTCTCGCAACGAACAAGTCACAATAGTCTCTACCGATAAGGGCTATTGCCAGTTACTTTCCCCGACGCTACGAATTCGTGATTATTTCCAACATCGTTGGTTAGATGAACCTTTTATTGAAAAAGAGTTTGGACTAAAGCCTGAACAATTGGCCGATTACTGGGGATTAGCTGGAATTAGCTCAAGTAAAATAACGGGGATCCCAGGGATAGGCCCTAAAGCAGCATTAGAAATTTTGACTCAATTTCCGACAATTGAAGCGGCCAATGAATCCGATGAATTACCAAAGAAATACCGTAATAAATTTGATGAGTATTACAATACCGCGATTCTATGTCGAAAAGTCGCCGGTTTAAGAACCGATATTGAACTTGGATTTAACTTACAAGATATACGATATGAGAAGCCAGAATAGTTGAAATTAAAACAATGAATATAATGTGCTTTCTACAAAAGAAAGATGGCTGTATTTGATGTGGTTATTACGTCGATGACAAACCGTTTTTTTGCGCCAAAGTACATCATATTTAACACTGAATTTAAATAAAAACGCCCGTAGATCAGACGATCTACGGGCGTTTTGCATTTATCTTGCAAGAGCGTTTTATCTCATAGCAAAATTAATGTGGAGAGATATTTGTAATCGCTTGAATATGTACCGTAATTTCTTCACGGTCATGATACAAATGCTTCGCTTGAAGTTTGTATTTAAAGCCATTCTTATTTAAAAATTCTTTTAAGTTTTCAATATCTTGAAGAACTTCGTCGTAACGACCTTTCATTGGTAACTTAAGGTTGAATAGTGCTTCTTTAGCCCAACCTTTAATTAGCCATTCACCCATAAGGTGAGCAACTCGTGCAGGCTTTTCAATCATGTCACACACGATCCACGTTACGTTCTTTCTTTGTGGTTCAAATTTAAAACCATCAACCATGTGGTGTTTAACTTGACCTGTATCCATTAAGCTTTGTGCCATCATGCCATTATCAATCGCATGAACAAACATAGAACGCTTAACCAGTTGGTAAGTCCAACCGCCAGGACAGGCACCTAAATCAACAGCCCACATACCAGAAGCCAAACGAGTATCCCACTCATCTCTTGGAATGAATACGTGAAACGCTTCTTCCAATTTCAATGTAGAACGACTTGGTGAATCTGAAGGGAATTTTAAACGAGGAATACCCATAAAGAATTTTGAATTATTATTCGTATATGAGTAACCAACATAACAATGGCCAGGTTCAATAAAGCACACGTGCATTACTGGGATTCGATCAGTATCTCTTGCTGTTAGCATTTGCTTGCCGCGTAATGCTTGACGAAGTGGCACAGTAAATTTACGACAGAATTTTAATAGCTCTTTCGCTTCATTCGTATCCGGAGTTTCAATGCGAATATCACCACAATGAGGCACGCCTTCAACACTGCTTAATGCATCAAGGATCGGAGAAATACGATCTTCTGTTGGTAGGTCACTTAATTCTGTTGCAACAGCAAACATTTGACGAGCAAAAATAAGCTCATTAAATTTAATCTGTTGAATCAGTTTATCTGCATCGCCTTCCTGATAGCATTCAAATAATACATAGCCAGTGTTACTTTTTAGGCGAGGAAAACCAAACACTTCAAGTTGAGTGGCTTTATCTTGGATCTCACCTGCGCACTCTTTTTCAAAACCAGAGCGACAATAGAACATTACTTGTTTCACTTTGAAACCTCAGTCAAACGATAAGTTGAAACAGCCAGCGTCAGCCAACCGCTAATAAAACAGAGCCCACCTAATGGAGTTATTGGCCCAAACCACTTAATTCCTGTGAACACTAATGCATATAAGCTACCACTGAAGAAAATTATGCCAATGGTAAATAGCAAGGCGGCGTATGATACCCCTTTTGACATGGAATTTCTCAACAAAATTCCACAACCAAATAAAGCCAGAGTATGCCACATTTGGTACTGTACCGCAGTCTGATATACATCAAGGAGATACGGTGATAATACGTCTTTTAAACCATGAGCTCCAAAAGCGCCTAACCCCACGGTTAATGCCCCACTTAAGCCTGCAATAAGAAAACATAGACGACTATTCATCATCCACCACATCTTGCTCACTGCGTGCTTTGCTTAGCACCCACTCTCTAAAGGTGGCAATACGACCCGTATCGGCCTGCTTTTCATTACACACCAGATAAAATGCATTTTTACTAATAAGTAATTCTTCAAATGGAGCAACAAGTCGACCTGCATCTAATTCTGGTTGAGCTAATACATTATTACCTAATGCGATGCCTTGTCCGTGTGCGGCAGCTTGCAATACCATGGTAGAGTGACTAAAAATGGGGCCTTGGTTTACATTCATACCTTGTAATTCAAACTGTTTAACAAACAACTTCCAATCTTTACGTGAGGTATCATGCAATAACGTATGGAATCGAAGATCATCAATCGTCGCTAATGGCTTTTCGTTCAATAACACTTGAGGTGAACACAGCGGTAATAATTGCTCTTGATACAATAGTTCAACTCTTAGCCCCGGCCAATTACCTCGACCATAATAAATAGCAACATCAACATCTTCTGTTAATGAACCTTCATCCATATCAACGGCTTTAATTCGCACATCAATATCTGGTTCTTTCTGATTAAAATCAGACAAACGAGGAACTAACCATTGAATTGCGAAGCTTGGCGGTAAACTAATGGTTAACGCGCCTTTCGCACTTCTTTCCAATACTTTATCTGTTGCTTCAGATAGAGATGAAAAAATCTCTTTGATATCTAAAAAGTAACCTTGCCCTTCCTCTGTTAGAAGTAAAGAACGATTACGACGACGAAAAAGCTTAAGCCCTAGAAATTCTTCTAACGCTTTGATTTGATGGCTAACCGCAGCCTGCGTAACAAATAATTCTTCTGCTGCACGGGTGAAACTTAGGTGTCGAGCTGCCGCTTCAAACACACGCAGAGAATTTAACGGTGGTAATCTTCGAGACATAAGAACTCACATTCTGAATCATTAGTTTTTTTAATGCTAACTATTATAAATTGTCCATTGTCGAACTACCAGATAAAACCTACTATTGCTTTGCAGTTTAGAGGAACGACCTATATTCCTCCCTGAGTATTTTTTCAATCTCTAAGCTGCAATGTTGTGTTTGCATATATTGGCTTGACTCTTCAAGCCCGGAATTACTGTCATTATGATTAGTAATCCATACTTACTGTCTTTTTAGCCTTTGGTTAAAAAAAATTGTTAGCACCGTTTAATACGGTGCTTTTTTTTGTCTGTAATTTTGACTTACGGCCAAGAAATCCGCATCATTCCCCCAGTTTGCTAACCACTAAAGAAAATCACTATGACCGCATTTACTGTTGACGCTGTTCGTTCTCAATTTCCCGCTCTATCACAAGAAATTAACGGGCAACCTATCGCTTATTTTGACAGCGCTGCCACCACTCAAAAACCACAAGTGGTATTAAATGCGATTCAAGATTATTACCAAAATGATAATGCTAACGTGCATCGTGGTAGCCACAGTCTAACCGCCTCCGCAACCTTAAAATTTGAACAAGCAAGAGCAACCGTTCAACAGTTTATTAATGCGAAAAACGCTAAAGAAGTAATTTGGACTCGCGGGGCAACAGAGGCCATCAATCTAATCGCGCAAACTTACGCTCGTAGCACATTACAACCAGGTAATGAGATCCTAATTAGTGAATTGGAACACCATGCTAATATTGTGCCTTGGCAAATTGTGGCAGAGCAAACTGGCGCAAAAATTATAAAAATACCAATGAAACAAGATTGCACATTAGATATGTTCGCTTTTGAGTCATTGGTAACCCAGAACACAAAAATCGTCGCTATCGCTCAAGTAACCAATGTAACAGGCACATTAAACCCGATTGATACCATAATAAAAGCAGCGCATAACGTGGGAGCTATTGTCGTTATTGACGGCGCTCAAGGTATTGTTCATCACGATATTGATGTTCAAGCAATGGATGCGGATTTTTACGTTTTCTCTGGGCATAAATTGTTTGCGCCAGCAGGCATTGGTGCTCTCTATGGTAAACAGCATCTATTGGAGTCTATGCCAGTTTGGCATGGTGGCGGTAAAATGGTTGAAAAGGTTTCATTTGAAAAAACCACGTTTGCAGAACTTCCCGGGAAATTTGAAGCGGGTACACCAAACGTTGCTGGTGCGATTGCCTTTGCTACTGCAATCAAGTGGATTAAACAATTCGCCCACGATGATCTAAATACTCATATTAACGAACTTCGTCATATGGCAATTGATGGAATTAAAGACATTGAAGACTTACGTTTTATAGGGCTACAAGATAATGCGAGTTTATTTTCTTTTGTGATTGATGGTGTTCACCACCAAGATATTGCGACTTTATTAGATCAACAAGGCATTGCTGTACGCTCTGGTAACCATTGTGCGCACCCAATGTTAGACGCATTAGGATTAACGGGAACTGTACGCGTTTCATTTGCCTTGTATAATACTAAGCAAGATGTTCAACGTTTTATCGACGCGCTAAATAAAGCCGCTGATATGCTATAAGCCCAAGTTTAAGGTATTTTATTTATGTCTACATTCCCTTCATCACCTTTTGGTTTTGACGTCACTCATACCACGGTATTGGATTTAATGAGTGAAGCGAAAGGCTGGGAAGATCGTTATCGTAACGTGATTCAATTAGGTAAAAAACTGCCTAAAATGCCAGAAGAGCTTCAACAAGAGAACGTGACTATTTCTGGCTGTGAAAGTAAAGTTTGGCTACAACATGAAGTAGTTGATGGGGTTTATTTTTTCTGTGCGGATTCTGATGCAAGAATTGTCCGCGGACTTATCGCGTTAGTAATGGCTGCTGTTAATAATAAAACCGCACAAGAGATTAGCATGTTTGATATGAATGGATACTTTGCTCAATTAGGGTTAATTGAACATTTAAGCCCATCACGCGGTAATGGGCTTAAAGCGATCATTGAAACGATTAATCGCTTAATTTAAAGCAGGAACGAGAACGCTTCGCTTCAAGGGTCTAGATACGAGAAAGAGCCAATAAAGCTCTTACTCGTCCCTTAACTCTAATCTCTATTTACTATGTTTCTCTATCAACTTCTCTACAATTCTCGACACCGCAACAAATCCAAAGGTCGCTGTAACTACCGTAGCGGCACCAAACCCTGTTGCACAATCCATACGTTTAGGCCCTTCCGCTGTTGCTTTAGTTGCACACACAGAACCATCCGCTTGTGGGTACTTCAAATGCTCAGTAGAGTACACACAATCAATACCAAATTTACGTTTTGTATTCTTAGTAAAATTATGATGATGACGTAACGTATCACGCAATTTCTTTGCTAAAGGATCTTGAATTGTTTTGGATAAATCCGTAATCGCAATTTGAGTAGGGTCAGTTTGGCCACCAGCGCCACCGGTTGTAATTACTTTAATCTTGTTGCTCTTACAATAAGCTAATAACGCCGCTTTAGGTTTCATACTATCAATGGCATCAAGTACGTAATCAAATTCTTTAGAAATATATTCTGCTTGGTTTTCAGGGGTAATGAAGTCATCAATCAAATTAATCTTACATTCAGGATTAATTAATTTAATGCGTTCAGCCATTACTTCAATTTTACTTTGGCCGATTGTTCCCGTCATAGCATGGATCTGACGGTTAATATTCGTCACACACACATCATCCATATCAATCAAGGTAATCTCACCAAGACCAGTACGAACTAATGCCTCTACAGCCCACGATCCGACACCACCTATACCTACCACACAGACATGTGCAGCACGCATTATTTCTACTTCACTATTACCATACAAACGGCGAGTGCCACCAAAGCGTTGGTCATAACTTTCAGAAGCAGGCGTGGTTAATTCGCGCATGGGTTTCCCTTACTCAAAAACAAAAAAAGAGCACGATTTATACGCACTCTTTTTTAGAAGATCAAGCTTTAAGAAATCCAGCTCTATTTCAGCCCTATTTCTTTTTTAGCATTTCCCATGGATTTTCAGTTTCAGAATCTTTTAAACCTAATTTCCATACTCGACCAAAATGTTTAAAGTGCCCTGCAGCAATACCCGCTTCTGGCCCCATTCCATAATATTGGTCTAAATGATTTTCTTTTACTGCGCCACCAGTATCTAATGCAAGTAGAACTTTAAGTACATGCTTACCAGTCCATTTACCGTCTTTATCCAATTGTGGAACTTCCGCAAGTATAGGGGTTCCCATAGGCAATAAAGTACGATCTGCTGCAACAGCTGCCCCTGCAATTAAAGGGATACCCGCCGTACCTAATACATGATTGGCGTCCCTTGGTGAAAAGAAAACATACGATGGGTTAGTTTCTAACAATTCACGAACGGTCGCATCATCGTTTCTTTCAACCCATTCTTTAATCGCTTTTAACGACATGTCTTTGCGTTCAACTTCACCGCGTTCAATGAGTACTTTACCAATACTCACATAAGGATGGTTATTCTTCCCACCGTAGGCAAAATACTCTAGCCTGTCATCGTCACCAAAATGAATAAAACCACTGCCTTGCACTTCCATAATAAATGGGTCAATCATATTATCTGAGTAACCAAGCTCTAAACCTAACCCAGATAAAGCGCCTGCATTTATTTCAGCACGTGTTGGACAATTAGAACCACATGCTGGTTTATCATAAACAGGGTATTTAAATTTATCCGTTGGCTTATGACGCATTTCAATCACTGGTGAAAAATAACCAGTAAACATCACGTTCCCTTGTTTATCCCCCCCCCCCATTTGAGCAAATTGAATTCCGTAATTTGATAATTCAGCTGGATTTGAACTTTCATCAATCCACAGTTGAAGTTTCGTATAAAGCTCTTCATAACGTAAAGACATGGATTCAGAACGCTCTACCACTTCTTTGCTTTGATTTTTAAATGCACTAAAATCAGAGGGTTTATCTGAATTAATATCACTGACTTCATTTAAGTTACTGCTAAAACTGCCATCCAAATACTGCTGAGCACGATCAGTCGGTTGATCAGCACAACCGGCTAAAGCAAGAAGAATACAAACAAAAGGAAGTTTACGAAGCACAATAAGACCTTACTTATTAAATAGTGCGGCAAGAATGACAAACAAATAGAAAGAGAGCAATTACCTAGAATGGAATAAATGTAAGAAAAGGAGAATTTTGACAAAAATTGACACAAAATCAGAGGCTAAATTCTAAGTAAGCTCAGGTAGTGACACTTACTTAGAAAGAAAATTATTATTATTGTTTACGAAAACTCGACTTGTAATGCGTTGGTTTTATTCGCAGTAATTCAGCACCATCATTGTCTTCTACAAGATAAACATACTCTGTTTCACCGTGCATATAAGTTAATGTCTTCCCATCGAAATCAAACTTTGTATTAATTAAACGACCGTGAGTATAAACACCACTCGAATTCACCGTAAAACTGTCCTGAACATAAGTAGGAACCCCTAACTCAACCCAATTACCGTACAATTGAGAAACGGGCATTTGAGCAAAAAATCCAACACGAAACATCGCAGCGATCACAGCAGATACTAAACCAACGGCAAAAAAACTCATTAACACTAATAAACGAATTTTTCTCTTCTTTAACTCTTTTTGCTGAGTCTGACTCATCATGGCGCCTACTAAAAACTATTATGTTATTAATCTTATCGGCAATCTGTAGAAATATTAAGAAAAACTTATGTGACCTTGCACTAAACACTTGTATATAGTTAAATACTTAGTCAATATAAATGCATAACTAATTACTCATGGATGAATAGTGTGAAGTTTCGTAGTACTGCTTTAGTTAAAGGCTTTCGCCAATCGGCACCTTATGTGAATGCTCACCGTGATAAAACCGTGGTGATTATGCTTGGAGGTGAAGCCATTGCTGACCAAAACTTTGCAAATATCGTTAATGATATTGCTCTCCTAAACTCTCTTGGGTTACGGATTGTTATTGTTTACGGCACTCGACCTCAAATGCGATCCCAACTCAAAGCAAATGGTCATCATGCGCCTTTTCACAAAGGGATCCGAGTCACCGATGAGCAAACCCTTGAACTCGTAAAGCAAATCGCAGGGCAATTACAACTTGATATTACAGCTCGGCTATCCATGAGTTTAAATAACACGCCAATGGCAGGTGCACAAATTAATGTTATCAGCGGTAACTTCATTATCGCCCAACCGCTTGGCGTTGATGATGGGATTGATTATTGCCACAGTGGTCGTGTTCGCCGTATCGATACCAATGGTATTAGCCGTATGCTTGACCAGCAGTCCATCGTCTTACTTGGCCCTGTAGCCAGTTCCGTCACTGGAGAGTGTTTTAACTTGCTCTCTGAAGACGTAGCGACCCAATTAGCCATTCGATTAAACGCAGATAAATTAATTGGGTTTTGCTCTGAACAAGGTGTTGTTGATAACCAAGGTCATATTTTAGCCGAGCTATTTCCCAATGAAGCAGAAACCATACTTGGGAAATTAGAAACGGATCTTAACCCGAAAGATGGAAATTCTACGGGCACCATGCGCTTTTTAAGGGGGGCCATTTCAGCTTGTAAAGCGGGCGTACCAAGAAGCCACCTTATTAGTTACAAAGAAGATGGGGCATTAATTCAAGAATTATTTTCTTTTGATGGTATTGGTACTCAAGTTGTAATGGCCAGTTCTGAACAAATTCGTGATGCTGAAATTGATGACATTGGCGGTATTATGGATTTAATTCATCCATTAGAAGAAGAAGGTATTTTAGTACGTCGATCTCGAGAACAACTAGAACAAGAAGTCGCTCAATTTACCATCATTGAAAAAGACGGATTAGTGATTGCTTGCGCCGCTCTTTATCCTTTTCCTGAAGATGGCATGGCTGAAATGGGCTGCGTTGCGGTTCACCCTGATTATCGAGACGGAGATCGCGGAGTCACATTACTCAATCGCTTACGCTTTAAAGCCAAGCAATTTAAATTATCACAACTGTTTGTTCTTACCACTCGCAGCCTGCATTGGTTTAGAGAGCAAGGGTTTGTTGAAGTTGATGTCTCGCAATTACCAATGACAAAACAAAAATTGTATAACTACCAACGTAAATCAAAGATCTTAGTGTTAAAAGAACTGTAAACGAAAAAAGCCGCAACGGAATTATCCCTTTGCGGCTTTTTAATAATCGTCTTTGTTCTCTTTAGTGACTAGCAGTATTAGAAAACAAATTAACAACCAGTACTCCAGATAAAATCAGAGCGATTCCGGCTAATGCTGGTAAATCCAGTTTTTGCCCATAAGCAAAATATCCAATACCGGCGACCAAAACAATCCCAGCCCCACTCCATATCGCATAAACAATACCTACAGGCATGCTTTTTACGGTTATTGACAGTAAAAAGAAGGCAATAGCATAACCCACAGCAACAATAACACTCGGGGTTAGCTTGGTGAATTGCTCTGTTTTAGGAATAAAAGAGGTCGCTATCACTTCGGAAATAATAGCAATAATAAGCGCCATTGCTGGTGGCATTGAAACAAGTAATTTAAACATATAACGGAACAGCCATATTAATACCAACTCTATCAATCATCTAATTAATGATATTGGTAGAAAAAAAGATCCGGTATTCCTTCCGAATTTTAGAGACGCAATTATAGGCATTTATTTCACATTTACTAGAGGTGGAGAAGAAAATGATTATTACGTATATGAAATAATACAGCGGCTAATCTTTTCTTTATTAACCACTGTATTTAACTAACTCATTAACGCTGCTAATCCACTGTTTCTCTGAGTTTTAATCATTACACCTCGCGCCACCACTTTCTCTGTTGCGAACAGATCGAGTTTTTTCTTAGCTCGTGTGACACCCGTATAAATCAACTCTCGCGTTAAGATTGGGCTGAACTCAGCAGGTAAAGCTAAAACTGTATGTTCAAACTCAGACCCTTGAGATTTGTGAATCGTCATCGCATACACGGTTTCATGCTCTGGTAATTGGCTTGGTAATACTCCACGAATCGAACCGTCCGGCATATCAAAATAAACACGTAGACGTTGATCAACAGGATCTGGCATCGCAATACCAATATCACCATTATAAAGACCTACGCCATAATCATTTTGAGTCACCATCACCGGGCGACCTGAATACCACACTTCATCACCATGAGGAATCAAATCAGCTTTTCTTAATCCTTTTTCAATGCGTTGATTAAGTCCTACAACCCCAAAGTCGCCTTCGCGCATTGCACACAATAATTGAATATGGCTAAAGGCTTTTAGTGCCACTTCTGGTTTATCGCCCGCATGGATATGGCCCAAATAACTGCGATAGCCATTCACCATCATGGTGATCATTGCGTTATAGCTGTCATTACTTAAATCATGAAAACGAATATCAGAGAACCCTTTGGCCCACACCGCTTCTACTTTAAATTTACTGCCTTCATTAATGGCTTTCGCTAATTGACCAATCCCTGAGCGCGCATCAAAACGGTAACTCTTTTGCAGCATACACAAGCTATCGGCTACCGCGTTATTGTGCGATTGCACAGGCAAAGCATAGCCTGTTAATTGAGATAATTGTTGTGCTTGATTCTGGCTGTAACCCATTTTAGTAAACTGACAGATATCACCTAACACCGCTCCCGCTTCAACCGAGGCTAGCTGATCTTTATCACCCAATAAAATAACACGCGCGTGTTCTGGTACCGCATCGAGTAGTCGGGCCATCATAGGTAAATCGACCATCGAGGCTTCATCCACCACCAATACATCAAGGTGTAACGGGTTCGATTTATTATGACGAAAATCCACTTGGTTTGGAATATAACCAAGCAAGCGATGCAGCGTACTTGCGTCTGTCGGGATCGCTTCTTTTACTTCTGATGCTAAACCAATAGATTGCACCGCTTGACCAATGGATTCAGTCAAACGCGCTGCGGCTTTACCAGTAGGAGCCACTAATTTAATTGCGATGCTTTTATTATCTTGCTGAGCTTGAGTTACTAGGGAAGCCAAAAGCTTGGTAACCGTGGTTGTTTTACCCGTTCCTGGACCACCAGAGATCACAGAAAACCGACGAGTTAACGCTACCGCTGCCGCAACTTTCTGCCAATTCACACAGTGTTTAGTTGGGATTAAGTTATCCAGCGGATCTAATTCTGAAGACTTAGTGGCTGCGAGTAAAACCGCATCAATCGCTTGCCAATCTAACTCACTAGAACTAGATCCCACAACATCGAGCATATCGCACACTAATTGCTGACGAGATACTTGATTATTATTCTCTAATTTTTTAAGCCCACTGAATAAAAAATGGTATTGGCGAGCAAATAGCTCATCCAATGTATTCGATAACTGAGGGTTTACTGCCACGCTTTGCGCCGCTTTAGTGATACGGTTGGCAACACGCTGCTCAAAGGACCAATAGCGTTGTAAATATAAACGAGTTCCATCAAAGGCTAGTGGCGTTGCTTCTGTGCCATTAGATACCGTCGATGCCGCTGATAACTCACGAATCCACTTATTTTTCTCTGGTACTAACGCTAACAATGCATCACGATATTTTGCAGGCAACGTAAACAGATCACCTTGCTCTACTTGCTCGATATCAATACACACATGGCCTTTACCTAACTCATGGCTAGTCATTGCTGCGAGCAACATGATTAAGTTTTTATCGCTGTTCTTTTCCTGTTGGCCTAAAAACTTAGCGAATTGTAGATCCAATGGACGAAGTACACCGTGATCCATTAAGTGTTGTAATTGCTTAAGCATCGACTTCTACTCCATCTACCAATAACTCTAATTCGTCTAATAACACTTCACTTGGTTTTGAATAAAAGACCCCATTTGAATTGCTATCATGCCCCTCATGACTCTCTTCAATACCACGCAAGAAAATATAATACGCTCCACCAAAATGAGTGTCGTAATTATAATCTGCAATGCGGCTTTTCAAGAATCGATGCAACGCTAAAGCATACAGCTGATATTGGAAGTCATAACGATGATCTCGCATTGCTTCAATTAAAGCATCACCGCCGTAGCATTCTGGAGAATCGCCTAAATGGTTAGATTTCCAATCGAGAACGTAATATTTGCCTTCATGCTCAAACACTAAATCGATAAAGCCTTTCAACATTCCACTCACGGTAGAAAAGCCTAACTCACCCGCACGTGCAGAGACTTCATCGTGTTTAGCGATGGTTTTATTGACCAAGCTTGAGTTTAATAGCGTTATCGGCAATAAAAACTCCATTTCAACCAAACGTTGAGTTGGGCCTTTGGTTGCCAATCGTAAATCGTGACCATCCAACGGACAATCGAGCACGCGTTGCATCATGCTTTGAACGACGTCTAACCATTCCACATCGTAGTTTTCTTTTTCTAATAGCTTGATGATTATTTGTGTATTTTCTTCGCTGTGAATTGGTTGAGTAAATTCAACCTCTTCAAACAATGAGTGTAAAAACGTACCCGCTCTCGCACCGCGAGGGAAAGTGAATATCGTTCGTTCTGGCTCTAAATCCAATTCTTTGTCGTCTTTATCTTCAGCGGAATCCACATCCAAATTAATCAATTCTAATGACGAATCGTTATGATGGTTACCTTGTTTCACCAAACCCGAATAACTGGTCATCCACCAATTACTTTTCACAGGCTGACTCAATTTGTTGGCTGTTAATGCTAACGAGTTGTCTTCTGTCTCTTTATAAAGCACATCACTTAAGGTTTGGGGTGACTGGATCACCATAGGCGAATTGCCTGCAACCAACTTATCTAAGCACGCTTTAAGCTCTTCTACATTGCATTCATCCGCTTGTTGGATCAAATACCCTAAACCAGAAAGATGTACACCCGTTGGTGGTTTTTTCGACGTGCCTTTACCGATAGGTGCCATGCCAATATAACAAGCATAAACAGCACGAGTCAGGGCTACATAAATCAAACGTAAGTCTTCGGCTAAACGTTCTTTTTCTGCCTTCTCAACGGAATCATCTTCTTTTAATAAATCCAACACCGAGTAACGATTATCTTCATCATAAAAACTGACTTCGCCTTTTTTATCCACGGCTCGATAGGAACAAACAAACGGTAAAAATACCAAGTCATATTCCAACCCTTTTGATTTATGAATCGTCACGATTTGCACCAAGTTACGCTCAGATTCTAAACGTACCGTTTGCTCTTCAGCATCGCCATTAGGTTCAGAAATCGCATCAGATAACCAACGTAACAATCCATAATCACTGTCGAGGGTTTGGCTTGTTTGTTGTAATAATTCACCAATATGAAGTAAATCGGTTAAGTGACGTTCACCGACATTTTCAGCCAGTAAACGCTCAGAAATACCTTGTTGAGTAATAATTTGATGCAACATAGGCATGATGCCACGTTGTAACCAGTGTTTACGGTAGGCACGGAACTCATTAACGGCTAATTCCCACTGCATTTCGTCAACATTAAATTGATGTAGTTGATCGGCCGTATAAGCAAACAAAGACGAGGCTAATGCAGAACGAACCGCTCGTGCATCCGTTGGCGTCATTGCAGCCTGCAATAAACGCAAAATGTCTTTAGCTAATGGCGAAGAAAACACACTGTCTCGGTTCGACAAATAAACACTGGCAATACCCTGTTTTGATAACGCTTCTCGAACCAATTTCCCTTCTTTACCAGTACGAACCAGTACGGCAATATTCCCAGCTTTAATCGCTTCTTTTTTCTCTCCATTTTGTAGGTGCGCAGACCCTTGTTGAGATCCGGTCAAAATGGTTTGAATTTGCGCCGCCGTCGATTCAGCCATAACTCGTTGGTAATTGCCTTTGTTTATCGGGTTACCATCTTTGCTTTCTTGTAACCAAAACGTCATTGCTGGCTGAGTTTGATTATCTAACGACCACGATTTCTGCTCTGCATTTTTTGGGTTATATTTCACCGGATAAAACGGAATATCATCATCGTATAAAAACGGTTGTTTACCATGCTCAAAAATACGATTTACTGACGACACCATATCGGCAGTTGATCGCCAGTTAGTATCAAGAGTGTAGTGATCCGCCACTTGGCGACGAGCCTGAATATACGTAAATATATCTGCGCCACGGAAAGCATAAATAGCCTGCTTTGGATCGCCAATCATGAACAAACCACACTGTGATTGATCTTGATAGATGGTATTAAAAATAGAATATTGAAGTGGATCGGTATCTTGGAATTCATCAATCAAGGCAATTGGGTATTGCTCGCGGATCTTTTCTAGCAGTAAAGCGTTCTCTTGATTTTCGGTTGCAGCCGACAATTGAGTCAGCAAGTCATCAAACGATAACCAGTTCTTCTGCTCTTTTGCTTGCTGCAAGGTGTCTCGACAGCGATGAATGGCTAAAGATAACAATGGCTGTTTTATTTCTAATGGCTGCGCTAAAAAGTCATCAATTAATTTAAATACTGCGTGTTCTGGTGCTTCGCCTTTTTTGGTTTTATCAATTAATAACGATTGAGAAAACTTTTCTAATTTGTCATGAATTTTCAGCGAAGTCGTTGGGTTACTTGCCCATACTGACACTTGCTCTAACCAATTTGGTAAATTCTTTTTAGTGTAACTACGTTTATCAACACCTGAGCCTGAAATTAAGGCTTCAAAATCGGCACAATGCTCTGACCATTGTTTTTTTAATCCATCAATACGAGCAATGCCCTGCTGACAGAACTCTTCTAGTGAGTTTTCTAATGGCTCAACCGTTAAATGCTTTGGGACACCAGTAAGACTATTGCCCATATCACCTAATAATGCAGAAGGGCTTGGCCAGCAATCATAAACACTTTCAGCCACCATTTTTGGCAGATGATAAAAACTACGACGCCAAAAATCTGCGGCCACTTGGTGCATTAATTTGGCTTGGTCGGTGACAAATTCACTTTCGAACTGGGCTCCAGATTCAAAGGCATTTTGCGTTAGCATACGCTGACAAAAACCATGAATGGTAAAGATTGAGGCTTCATCCATACTGCGTTCAGCATTCAATAATATGTGTGCTGCCGACTTATGATCAGAAATAGCCGCTAATAACGGGTCAATAACGGGATCGCCACTCTCATAATCACTTTTATGCACAGCACGAGCAAACGCTAAACGAGCATCATGGATCTTAGCTCGAATACGTTCTCTTAATTCTGCGGTTGCGGCTTCCGTAAAAGTCACTACCAGTATTTTATCTACGGTTAATTCTTCACTATGGCGACTGTTCTCATCACCATGCCCTAATAGTAAACGTAGGTATAAACTGGCAATGGTAAAGGTTTTACCTGTACCTGCGGAAGCTTCAATTAAACGTGTCCCATGTAAAGGAAACGTCATTGCATTCAATTGATTTGGAGCTGCGATTGTCGTCATCGAACATCACCATTTTTATTTATCATCAACACTCTGTTTTTACAGACTATTTGTGTGACCCATATCGTAGTTCATTAGGAACAACGATAATAAAATTAATAAAGCGACCAATGTGAGATCTTTCTCACGGTTCACTTTTTCTGCTTTGTTACACTCAGCGCCACTTACAAAGAGCCCATTAAATGTGCATTTGTATTAAAGGATTCGGTCAACCTCTGACCTGTGGCCGTACAGCGAACGCCCTACACTAAAAATGATTTACTGGCGGCCACCCTACTCTTACCAATAACAACTCTCTTTTTTATTACAGCTTTTCTTTCTCACTATGCAATAACGCATCGTGTAATACTGTTTTGGCATTATCAAAAATTTCCTGACCAAATTCATCATTCCATTCTGGCCACATACGCATCACGTAATCACTACGGTTTTCGCCAGCAAAAAGTTTCCCGCCATAAAAAGCCCCATTGTATTCATCTGCCATTTTTTTCAGTGCTTTTTCATGAGTTTCTTCATCGTCATTCCACACACCTTTTTTATCAATGTGTGTTTCTAGCCCGGCCAACGCCGCTTTTGGTAAATAAGGCAGTGGCGCACAGTTACCAGAAATATAAAGGCTCAATATAACGTCTAAATGTTGATACGCTTTTTCTGTTTCGATTGGCTCAAAATGATAAATCGCATCGGTGCCAAACAGGTGAGTAAACTGTTGTTGCTTCATCGCACACAAACAAAGGTGATCAATCCACGTTGCTAGGATTTCATGTGAACGAATTTTACCCCCACGATAACGCAGCATTCCCGCTTGATAACGCTGTTTTAGCCAGCCTTGCAATTCCATTTCACCATGAGGAAAAGTAAAGCGTAAACGCACTTCTTGATCCTCTAATGGTGATGTCGTTAATGGCTGAATATGAGCCACTAACTCTTTTACCGTGTTCACTTCTTTGTCTGCCGCGATCTCACCAAAGCTACCAATAGGTAATTTTCCTTGCGCTTTTTGTTGCTGATAAAACTCACGACTTAGTTGAGATACTTGGTTAGGATCATCATAGGCCAATAACTCTTCTAGCAATTCTGATTTCATTCCATAACCAGTACGACCATCAATAGAAAACGGTTCATCATCTTCAACTCGACTCTCTACCGTTTCAAAAAATACTTTTAAACCACGGTTAAAGAAATAGGCGACAGGTAAGCGCCAAAAGCGTTGTAGCTCTGTTAATTCAAGCTCTTTTGATTCTGGTGCAAACACTAAAGGTTCAGTTTGGAATTCTGGCGCAGATTTTCCTTCCAGTTTTGCGGTTGGTAGCCATTCACTGGCATAACTGGTGTTATCCCCCACAAAACTCTGTTGGCTATAAGGAACCAAAGGATGTTCTATTGTTAATTTTTTAACTAAGCGTTTAGCTGACTCTTCAGGGTTCAGATCACTATCGCCATCTAGACAATAACTTTGCTGACAATACTCAAGCAGTTCACTCACCAAAACAGAAGGGGCTTTTTCTGTGTTATCTCGAATAGAGCGACCTATATAGCTGAGATAAAACGCTTTATTCGCCGATTGCAGTGCTTCTAAAAATAAATATCTATCATCATCTCGACGAGAACGGTCACCCGGCTTCATTCGTTTCTGCATTAAATCGAAACCTTCAACTGGCATGGTTCGCGGATAAGACCCATCCGTCATACCAAGTAAACAGACCACATCAAATGGAATTGAACGCATTGGCATTAAGGTACAGAAATTCACTTGTCCCGCTAAGAAACGCTGACTTGCTTTGCCACCAGATAAATTATTTTTTAGGTAATTATTAATGATCGCTGTTGAAATTGGTGCTTCAAAGCCCGCATCTTCTAAATTTTCTTCCAGTTTTTGCAATTGATCTCGAATACTTTTAACGACCAGCTCACCTTCTAATTCGACAAGTAAAAAATCGTCCATTAGTTGGTTAATAATGGTGCGCCATGCATTAATGGTTTGCGCTTGGCCTAGGATGATCTGATAAGTCAAAAGCTGATCAATAAAGTGCGCTAAGTTACCTGCGATTTCGGCATTCATGCCTTGCACTTGTTCGTAGCTCGCCATGCCTTCAAATAAACCCGCGTCTTGCTCCATCGCATAACCAAGCAACATTCTCTGAATACCAAATAACCATGAATTTTGATTATGTTCAGGAAGATCAAAATGCGCAGAGGTGCTGTTATCCAATCCCCAGCGAATACCGGTTTCTTCTGCCCATCGTTTTACTATTTCAAACTGCTCGGCATTAAATTTAAAACGTGACATGACCGCAGGAACTTCCAACAAACTTAATAGCTCTGATAAACCACAACGATTCTCAGGTAACGCCATTAAGTTCATGAAGGCCAATAACACTGGATTTTCTTGCTCAGCACTTTGATCGGAAATAGCAAAAGGAATGTAGCGATCGAATGCTGCGTTACCAAAGACGGCTTGGATCGCCGCACTGTACACATTGATGTCTGCCACCATCACAATAATATCGCGAGGTTTTAATTCTGGATCATTGGCAAACATATCCAATAATTGATCATGCAATACTTCTACTTCACGCATTGGGCTATGACATGAATGCAAAAGAATCGAACGATCATCAGCGCTGATTGGTTGCTTGTGCTCACTGTTATCAAGCACATCATCACGACTGCGTTCTTCTAAATTTAAAATATCAGATTGGATAGAATGTAAGAGATTGTCATTATTTACATCAACAAAAGCATCAATCTCTTGCGCTTCCATTTCTGATAATAGACAAAGATTATCTCGACCTAATTTCCCCCATGATGCAAGCAGTGAATTACCTACTTCTGAAGTGTGCAGCTCATCTTCAAAATTTGCATCAAGCGATCCTTTTAATTGCTCCGTATCACCGATTTGCTCACTGTGATCATCTAACCATTTTACTTGCAGACGATTACGCGCCTCTAAACGAGCGAGGTACTTTCTGTCTCGAATTTCACCCCAGTAATAACGACAAGGATTGGTAAACATTAAATGCACATCAATGTGTTGCCCAAGAGCCGCTAGCGCATCTAAATAACGAGGAGGCAATGAAGTAATACCCACTACAAATAAACGCTTAGGCATGCCTTTTGGCAAGGTTCCCGTTTGCAAATAATTTTCTAAGGTTTCAATAAAGTGCTCGAACATATTGGCACGATGATAAGGAGAATGACCCAGCGCTAGGGTTTGATCATACAGCGCTTGCCATAAAATAGGCTGCCAAGGATGTTCTCCTTCTAATTCTATAACCTCTTCACCCGCTTCCCATTTTTGGATCCATTCTGGGCGGAATACTAAATATTGGTCAAAGATATCGGCAATTTTTGCAGCGAGTTGGTAGCACTTCAGTTGTTTGTCATCATTTTCTAAATAGCGTTGCAGTGGCGCAAATTCATCTTGTTTTAATAACTCGGGTAATAACGTCACTATCTTCCACGTCATGGCTTCTTTATTAAAAGCACTGCGCTTTGGCACATCATCCAGAACCTGAGTAAACAAGTCCCAAATAAAAGTAGCAGGAAGTGGAAAAGTAAGATTGGCGGCAATGCCGAGCTCTTTGGCGAGTTCGATTTTAAGCCATTGCGACATACCCGGACTTTGAACGAGAATTTGCTCTTGCTCAAATGGGTTATCAAGAGGGTTTAGACGAATTAATTCAACGACAAGAGATTTAAGAACATCAAGTTGATTTGAATGATAAACAGTAAACACACCCAGCTCGCTTATAAAGAAATGAAAGTCTCTATAGCTTAACGTAACTGGATGTGTTTTAAGAGAAAAAGATTACGAATTTAGTGTGCGTGTTTAGGGTTTGCTAAACGATTAGCCATACGTGTTATTGGGCGATAATGTGCTAGATAATGCGCTGCTACATAACTTACAACACAGGTAGCAACAACTAACTCAACAACGGCAAGCATTCTGACTTGGTAGACATAATCAGCAACAACACCTTGAGATAACATCCAGTTCGCCATTTTAAATAATGCTGTCGCACCAATCACCATTGGAAAGGTAAATGCTGCATAGCCTGGGCTAAATGGAAGTCTCATTAATTTAAAGAAAGCCATGTAAATTACGCTTGTCATTAATACTGCAATCCCAAATAAAAGCGCAATAATCACAGGCGATGGTGAAGCCGTGACGGTTAGATAGCCCGCTAAAGATAAGCTTGCTGGTGCAGCCATAATTGCAATCGTTGGTTTTGCAGCGTCAGGAACTTCATTACAAAACATCAAACGGTAGATCATAATTGGTAGCATAATGGCATAGATAATTAAACCAAACATCAATACCCAATGTGCCACTGATGCTAATGCAGGATTACCAGAAAAAGAGACATCCGCTACCACTAAACCTACAGGCGGAACAAACCAACTTGGTACCATATGATGTAATTCAAAATCTTTTGCTCGATGGTAAATAAAAGAGACTAAGAAAATAATATGGAGAGCAATTGCAGCAAGCCATAACGCATCACCAGCGGCTGGATAAAAATGACCAACACTGCTTGATACAACCATTGTGCCCATCGCAAACGTCGGAGCAACACTACCGACAACTGGGTGAGCAAGTTCACTCCATAATACGGCGGGGTGTAATAAAAATTTAACCGCTAAAATAAGTAATAATACTGAAGCGATTGCCGCTGAGATCCATTGCGCATAACCGTTTAAAGGTAGCGCATTTTCCCAGCACCAACCTAAGCTGGCAATCCCAAGAGCTAACCCTGCCATTGGTGTTGGTGCGCCTGCTATTTTTTGTTTTGTGTAATTAAGCATGACATTGTTCTCTTTACTATTTAACGATGAAGCCAGTTTACTACCAGCCAGTCATTAATAAAATTTGAATAAATTAAAGACTACGTTAATATAAACTTAACGATGATAATCTATTAGTATTTAGGACTTCCTGTCATGAGAATTTCACTAAAACAACTCAATGTATTTACGGCAATTGCTCAAGAAAAAACAATGACCAAAGCGGCTGAGCGACTGTTTATTACAAAACCTGCGGTGAGCCTTTCATTGTCTGAACTTGAAAAGAATTTGGGTTACAAAGTATTTGATCGCGTAAATAATCGCTTAGTGTTAAATAGTGAAGGCCGCCAACTCCTTCCTTTAGCGGATGAATTACTAGAACGAGCGGAAGCTATCGAGCATCAATTTACTGCTGATAGTCAGTTGACTGGTTCATTAAACATTGGTGCCAGTGATACGATTGGTAATCATATCGCACCAGTTTTACTGAGTAAATTCCAACAACAACACCCTTGTGATATTCAACAATTATTTATTTCAAATACCGCTCAAATCATTAATCGACTGTTGGAATTCAAACTCGATATTGGCTTAGTTGAAGGGAAAGCACATCATCCCAAGCTAAACATGATTGAATGGCAACAGGATGATATGTACATAGTATGCGCCCCTTCTCACCCGTTAGCTATGCAGAAAATAATTACATTAGAAGACTTAGAAAACTCAACTTGGTTATTAAGAGAGGAAGGATCTGGTAGCCGGGAGTATTTCCTTAATCATATTGCATCCAATTTAAATGATTGGCATGAGTCCTTACAGCTTCACACCACCGAAGCCATTATTAATTGCTGCTCTGAAAATATGGGGCTCGCGTGTTTATCTCAATTAGCAGCTCAAAATTCGATTAATGATGGACGGTTAGTTCAGCTTCCTTATGAAAAGAAATTGACTCGCCCTTATTGGTTATTGGTTCATAAAGAAAAATATCAAACGCCATTATTGCAGTATTTTATGACTTTTATTCAACGTTAATGAGGCTATTTCTAGCCCCATAAAAATGATACCTAACGTTGGTGAGCAGGAAGATCGTGGTTTTCATAAGCGTCAGCAAACGAATGATTACGATCTCGATGTTTTGCTTCATCATCACGAATCTTTAAGATCACATCACGCAGTAGTGCGTCATTTGGTAATTGATAATAGTCTATCGCTATTTGTGGTGCAGCTTCGTTTTCCACGTCTCCATTATCAATTTTACTTAAATATTCGGTGTAACTTTTACAAGCTTCTTCTTCAAAATAACCGACCACTCGGTGAGCCACTTTTGATGAGAGTAAATAAATAAAGCTATAAACAACCATAAAGACACCTTGGCCCAATAAAACCAACGTGCGCTCTATCCAGCGAGGTTTTGCAATATCTAAAAATATCATTAAATGCATTCTTTCGTTTTCAGCTTCATTCAATAATTCGCGGATCCACCCTTCATCATCTTTCATACGACGTAATGCTTTTAGGTGATTAAACATGCCGGCAACCATCCCAGGAACCGCAGCAATCGTTTCTAAAATAACGGCACGCTTTGCATATTGAGAACCATAAAAAATATTTAAAAGAAACTTTAAGCACTGCGTAATTTTATAAGCAATACGCTCTGACATTTTCGTTGTCGCTTTATGTTTCAGTTCAAAATCTGACATCATTAAGCACTCCTTTATTTAAAGTTGCATTTAAAATACAACTTTAGATAAGATTACTCAACTATTTTTCTACATTTAATTTTTTACATTTTAGCCATAAAAAATCAGTCGATTATCTCCTAGCGTTACCTCTCTCTCGCTTTCTCTCCTCCAAGTGGACAAAAAACCTCATTTACTGTATAAAACACCAGTTAATTTAATAGGAGAGACGACCATGGCTGTTATCGTCAAATATGTAGTTGAGCGCAACGGAGAAGAGAAGATGACTTTTACCTCTAAAACTGAAGCCGATGCTTATGACAAAATGCTGGATGTTGCAGATGAACTTTTTACTCTGCTAAATGAAAGTAATTTAATTGAAGATGAAGGGAAACAAGAAGAGTTGTCTCTTTACCTGGCTAAGCACAAAGAAGATGTTTTAGTTGCTTTGGGCGCAAAACGTAAACCTGTACCTAAAAAAGCAAAGATTGAAGCCGTCAAAGACGAAGAGTCTGACGCCGCTTAATTCTAAAGATACGATATATAAAAATACAAATAGCGGCTTAATGATCCGCTATTTTCTTTTCTCCACGACCACTTTAAATTCCCTTTTCTTACCTCTATTCCCTTTTCTCATTAAAATTTTTTGATTTCACTCTTCTATATCACAGCAACTCTCTTTATGATGTGAAGTAAGATTTATTTTTAATACCTATCGAATTAATTAAATGACAAATTCATTACATAAGGTAAATCACTTAAAAACAAGATAGAGATTTTAATAATCAGTCACCCTAATGACCGCAATCTTGTAATAAAACAGCTAACGTAGCGATGATTTGATTGAACCAATGTGAATGAACGGATAATGATTTAAATAGGTCTAAATTACTATTATTGATATGAAAATGGAGAATCATTACATGGCTCATTTTGCACTTGCCTTTGGTACAGCGACAAAAAACCGCGACAATAAAATTATTGAAGCTTTTTTCCCACACCCAGTATTAAACCCATCTGAATCATTAGTTAACGCTATTGCTAAAGCAAGTGGTTATACGGAAGGCAATCAAGCGATTGAAATTACATCTGAAGTTTGCACTGAACTTGCTAACGCTTTTGCAGCAAACGGGGATGTTCCAAACGCGGCATTCGCAGAAAAGGCAGTTCAATCAAAGCAGCCTCTTGTTCTTGTTGTTTTAGCAACTGATGAACAATCTCAATCTGTTGCTGAAGGCTTTTTGAAACTTCAATTGATCTCTAATCGTTTAGTTAAGCCACACGGCACTGTACTGGATGGTATTTTTGGTTTATTACACAATATCGCGTGGACGAACCAAGGCCCTATCGATCTTCCTGAATTAGCCGATCGCCAAATAGAAGCTCGCCTAGCTGGTGACACCCTGACTGTCGATTGTGTTGATAAATTTCCTAAAATGGTGGATTACGTTGTACCTACAGGTATTCGTATTGCCGATACTTCTCGTGTTCGTTTAGGCGCACATGTAGGTGAAGGTACAACAGTAATGCATGAAGGCTTCATCAACTTTAACGCAGGTACTACTGGTGTGAGTATGGTTGAAGGTCGTATTTCTGCCGGTGTTGTTGTGGGTAATGGATCTGATATCGGCGGTGGTGCTTCTATCATGGGTACACTTTCTGGTGGCGGTAAAATGGTTATCTCTATCGGTGAGAACTGCCTACTTGGCGCAAATGCAGGCCTTGGTTTCCCAATGGGTGATCGTTGTACGATTGAATCTGGCCTATATGTTACTGCTGGCACAAAAGTAAGCATGTTAGATAACCAAGGTAAAGAAGTTGAAGTCGCGAAAGCTCGTGATCTTGCAGGCAAAACAGATCTTCTGTTCCGTCGTAACTCTATCACTGGTCAAATCGAATGTTTAACTAATAAATCTGCAATTGAACTGAACAGCGAATTACACAGCAACAACTAATACTCACTTAATAATATGAGTATGCATTCATGCTCTATTCATTGATGAAACGGTATTCTTGTGGCCAGTAACTTTATTGTTACTGGCCATTTTTATTGAAAAAGACACAAGACAACCCCATTTATTAATAAGACTAACAACAAAATAAATTCACATAGGAAATACCATGAGACTCTTACTTGCTTTATTACTGCCTTGGTTACAGTTTTTTACTATCGGTCGGCCATTTAGTGGCGTCATTTGCCTTATTTTACAATTAACTTTAATTGGCTGGATCCCTGCCGCTATTTGGTCTGTTTATGCATTAAGCCAATACAATACTGATGAAAAAATTAAAGATGCATTTGGACGATAAACAAAACTCGTTGTATTATTTTTTGTAAGCGCTAACACTTTTTTCAATGGTTTGAATGAGCAACTCTTTAAGCCATTGGTAGCGTTTATTTTCTTTGTTACGAGTTTGCCAAATCAATTGAATATCAAATTCCCCAACTTCAATTGGAGGCTCTGAGTGGACCAATTGCTCAGAGAACAAATCCAGCTGTGCCATTAATTCTGGTACAACACAGATTAAATCTCTTTTTTTCATGAGATGCCTGATGGTTAAAAAGTGCTTAGAAGCGACGCTAACTGAACGATGCACTCCTAATCCCTTTAATTTACTATCTACGCCTGTTTTCAATGCACCGTCAGGACTCACTAAGGCATGAGGTAACGATATATATTCATCAAGCGTTATCGGCGTTTTAAATTGATGTCGATTACCATCCCACATACATACGTGCTTTTCTGTATATAATTTTTGATACTGTAACTCTTTTTGCTCTGGTTTCATGCTACCAATAACTAAATCAAGTGGTTCGCTATCAAACCTATCTTGGTAATTCGCTTTATCTACCGTGGTAAAACATAACTGTGCTTTTGGTGCTAATTGATGAATCGCATCAAAAATATCTGCTGCAAAAAGTAATTCTGCATAATCTGTCATTCCGATTTTAAAGGTCCCAGAGAACTCACTCGCCTCAAAGGTATCTGCCTTTAAAATATCCCCCGTTATTGTTTGTAGTACTTTATCTATCATAGGATAAAGTTGAATAGCCTTCGCGGTAGGGATCATTTTATGCCCTTGCCTTTCGAACAAAGGATCGTTTAATAACTCACGTAAACGAGAAAGACTATGGCTCATCGCTGATTGTCCGACAAATAATCTATCCGCAGCTAATGAGACACTTTTCGTTTTCATCAATGTTCTAAATACCACCAATAAATTTAAGTCGACCGCTTTCCAATTAATTTCATTCATAGTTAATAGTAATTTAATCGATTTGAATAATTGGATAGTAACTCGTAATCTTTATCCCATCAAAATGGAATGTCCGAATTTGGATGATACGTCAAAAGTTGAGTAGATTATGTTTGAAATATTTAAGCGATTTTTTTTATTAGGCTGGGTTAGCTTTGGTGGACCTGCCGCTCATATCGGTTACTTCCGCAATGAATTTGTACAAAAGCGAGGTTGGATAAGTGAAGAGGAATACGCACAACTGATCGCCTTGAGCCAGTTCTTACCTGGTCCAGGTTCAAGCCAAGTAGGCTTTGCTTTGGGTTATCACAGAAAAGGACTCTTTGGCGCTCTACTCGCTTCAATTGGTTTCACATTACCTTCCATTCTTATCATGGTGTTATTAGCAAATATAAGCCATTCATTCTTTGGTAATGACATCTTTGAAGGCATCATTCATGGATTGAAATTATTAGCCGTTGTTGTTGTTGCTGATGCCATCATGGGAATGTATAAGAGTTTTTGTAAGGACAAAATCACGATACTTTTATGTATTATGACCGCAACCTTATTATTAATACTCCCTTCAATAAGCACACAATTAATTGCACTGTTAATTGCCGCTATTATAGGTCGAATTTATCTAAAATCAGATAAGGTGACTGAGATTAAAAAAGAATCTAAAGGCATTAACTGGTTACCCTTAATTATCTTTGCACTTTGTTTCTTTGCTTTACCTGCTATCGTTAATCATTCGCCATTACTTCTTCTTTTTTCTGATTTCTTCCAAGCAGGTAGTTTAGTCTTTGGTGGCGGTCATGTAGTCTTACCATTACTACAAAATATCGTTGGCGACCAAATTAGTACGGATAGCTTTTTAACGGGTTATGCTGCAGCTCAGGCTGTTCCCGGTCCAATGTTTACCTTTGCAACGTTCTTAGGATATGAATTGTGGAGTGAACAGCCAATTCTTGGTGCTTTAGTTGCAACCATTGCTATTTTCTTACCGGGATTTTTATTAGTACTTGGAGTATTTAGTCATTGGCAGGTTCTAGCTCAAAAACCAGCATTAGCAGGAGCAATTACGGGAATTAATGCATCTGTTGTCGGGTTACTAATCGCAGCGCTGTATGACCCTGTATTTACAAGCGCCGTTGGCTCAGGGGTAGATATGGCATTGGTTATTGTTGGCTTTGCATTACTTAAAGTACTTAAACTTCCCATTGTAGGTTTGGTTGGCTTCTTTATTGCCGCTGGTGGTATGTTGCCTTTCGTTGGTTGATAAACATTAAGGTGGGTATAAATTCCCACCTTTAGTTTACCAGCATTCCTTAGGCTCACTTTTATTAAATTGATTTAAAGTAATCGCAGTATAAGTTTTCCCCGAGCATGTATCCTTTATCTGTACCTTTATAGGAGTAGCTTTAATCGTATAAGTTGTAGCAGTTAACCCCTCTAAGCTCAGAGTATATTTATCCGATTGTGTTTCACAAAAAGAACAAGTTCCCCCGCTAACGATAGAGCTAGCTATATCTGAATAACTAGCTATATATTTCGTTTCTAATTCTAATTGAATTTTCGCAATATCAGCTAAGGCAACGATACGGTTCGCCTTTAATATATGGTTTGTATACGCAGGATAAGCAATCGCTGACAATAAACCAATAATAGCAATTACAATCATAATTTCGATCAGTGTCATACCCCTTATATGAACACGAGATAAGTTACATTTATTTATTAGAATCATTTCTATTTATCCTTCTCTAAATATCTTTCTATTTTTCATACTTGGTATAATTTAAGCAAGAATTATTGATGCTTTATCAATAGTTTACAAAAGGATTTGAGAGATGAATCGCGGGTTTACCTTATTGGAGCTGTTAATTACAATCACCGTTTTGGCCATACTTCTATCCGTTGCTGCACCAAACTTCAACACAGTAAACAACAGCGTAAAAATGCAACGTTTAGCAACAGAATTAAACGGTTTTTTAATTCAAGCTAAATCAGAAGCAGTCCTAAGAAATAGTAACTTATGGGTGCATATTTCATTTCCTAAAACGGAAGAAAATAAAACCGGTTCATGGAATTTAGCTTTAAGAGATTCAGATAACATCTCAGGTAATTTAATCGCTTACATGGGTGGAAATAATTTTAATAAAACAACCTTGCAACATAACTACGATAGCCAAAAGATCAATTTTGAAGGCATTAGAGGAAGACCAGCCAGAGGCACATTCATTTTCTATCCTAATAATGATATGACCAAAAAATTAAAAATTATCCTGTCTAACCCACCTGGAAGAATAAAAGTTTGTTACGACAATACGAGTGGAGAGCTCTATGGATATAATTCCTGCTCATAAATACAAACAAAATGGATCTTCACTTATTGAGCTTCTGATCGCTTCATTTATTGGGGTTATTGCAATTAGTCTTGTTGGATCTATTTTTATTAATGGGCAACGTGTAGCAAAAAACCGAGGTCTAGAATTACTACTAGCTCAAAACCTAACGAGTACAATGCAAATTATAAAAGACGATATCCAAAGAGCAGGATACAACGGCACTGATGGACAGTCAGTAAAGCTGTCGGCTGCGACAAATATTATAGAAATAACACCAAATAGTATTGGTTTTGTGTATCACAAGAAACTATCTGGAGCACAAAAAACTTACCAAAATGTAATATATAAATACTCATCTTCCGATAAAAAATTAAAAGTATGTGAAGAAGAAACACTCATAACAAACATAAAAAGCCTAACTACGGTTAGTAATTGCTATTCACTTTTTGATACTCAAAACATACAAGTAACTAATTTTTCAGTGTTACGTAAACCGTTAATCACAAGCTCTGCAACCTCATCAATAATTGGTATTCAACTTGATACTGAACTAGTAAATATACCAACAATGAAAAAAGACTTAAGTTTCAGTGTCAAACAAAGGAATTGGCAATAATGAATATAGAGAAACAAAATGGCGCTGTTGTTTTAATAATGACATCACTCCTAATCCTTGCTGCTTTAATTTTATCTCTAGGAACTTACAAAAGTACTTTCTATCAAATAAAAAGATCACAAAATGAAGTTATTGCTAAACAAAGCAATTGGAAGGCAGAAGGTGCCATTGAATGCCTTTTTAGCTTTATAAATGAAAGTAAAACAGATCCATCACTGTTATCAAAGAATAATACTTCTACTGAGTATAGTAATATGAATACTCAGTGTAATATCAATAATCCAATAGAACGTCTTTACGCTCAACCAGTATCTTCAGCAAATTCTACAATTAACTATCAATTAACTTATGAACTAAATAATAAAAATCTAATCAAGAAAAATATAATACCAAAAATTACTTATGGAAACGGAGCGATACAAGCTAGAGGTAATTTGATTATAGATGGTTCTATCGATATATATCCTGATGTTACAGGTAAGAAAATTAATGAAAAAGATGAATGTGTGGCCATTAAATACACTGGATATATCGATTATAATTTTGGTTTTGGTGGATTGAAAACACTTAATCCTGAAGAAAATGGTCCCTATGATGGCTACAAAGGAACCTGCCACCCAGAAACACAATCAAACATTCAAGAAAATTCTAAAACTGATAATCCCGCTACTTCTGATAATTTTCTTTCTGATTATATAAAAGAAGAACACTACGATCCTTTTGAAGCATTTTTCCAAAAACCTCGTTCTAAACTATCAGAAGTAAAAAGTAAGTATACGCAAATAACAGGAAGTAAAACTGATTGTGATGTTCGCATTGTAGATGCATTTAAAACATCAGATAAAGTATGGGTCACTGGTGATTGCAATCTTGAGGGTGGCTCCTCATTAACAACTCTATCAAATGAATCTAGAAACCTTGTTATTGAAGGTGGGGTCGTTGCTTTAGATGGTTCAGGTACCTTTCATGGTTCCATTTATCATATGTTTATTGACATTCCAGTAGATGGAAAGGGTAATATCGACCTTACAGATAATTGGAAAAATATAGATACTGCGGCTCATATTACTGGTAAAACAAAGTTCATTTCTCATGTTCAACGTGGGGCTTTTATTCCAACGGGAGGGTTAATTTTGGATACCCCAAACTCCTCAACATTACTCAGAGGTTCAATTATATTTAAATATAAAAGATCTGCCCGTAAAGAAGAATACAACAATTTTACATGGCAAAAAGGATCTTGGAATGATCTATAGACAAAAAGGATTTAGCCTTCTTGAAATAATGATTTCATTTACCATTATTGGTATTGGTGCATTAGGCTTATTGAAGCTGCAAACGTTTATTGAGCTAAAATCTGAACATGCGACAAGGAGTATTGAGGCTCTATATAGTGCAGAAACTCAATTAGAAAAATTTCGTAGTCGCTCAATCTCTGGAGCAGGTGGAACTATTACTTATGATTCCATTGCTACATCGTCAAATGAAGTCACAATCAATGATGTTACATATATGTTAACCTGGAACGTTGATAGCATAATTTCGGCCTCGGCAAAGCACATCACAATATCTAGTGCTTGGAACACAAGACATGGAAACCAAGAATTTGTAACCTTAGAAACCATCATATCTAAATACAACGAATTTGATTAATAGTTAATTAAACACAATAGTAGAATTTCAAACTCCGACATACATAGTCTTATGGCGGAGGGAGCCGCGAGTCTTTTCTTAAACTACAGATGGCAAAAAGCCCATACCTTTCGATATGAGCCTTCTTTAATATGGCAAGGGTGGAGAGATTAGAATTCCAAACATGCGCGTTCTTATGACGGGGGAATCCACTGCTCTTTCCTCAAACTACAAATAGCAAAAAGGCTCATATCTTTCGATATGAGCCTTTTTTAATATGGCAGGGGTGGAGAGATTCGAACTCCCAACACGCGGATTTGGAATCCGCTGCTCTGCCAGTTGGAGCTACACCCCTATAGTTATTTTAAAGACTTAACTCTGTCTATAAATAAGTGGCGGAGTGGACGGGACT
>NZ_MAJU01000012.1:0-228767 GCF_001691055.1 Aliivibrio logei
GCTTTTTTACGTCTGTATAAAAACAGAAGTAGTGAAATTTAAATGGGTTTATTTATTGAGTAATTAGCCCTTGTTTTAATAAAAGAGATCTTAATTTCTTAACACGCTTTTTATTTACATCAAAATCAGAATGTCCTGTACGTGACTCTGAACGTACAATTAGAGTATTCCCTGAAATTCGTAATTCTAAGTCATCTACGAAGCGAAAAAGTAAACTAGTGCATTCAATATGAATGTAATCATTGTTTATGTTTACAACTTTAGCTCCTTTTAAATGTTGAGCAACATTAGATATATTTTTAATATTTGCTGTGCTGGTTAATATAAATGGAGCTGCGGAAAAGCTTTCTCTATTTTCTAGCGTTGAGACGCAATTTGGTTTGTCACCACATGGCTTTGTTGATTTATCCATGACTACGTCGCTCCTTTGGCTACAAGCTGATAAAGTAAGTATTATAAATATAGGAATGAGTGATCTTTTCATAAATAATAAGCTTCTATTTTAGTTATAGATATTAGAAATGTTAAGTAAGTATAAAACAAGCCCGTGAATTGTTGAATTTTTGTTTATTGAATTTACTATAAAAAAGGCCAACATCGAAATGTTGGCCAAAGGTTTGGAAGGAACCTGAATTTAATTGCGAAAGATTATGATGCTGATAGCATTAGAGAGCCAGCTTTCGCTTCTAAGTTTGTATTCCCCATAAGATAAGCGTCGACTTCACGCGCACATTCACGACCTTCATTAATACAACGTACAATTAATGATTGCCCTGTACGCATATCACCTGCAGCAAAAACACCTTTTTGGTTAGTAGAAAAACCATTGGTAGCAACGTTGCCACGATCATCAAGTTTAATATCTAATTGAGCTAGAACACCTGTAGGTTCTGGGTGTAAAAATCCCATAGCTAAGAAAGCTTGATCACATGGTATAACTCGCTCACTATTTGCTACTTCGTTAAAACCAGGTCGCTCTCCAGGTTTGGCATCTTGCCAAACGATATCAGCAATACGGAGGCCGGTGACATTACCCTCATCATCAGAGATAAACTCTTTAGTTAAAATGTTCCAATGACGCTCACAGCCTTCTTCGTGGGAAGTCGTTGTTTTCATGATCATTGGGTATTGAGGCCAAGGCATATTCGCTGGGCGCTTTTCTGGTGGAATAGGCATTATCTCAACTTGAGTAATGCTTGCCGCACCATGACGGTTAGAAGTACCAACGCAATCTGATCCTGTATCGCCACCACCGATAACGACAACATGTTTATCTTTTGCATGGATCTCTTTTGTTTTAAGATCCATATCATTCGCTCGGCGGTTGTTTTGACTTAGGAATTCCATTGCAAAATGAACCCCATTTAATTCACGACCAGGAATAGGAAGATCCCTTGGTACTGTTGAACCTCCAGTCAGTAATACAACATCAAAATCTTGGCGCAGTTGTTGAGCATTAATTGAAACGCCAATATGTGCATTTACTTCAAACTTAATACCGGCTTCGGCCATTAAATTGATCTTTCGATCAATGATATCCATTCCTAGTTTGAAATCAGGAATACCGAAACGTAATAAGCCACCAACTTTCTCATCTCGTTCAAAAACAGTGACTGAATGGCCTGCACTATTGATTTGCTCTGCAGCAGCTAAGCCGGCAGGACCTGAACCAATAATCGCGACAGTTTTTCCTGTACGGGAACGAGGCTTTTTCGGTTGCGCGTATCCTTCACGATACGCAGTCTCAACGATTGTTTTTTCAATATTACAGATTGTGATTGGATCTTGATTGATCCCTAATACACATGCACTTTCACAAGGAGCAGGGCATACACGGCCTGTAAATTCAGGAAAGTTATTTGTTGAGCTTAGAATGTGCCAAGCTTCTTCCCAGCTATCGCGATATACGGCATCGTTAAATTCCGGAATGATGTTCCCAATAGGGCATCCGTTATGACAAAACGGAACACCACAATCCATACAGCGAGATGCTTGCGTATTGATTTTATCGCCAAATTCTTCGTTTAAGACAAATTCTTTATTATCTTGAATTCGAACAATTGGTTCTAATTTTTTTGGTAACTCACGACCATTTTCTAAAAAACCTGTAGGCTTGCCCATTATACTGCCTCCACTTCTTCCATTTGCGCGTGTAGTGCTTCAGTCTTACGCTTTTGAAGTACCGCTTTATAGTCTCGCGGCATAACTTTAGCCAGAGAGGCTAAATTTACTTCAAAATTACTTAAGAAAGACTTTGCTACTTCACTTCCTGTGAATTCAACATGCTTAGCTAGCATTTTATGTAAAAGATCTTTATCTTCTTGTTCGATTGGGTCTAGGTCAACAAGTTCTTGGTTTAACTTTGATTCAAAGTCTCCTGACTGATCCCAAACATACGCTACACCACCACTCATTCCAGCGGCAAAGTTGCGGCCGGTTGAGCCAAGGATAATCGCGACACCGCCCGTCATGTATTCACAACCATGGTCACCAACACCTTCCACTACAACACTTGCCCCAGAGTTTCGAACACAGAAACGCTCGCCTGCCATTCCTCGAATGTAAGACTCGCCAGAGGTGGCACCATAGAAACAAACGTTACCAACAACAATGTTATCTTCAGCTACAATACTTGATCTTGTGTCTGGATAAAGTACGAGTGTACCTCCTGATAACCCTTTGCCCCAGTAGTCATTTGCGTCACCTTCTACTTCAAATTTGACGCCTTTCGCTAAGAATGCTCCTAAACTTTGACCCGCGGAACCATTAAATTTCACATTCATTGGTTGCGGTAATCCTTGGTCTTTATAGACTTTAGATATTTCATTTGAAAGCATCGTTCCGACACTTCGGTCAGTATTTAGAATATCAAACTCTGCATTAACTGATTTACCTTCTTCGAGTGCTGGTTTTGCAAGTTTTATGAGTTTGCGGTCCAATACATCTTCAAGATTATGCTGTTGTTTTATTTGATTGAAAATACCATCTTCAGCACGAGGTTGTTCTACATGAAGTACTGGTGATAAATCTAAGTTTTTATATTTCCAATGACCAATATCGTCACGAACCTTAAGTTTGTGAGATTGACCAACCATGTCTTCAATAGAGCGGAAACCAAGTTCAGCCATAACTTCGCGAAGGCCTTCAGCCATATATTGGAAGAAAGTAACAACGTCTTCTACGCGACCATCAAAACGCTCACGTAATGTTTTATTCTGTGTTGCAATACCAACAGGGCAAGTGTTTTTATGACACTTACGCATCATGATACAACCTTCAACAACAAGAGCTGCCGTCGCTACACCCCACTCTTCGGCACCCAGAAGTGTTGCTACCGCAAGATCTCGAGGTGTTTTCATTTGGCCATCAGACTGAACAACGATACGGTTACGTAAACCATTCTTCAGTAATGTTTGGTGTGTTTCAGCTAGACCTAACTCCCACGGTAAGCCTGTGTGACGAATAGAGGACATCGGAGATGCACCAGTACCACCATCAAAGCCTGCAATAAGTACTACGTCAGCTTTTGCTTTAGCAACACCAGAGGCGATAGTACCAACACCTGCTTCAGACACTAACTTAACGTTAACGCGGCCTTTACGGTTTGCATTTTTAAGATCGTAGATAAGTTGTGCTAAATCTTCAATTGAATAAATATCATGATGTGGCGGTGGTGAAATAAGTCCAACGCCTGGAGTTGAGTGGCGAGTTGCCCCAATCCAATCGTCGACTTTATCTCCAGGTAACTGTCCTCCTTCTCCTGGTTTTGCACCTTGAGCCATCTTAATTTGCAATTCATCGGCGTTGGTCAGGTAGTAAGAGGTAACACCAAATCGACCAGATGCAACTTGTTTGATTGCAGAGCGCTCCCAGTCACCATTTTCTTTTTTCTCAAAGCGAATAGGGTCTTCACCACCTTCACCTGAGTTAGATTTCGCACCGATACGGTTCATTGCAACAGCAAGTGTTGAATGTGCTTCGTGTGAGATAGAACCGAACGACATAGCGCCAGTTGCAAAACGTTTAAGAATATTCTCTATTGGTTCCACTTCCTCTAAAGGAATAGAGCCCGCTGGGTTTTTAATAAAGGCTAATTGGCTACGCAGTGTTGCTGCATTGTCACCTTGGTCATCAACCGCTTGGGTATATTTCTTAAATTGTTCGTAATCTTTATTACGTGTTGATTCTTGCAGTAGTGAGATGGTTTCTGGATTGAATAAATGCTTCTCACCACGTTGTTTCCATTGGTAAACACCACCAACATCAAGTACTTGAACTGGGATTTCTCGAGTAGAGTAGCCAATACGGTGACGGATAAGCACTTCTTTTGCTATATCATCAATAGTAAGGCCTTGAATACGAGAAACAGTACCTGTGAAGTACTTGTCAACAACGGATTTACTAATGCCTAATGCTTCAAATATTTGAGCACCATGGTATGACTGTAATGTTGAAATCCCCATTTTTGAGAAGATCTTAAGCAGACCGCCATTAACCCCTTTACGGTAATTATCAAATAGTTCTTTTGGATGAAGTGTTGGATCGAGTTTCTTAACGCGTTGAAGTTCAACAATCGTTTCAATGACTAAGTATGGGTTAACTGCATTCGCACCATAACCAACGAGTGTTGCAAAGTGGTGTGTTTCACGTGCATCCCCCGTTTCTATAACGATGTCACATTTAGCTCGTAATCCTTTACGAATTAAGTGGTGATGAACGGCGCCCACAGCAAGCATTGCAGGAATCGCGGCATGGTTAGAGTTTACAGCGCGGTCAGTCAGTAGAATAATAGAATAACCATCATTTACCGCATCTTCAGCGTATTGGCAGATGCGTTTTAGTGCACGTTCTAATTTACCCGACTCTTCACTTGCTTGGAATACGATATCAAGTGTCTTTGCTTGTAGGTGTTCATTATCAATCGCACGCAATTTTTCTAATTCAGAATTCGACAGAACAGGGGATTCAAGTTCTACTTTTTGACAATGCTCAGGGGTTTCAGCAAGTAAGTTTTGATCTTTACCTAGGTAAGTATTAAGTGACATAACCATACGCTCACGGATCGGGTCGATCGGTGGGTTAGTTACTTGTGCAAATAATTGCTTAAAGTAGTTAGATAAATGCTGAGATTGATGCGAAAGAATCGCTAATGGCCAATCTGCACCCATTGCAGTTAATGGCTCATAAGCCGTTTTCGCTAATGGTAGAATAATTTCATTAACTTCTTCAGAGGTAACACCAAACGCCTGTTGACGATTGAGTAGACGTTCTGGAGAAGGTTGGCTGTATTGGTTCGTTGCTTCAGGTAGTTTTTTCAAACTAAGCAGGTTTTCTTCAACCCATTTTTCATAAGGTTGTGAGTTTGCAATGCCATCTTTTACTTCTTCATCAGAAATAATACGACCTTGCTCTAAGTCAGCAACAAAAATACGGCCTGGTTGTAAGCGTCCACGGAACTCAATATTTTCTGGGGCTATTTTTACTACGCCAGATTCAGATGCCATAACAAGGAAGTCATCTTTTGTTACCGTATAGCGAGAAGGGCGAAGACCATTACGGTCAAGCGTTGCACCTACTTGAACTCCATCGGTAAAACAAACAGAGGCGGGGCCATCCCATGGTTCCATTACGTTGGCGTGATATTGATAAAATGCACGACGAGTCGGGTCCATGTTTTTATTTTCTTGCCATGCTTCAGGGATCATCATCATTAATGCATGTGGCAAGCTACGACCAGAAAGAACAAGTAATTCTAATGCCATATCAAAGTTAGATGAATCTGAACTGCCTTCCTGACAAATAGGAAGTAGCATGTCCATTTCTTGTTGGCTAAAGAGATCTGATTCAATGATCGCTTCACGGGCTTTCATCCAGTTCAAATTACCACGAACAGTATTGATTTCACCATTATGAGCAATGTAACGGAATGGTTGAGCTAGGCGCCAACGAGGAAATGTATTGGTTGAAAAGCGAGAATGGACTAGAGCTAAAGCAGTGACCATTGATGGATTTTGTAAATCTAAGAAATATTGAGGTACTTGCTCTGTAGTTAACTGGCCTTTGTATACTAAGGTTTTGTATGATAATGAGTTAATGTAGAAATCATCACCGATGTTGGAAATACTTTCTAAACAAACACGAACTGTATAGTTACGAAGAACATACAATTTACGTTCTAATTCTGCGGGATCCATTGATGGACCACCAGAAATAAAGACGTGTTCAAATTGAGGTTCGGTACTTAGAGGATCATTACCTAGCATTGAGTTATCGACAGGTAATATACGATATCCAAGAATTTCCAAATCAAGACGTTGAGCGTTACGCTCTAAAATATCTCTACATTGTTGACGTTTGTATTCATCTTTTGGAAAAAGAACAACGCCAATACCGTATTTATCAAAAGAAGGTATTTTAATACTAAGTTTAACGGCTTCTTCTAATAAAAACTCATGAGGTTTTTGTAATAAAATACCTGCGCCATCACCACTGCATGGATCACAGCCTTGGCCACCACGGTGCTCCATACGCGCTAGCATATCAAGTGCTTGAGTTACCACATCATGAGATTTACGGTTTTTAAGGTGAGCGACAAAACCGATACCACATGCATCATGCTCCAATTCCGGAGTATACATGCCCTGTGCACTTTGCTCTCTATCTACCATAGATACATCCTTCCAGTATTATACAGACACAACTTTTCTACGTAAGTTTCTGTCTAGTCCTTTGCTAATCTTCAATCGAACTTGCTGTGAGTTAGTCTCAAGAGGTAGCAAGTTTGAATCCATTCTGGTGTTTGCTGGCATCACTTAATATGACGTGCAAACTAACCCAATCCATTGTGATATCTATCAAATACATTTTTATCCGTTGTATTTGTTGTCTGAGGGTAGATACCACTATCGAAAAGCCCCAATAATCTATTGGTGGCAAATTAAACTATTTAACGATGTAACTATCCTACATTTTTGTCATATTAAATACCAACTAAAGTTGCACGTAATGTTTACTTTTTTCACACTAAATGCATAAGTATTTATAATAAATGGCCTTTTTTTGCGTTTAATCGCTACTTTATGCGCCTTTTGTTGATATAAATTAGAATAGCGTATGATTTTTTTCGTTATTATTTACGGTCTTTTTTTACAATCGAGTTAGCAACTTTCATAAATAGAACTGAGACTTCTTTTTATTTATGAACTAAGTCTTTGATTTATTATTGGTTACCGCAATGCAACTTCATGAACTAGCAAATACATTCGGACAAGATTTACAACGTCGTTATGGTGAAAAGGTACATAAACTGACACTCCATGGTGGTTTTAGTTGCCCCAATAGAGATGGAACGATTGGAAAAGGGGGGTGTACCTTTTGTAACGTCGCCTCATTTTCTGATGAACAAGAGCAGTTTAAAGCGATTCATGAGCAGCTAGCAGATAGAGCAGGAGAAGTTAAGCGTGCGAAAAAGTATCTTGCCTACTTTCAAGCTTATACTAATACATTTGCAGAGGTCCAAGTACTCAAGAATATGTATGAAGAAGCGTTGAATGCCGCCAATATTGTTGGTTTGTGTGTTGGCACGCGGCCTGATTGTGTGCCTGATGCGGTATTAGAATTACTAAAAGGGTATGTTGATGACGGATATGAGGTTTGGCTTGAACTTGGACTTCAAACGGCTAATGATAAAACCTTAAAGCGCATTAATCGTGGGCATGATTTTGCTTGCTATGACACGATTACGCGTAAAGCTAGATTGTTAGGAATTAAGATTTGTACTCACCTTATTATAGGGTTGCCTGGTGATACGAGAGAAGACAATCTTGAAACACTTAATAAAGTATTAGAAACCGGAACTGATGGAATAAAATTACACCCGCTGCATATCGTAGAGGGAAGTACGATGGCTAAAGCATGGCGTGCTGGTAAAATAGAAGCGCCAACAATGGAAGATTATATTAATGTTGCTTCTGAAATTATTCGTTTAACTCCTCCTGATATTATTTATCATCGTGTATCAGCGACAGCAAGAAGGCCAACATTACTTTCACCAATGTGGTGTGAGCCTCGCTGGTTAGGGCTAACTAATGTAGGTATGGCTCTTAATAAAGATGGAGCGCAAGGTTCTTTGATTAATACGCCTTTCAAATACACGATCCCAGTGTTGAAAAAATAACTCAAACAGAATGAACCCTGATATTATTCATATTGAATATTATCAGGGTGTATCTATGAAGCAGTTAAAAATTCTTGCGCAGTTTTATGTCGATCTTATGGTTAGGCTTGGGATCGTCCGTTTTAGTCTCTTACTTGCCATCGCTCTTGTTGCTTTAGCTGTCATTGTTCAAGTTGGGGTGACTCTCGTCTTGAGTGGTGAAGTTAATGATTTAGACATTGTACGATCTGTTTTTTTTGGTTTACTGATCACTCCTTGGGCTGTTTTCTTTTTATCAGTAGTCGTTGAACACTTAGAAGATTCTCGCCAACGCTTATCTAAATTGGTTGGTAAATTAGAAGAAATGAGAACTCGTGATCTTGATTTAAATAAAAAATTAAAAGGTAATGTCAAAAAACTGAATCAAGAAATAGAAGAGCGAGAAAAAGCAGAAGAGGCTCGCCAAGAAGCGATGGGGGATTTGGAAAATGAGGTCTTTCATCGAGAAAAAGCACAATTAGAATTAGCTGAGCAAACTGCGTTATTGCGATCTTACCTTGATACTTCCCCCGATATAATTTATTACCGTAATGAATTAGGTTTTTTCTCTGGTTGTAATAAAGCCATGGAGGACCTCATCGGTAAATCTGAAAAAGAACTGATTGGGTTGTCACCTAAAGATGTTTATAGCATTGAAGTCGCGACTAAAGTCATTGATACCGATAGACAAGTTCTTAAAGAGAACCAAGCATTAACGTATGAACAATGGCTTGATTATCCTGATGGTAGAAAAGCGTGTTTTGAATTAAGCAAAATCCCTTTTTATAGTAAAGATGGTCGTCACTTAGGTTTGGTTGGTTTTGGACGAAACATAACGGATCGTAAAAGTTACGAAGAGGCCCTAGAAAAAGCCAGTCGTGACAAAACAACATTTATATCAACAATCAGTCATGAATTACGAACACCACTTAATGGTATTGTCGGATTAAGTCGTATGCTGCTTGATACCCGCCTTGATGATGAACAGCATAATTATATGCGAACAATTAATGTCAGTGCGATCACTTTGGGTAATATATTTAACGATATTATTGATATGGATAAATTTGATCGCCGTAGATTAGAGCTATTACCTAAGCCTCTTGATTTTATTAGTTTTGTTACTGAAATGGAAAATATATCAGGATTAATGGCAGAACAAAAAGGGCTGCGTTTTGATCTAGAAAGACTGACGATCCTTCCCGCGCATATCTGTGTTGATAGTACTCGTTTACGACAAGTTCTTTGGAATTTAATCGGGAATGCGACTAAATTCACGAAAGAAGGCGGAGTTGTGATGTCCGTGAGTGCCGATATACACGGTGACAATGCAGATATAACTTTTGAAGTGGAAGATTCAGGAATTGGGATCCCTGAGTCTGAATTAGAAAATGTGTTTGCTATGTATTATCAAGTGAAACAAGGCAAAGATAATTTACATGCAGTAGGAACTGGTATTGGTTTAGCGGTATCTAAAGAATTAATTAACTTGATGGGAGGGGACATTACAGTAACCAGTGATGTCGGATTTGGTAGTACGTTTATTGTCTCCATCAACGTCCCCTTGGTTGATCATGTTGAAGAAGAAGAAGCAATGCCTGAGATGAAAAGTGCAAAATCTTTGCGAATTTTTATGCTTGAGGATATTGAACTGAATATTACTGTCGCTCGTTCGTTGCTTGAAAGTTTAGGTCATACCGTCGATGTGGCTATGTGTGGTGAAGATGCAATCAATCAATTTGATCCCACAAACTATGATTTAGCGTTATTAGATATTCAATTACCTGACATGACTGGATTTGATGTCGCTCAAATACTTAGAGAAAAATATGAGGAATTACCACCGTTAGTTGCTTTAACGGCTAATTTATTAAAAGAAAAAGACGAGTACTTTGAAAAAGGTATGGATGAAGCCATCAGCAAACCGTTAAGTGTTAAAGCGTTAACTGAAGTACTTGAACTGTTCTCTATCTCCGATGAAAAAGAGAGAGAGAAAGAAAATAAAGTGGCTCAAGTTAAAACGGCAGAACAACTTGAGAGTGAGCATTTAATTGATACTTTACTCGATTTAGAAATGCTTGAGTCGTACATCGAGATAGTTGGTACAAAACCTATTTATACCAGCATCGAAATGTTTGAAAGCAGTATGAAAGAATATATTCAAATACTTGATTCAAACATGACAGCACGAGATCAAGATGGCATTGTATTTGAGACTCATAAAATGAAAGGGGCTGCGGGATCCATTGGTCTAAAGCATATTCAACAAGTGGCCCAAAAAGCACAGTCTCCAGATTTACCAGCGTGGTGGGAGAATATTGATGATTGGGTTGAAGAAATTAAAAATGAATATGAAAATGATATTCAAGTACTAAAAAGTTGGTTAAAGCAGCGACAAAATTAAGGAACTATAATGAAAAGAATAATGATAGTAACCGCAGTCATAATCGGACTTGCTGGTTGTCAGATGACTTCTGAAGACAACATCGATTGGCAGCAAGATAACCAAGTTGAGTTAATGAATTCAAAAATAGAATTAAACTCAGCGGTTTGGATTGACGAAATGCCAAGTGTTGGCAGTGAAGAAGATGAAAGTAAGCTGAATTTAGCACTGACACTGACTTCAAATCAGGTTATAGACCCTGATATTGAGATCGTCGAGGTGGTTATTCGTCAAGGTGAAGAGTCGTGGGTGATTGATGAAGAAGAATATGATGTGCGCGTTAATAACAACCATTCTTGGGAAATAGCAGCGAAATCATTTCATGTATTGGATGCAAGTAAGCCGCTGGATATTGCTGTTCAAGTTAATGATGAATGGATAATTCAAACTAATGTGTCGGTTGATACTGTGTATTAATTTAATACCGGATACAAAAATGCCCCGCCTATCTAAATAGAGCGGGGCATTTTTATTTCAGAAAGAGTTAACTATTATAACTCTTCTAGATCACCACAAAAACGGTAACCTTCACCATGAATAGTAGCGATAATCTCAGGAGTATCTGTTACTGATTCAAAATGCTTACGGATGCGACGAATAGTTACATCAACAGTACGATCATGAGGTTTTAGCTCACGGCCTGTCATTTTTTTCAATAAGTCAGCACGAGTCTGAATTTTACCTGGGTTTTCACAGAAGTGAAGTAAGGCACGGAATTCAGAGCGAGGAAGCTTGTAGCTTTCACCGCTTGGGCTAACTAGAGAGCGGCTGTTGATTTCAACAGTCCAACCATTGAATGTATAACGCTCAACCAGTTTTTTATCTTCAACGGCTGTGCTTTGATTCATTGAACGAGTCAATAAGTTACGTGCACGAATAGTCAGCTCGCGAGGATTAAATGGTTTTGTGATGTAATCATCAGCACCGATTTCTAATCCTAAAATCTTATCAACTTCATTGTCTCTACCTGTAAGGAACATAAGAGCCATATCACCACGTTCGCGAAGTTCACGAGCAAGAAGAAGGCCATTTTTTCCTGGAAGGTTGATGTCCATAATCACAAGATTAAGCTGTTGTTCAGAAAGCACAGTGTGCATTTCTTCACCATCGCTTGCTTCGAATACATTGTAGCCTTCTGCTTCAAAAATGCTTTTTAGTGTATTACGAGTAACGTGTTCATCTTCAACGATTAGGATCTGAGGGGTTTGCATGGGCGGTACCTAACTAACTGATTAAAGTCAAAAGTAGAATTAACGATGTTAATTCTATAATAAAAAATTTACAAATAGGAAATAGACTCTTCAATCGTAGACTAAAATATATATTGAAGAATAGAAACCTAAACGGCACGCCATCCTTGGTTGTCATTGAATATATAATCAATAACATGATAAAGCTCTAATTTTTTGAATTAGTATCTAAAACTTGATTAGAAGATAGATTTTAATCCCTTAACACCACTCTAACAATAAGCGATTTTTATTTCCATACATTTTATTGATTTAGGTCAATAGCAATCGATACCACTAGAGTGTAGTAATAAATGTAGGAACATATCTATAGTAAAATTGTAAATTTTTATGCGATTTATGGAGATGTAATACTTGCTAATGTTGTTAAGCAGGTTTGTTTTAATAAAAAAGGAGAATATAAAATGGATTTATTGCCTGATATTTGTGATCAATTTGAAGACAGCGTTCAACTTATTGATGTCGAATTTAAAGATTTTGGTGGTCGAGCGTGTTTTTATGGTGAGATTGTCACTGTACGTTGCTATCAAGATAATTCACTTGTGCGTGAAGTATTGCAGCAAAATGGTAAAGGTAAAGTACTCTTTATTGATGGCAATGGCTCGTGCCAAAAAGCACTTCTTGGCGATCAAGTTGCACTACTTGCTGTAAATAATCAGTGGGAAGGTGTGATCGTATATGGGGCTATTCGTGATGTCGGTGAAATAAGAACAATGCCACTAGGAGTCAAGGCATTGGGCACATCACCATTTAAAACAGAAAAACGAGGCGCTGGAGAGCAACAAGTGTCAATTACGGTTAATACTCAAGTTATCCCACCTGGGGATTATATCTACGCAGATCTCAATGGTGTCTTGATAAGCAAAGAATTATTAATTTAATTGCAAAAACTAAATTCTTGTTTAATAGATTATATTCAATAACTTGCAACGATATATTCTTCTTTTGTTATGTAAATGAGTAAATTTATCATTGACTTGTTAGAGGGAAGTAAGGTAGTTATTGTATATCGAAAACATTTATTTTAGAGTTTTTATTATATGTTCATTATCAGCTCAATGATTATTACCACAACAATTACCGGCACCATGGTTGCTGGGGTGGGCTGATACGCATAAGTATTTTAAAGAAGCCCGCACTGATTATCAGAGCGGGCTTTTTTTTGCAATTTAGTTACTAATTCTTAACTGCATTCTTTCATTATTTACTGAAACGTTTATCATGCTAGAAGCAGTAAGGATACTGCAGTAACACTCGTTTTTAGGGAGGATAGAGATGCGAGTATTAAAGTTTGGTGGTTCATCATTAGCAGATTCAGATCGTTTTTTACGTGCCGCAGATATCATTGCCAATAATGCGCAACAGCAAGATGTTTCTGTTGTTTTATCGGCACCGGGTAAGGTAACGAATAAGTTAGTTTCAGTCGTTGATAACGTATTAACGAATGGAGAAGCTGAGTTACAAATTTCAGAATTAGAAGCTGTTTTTATTCAGTTGTTTGATGGTATTTCTACCGCACTTCCACAAGTCGATCTTAAAACGCTTGAAAATAAGCTAAAAGATTCACTTTCTCAACTTCGTCAATATGTGCATGGTATTAGTTTATTAGGTATGTGCCCTGATAATGTCTATGCAAAAATCATCAGTAAAGGCGAACGTATTTCAGTCGTTACAATGAAGGCGGTACTTGAAGCTAAAGGGCAACAAGCAAGCCTTATCGACCCAGTTAAATATCTTTATGCTCGTGGTAGTTTTTTAGAAGGTGCTGTTGATGTTGATATTTCGACGCTGAATTTTAAAAATGAACCTCTTCCTAAAGGGCACGTAAATATCATGCCTGGTTTTACTGCAGGGAATGAAAAAGGTGAATTGCTTACTTTAGGGCGTAACGGATCTGATTATTCAGCGGCGGTGCTTGCCGCTTGTCTTCGTGCCGAGTGTTGTGAGATTTGGACTGATGTTGATGGTGTTTATAACTGTGACCCTCGATTAGTTGATGATGCTCGTCTACTTAAGTCTTTAAGCTATCAAGAAGCAATGGAATTGTCGTATTTTGGGGCTTCAGTTTTACATCCTAAAACCATCGCACCTATTGCTCAATTTCATATTCCTTGCCTAATTAAAAACAGTTTTAACCCTCAAGGTCCAGGCACGCTTATTGGCCAAGATACAGGTGAAGATAATTTAGCCATTAAAGGGATTACGACATTAAGTAATTTAACGATGGTTAACGTCAGTGGCCCTGGCATGAAAGGCATGGTTGGTATGGCAAGCCGTGTATTTGGTGCAATGTCTACGGCTGGTATTTCTATTGTCTTAATTACTCAGTCTTCTTCTGAGTACAGTATCAGCTTTTGTATTGAGGCTGAGGATAAAGTACAAGCAGAGCAAGTATTACGCGAAGCGTTTGAATTAGAATTAAAAGACGGTTTATTAGAACCCGTTGAATTTATTAATGATGTTGCTATCGTAACGCTAGTTGGTGATGGTATGAGAACATCAAAAGGTGTGGCTTCTCAATTCTTTACATCATTAACAGAAGTGAACGTTAATATCATTGCTATTGCTCAAGGCTCTTCTGAGCGAGCTATTTCAGCCGTCATTCCTGAAGATAAAGTGTCTGAATCAATTAAAGCGTGTCACGAGAATCTCTTCAATAGTAAGCATTTCTTAGATGTTTTTGTCGTAGGTGTTGGTGGTGTTGGTGGTGAGTTAGTTGAACAAATTAAACGACAACAACCAAAGCTGTCTCAAAAAGGCATCGAAATTCGAGTTTGTGGCTTGGCAAATAGTCGAGGTCTATTATTGGACAGCAAAGGGATTTCACTGGACGGATGGCGTGACCGAATGGGTAATGCGACCGAAGAGTTTAGTCTTGCTCGTTTAATCTCATTGGTTCAGCGTAATCATATTATTAACCCTGTGATTATTGATTGTACGTCTGATCATGGTATTGCAGCTCAATATGTTGATTTTCTATCGGCAGGTTTCCACGTTATTACTCCGAATAAAAAATCGAACACTGATTCTATGGCCTATTACCATCAGTTACGTAATGCAGCACGTGCAACGCGACGTAAGTTTATGTATGAGACGACGGTTGGTGCAGGTTTACCCGTTATTGAAAACCTACAAAACTTAATTGCTGCTGGTGATGAGCTTGTAAAGTTTAATGGTATTCTATCCGGTTCTATGTCTTATATTTTTGGCAAGCTAGACGAAGGCATGTCATTAAGTGACGCTACGAATGTAGCGAAAACAAATGGCTTTACTGAGCCCGATCCTCGAGATGATTTATCGGGTATGGATGTGGCTCGAAAACTTCTTATTCTTGCTCGCGAATCTGGCCTTGAAATTGAATTAGATGACGTAGAGGTTGAACAAGCATTACCACCAGGCTTTGATGACTCAGGAACTATTGATGAATTCATGGCTCGTCTTCCTGAAGCGGATGCATATTTTGCTCAAGAGTCAGCTAAAGCCGCAGAGGAAGGAAAAGTATTACGTTATGTCGGTGAAATTTCAGAAGGGAAATGTAAGGTTCGAATTGCTGCCGTAGATGGTGATGATCCTATGTTTAAGATTAAAGACGGTGAAAATGCATTGGCATTCTACAGTCGTTACTATCAACCAATCCCATTGGTATTAAGAGGCTATGGCGCAGGAACAGAAGTAACTGCTGCTGGCGTATTCTCTGATCTTATGCGCACCCTTGGCTGGAAATTAGGAGTATAAAATGAGTGTTGTTGTTTATGCTCCGGCATCGATTGGTAATGTAAGTGTTGGGTTTGATGTACTTGGTGCAGCGGTTTCTCCTATTGATGGTTCGCTATTAGGAGATAGAGTTCTTGTTGAATCGGGTTCTGACGCTTTCACTCTTGCCACATCAGGTCGTTTTGTTGATAAATTGCCAGAAAATCCGCAAGACAATATTGTTTATGATTGTTGGAAAGTGTTTGCAAGAGAGCTTGAAACTAAAAACGTAACGTTAAAACCTATTCATATGGTACTAGAAAAAAACATGCCAATTGGTTCTGGTTTAGGCTCTAGTGCTTGCTCTATTGTTGCTGCACTTGATGCATTAAATCAGTTTCATGATAAACCATTAACTGAAATGGAGCTCCTTGCTCTAATGGGGGAGATGGAAGGACAGATATCAGGTGGGATTCACTATGATAATGTGGCGCCATGCTATCTTGGTGGTTTGCAATTAATGGTTGAAGAACTCGGTATTATTAGTCAAGAAGTCCCTTGTTTCGATGAATGGTATTGGGTGATGGCATACCCGGGTATTAAAGTATCAACGGCGGAAGCTCGTGAAATTCTACCTTCTCAATATCGTCGTCAAGATGTCATTGCTCATGGTCGAAATCTCGCAGGTTTTATTCATGCCTGTTATTCAAAGCAACCAGAGCTAGCCGCGAAAATGATCAAAGATGTGGTGGCTGAACCTTACCGTGAACGCTTATTACCTAATTTTGCTCAAGCTCGCGCTTATGCCGCCTCTGCAGGTGCATTAACAACAGGAATTTCTGGGTCAGGACCAACTCTATTTAGTATTTGTAAAGATAAAGATATTGCTGAAAGAGTATCTCGTTGGTTGCAAGATAATTACGTTCAAAATGACGAAGGATTTGTCCATGTTTGTCGTTTAGACAAGCAAGGTTCACAAGTAACAGGAAGTAAATTATGAAGTTGTACAACATAAAAGAAAACGATGAGAAAGTCTCTTTTGGCCAAGCAGTTCGCCAAGGTCTAGGTCGTAATCAAGGACTGTTTTTTCCATCTGAACTGCCTACGTTTGATGATATAGATGCACTTCTGGCCGACGATTTTATTTCCCGTAGTACTAAGATTTTATCTGCGTTTATTGGTGATGAATTGCCACAAGATACCGTTAGAAATATGGTTGAGAATGCATTTCAATTTCCCGCACCTATTCACGCAGTTAAAGATGGCGTTTATGCACTAGAATTATTTCACGGTCCAACATTAGCGTTTAAAGATTTTGGTGGCCGTTTTATGGCTCAGTCTTTAGCTGCAGTGACTGAAGGCAATGATAAAATTACGATTCTAACAGCGACATCTGGTGATACTGGAGCTGCTGTTGCTCATGCCTTTTATGGTATGGATAATATTAATGTCGTGATCTTATATCCGAAAGGTAAAATAAGCCCATTACAAGAAAAGCTATTTTGTACTCTGGGTGGCAATATTCATACCGTTGCGGTTGATGGTGACTTTGATGATTGTCAGGCATTGGTTAAGCAATCTTTTGATGATGCCGATTTACGTAAAGAAATTGGATTAAACTCAGCCAACTCAATTAATATTAGTCGTTTAATGGCTCAAATTTGTTACTACTTTGAAGCCGTTTCTCAGCTACCAAAAGAAAAGCGTGGTGATGTCGTTATTTCAGTACCAAGTGGTAATTTTGGTAACTTAACAGCGGGTTTATTAGCTAAGTCTTTAGGCTTACCTGTTAAACGCTTTATTGCTGCGACAAATGTAAATGATACGGTGCCACGTTATCTTGAAACGGGGCAATGGGAACCAAAAACAACGATTCCTACAATTTCAAATGCCATGGATGTGAGCCAACCAAATAACTGGCCTCGTATTGAAGAGCTTTGCCAACGTTTAGGCTGGGGGCTTGAAACGCTAGGTAAAGGTGCAGTCACTGATGCTCAGAGTGCAGAAACATTAAAAGAAATGCATGCAGAAGGCTACTTATGTGAACCTCATGGTGCGATAGCTTATCGTATTTTGAATGAGCAATTAGCTGAGGGTGAGATTGGCTTATTTTTATGTACAGCCCATCCCGCTAAGTTTAAAGAAGTTGTCGATGATATTTTAGGCGGAGATCTTGATCTTCCAGCGCCATTAGCGAAACATAATGCAATGGAGTTATTGTCTGAAGATCTTGCTAATAACTTTGATGATCTAAAAGAAGTATTGCGTAAAGTTCAATAAAGGCGAAAGCGATACGGTAATGGCATATGAATGGATATGCCATTAATAAAAAGCCTCTTAAATGCTAACTAGTTAGTCAGTATTTAAGAGGCTTTTATATAGAAAAACGGTACTCATGAGCAATGAGTGCCGTTTTTTATTTAGGAAAGTCTAGATTATAGAGTTTCTGTAAAAGTACGTGCGATAACGTCTTGTTGTTGCTCTGTTGTTAGAGAATTAAAACGTACAGCATAACCCGATACACGGATAGTTAACTGTGGGTATTTCTCTGGGTGCTTAACTGCGTCTTGTAATGTATCACGTTGCAGAACGTTAACATTTAGATGTTGGCCACCTTCAACTTTTGGTGCTTTTTCAATAGCAACGTCACGGCTTTCGTATTCGCCCAGTGCGCTTGTTGCAATAACTTGGTCAGCTTCAAAGCCTGAAGTTGCAACAACACAACGTGCTTCATTTTTCTCGCTATCTAGTAGCCAGATAGAGTTAAGAAGATCGTCATTTGCAGCTTTAGTAATTTGGATACCTGTGATCATTTTACTTTCTCCTAGTCCACTTTGTGGTTATTTTGTAAATATCTTATGGGTCACATTATATACATGATACCCTTACTTTGTATATTGATATAGGTCAAAAAACAACAAAAAGTGACAATTAATTCATCTTTAAAATCTTATCCTAAATCAATAAAACACCATATAGCTAGCTTGTGGCACGAAAATTTCAGCTTACTACTTTATTGGTATGAGCTTATTTTGTAGTAAACTTACTACAAAATTGGATTTTGATATTCTCTGTTTTCCGTCCAAGAAAGCAGAGAAGTACTGACAAATAAAGCATTTACCGTAATAATGGAACGAAGTTAATTTTGAAAGGAAAGACAGAGATGAAATATATTGGGGCACATGTGTCTGCGGCCGGTGGTGTTGATCAAGCGCCAAAACGTGCATATCAAATAGGGGCTACAGCGTTTGCATTATTTACTAAAAATCAGCGCCAATGGGTAGCTAAGCCGTTAACAAAAAAGATCATCTCTGATTTTAAAGCAAATTGTAAGCGTTTTGGATTTGAACCTTCTCAAATATTACCGCATGACTCTTATTTAATTAATCTTGGTGCGCCAGAAGAAGAAAAGCTAGAGAAATCTCGCGCGGCATTTATTGATGAAATGGAGCGTTGTGAACAATTAGGGCTCACTTTGCTTAATTTTCACCCAGGCAGCCATTTAAAGAAGATCTCAGAAGATGAGTGTCTTACCCTTATTTCTGAATCCATTAATCTCGCGCATCAAGCCGTGCCGAATGTGATTGCTGTGATTGAGAATACGGCTGGCCAAGGAACGAATCTTGGATGGAAATTTGAACATTTAGCTCAGATTATCAGTAAAGTTGAAGATAAGTCTCGTGTCGGTATATGCCTTGATACATGCCATACATTCGCCGCTGGTTATGATTTAAGCTCTAAAGAGGCTTGCGAGCATACTTTTTCTGAATTTGAACGTATTGTTGGTTTTCAATACTTGCGTGGTATGCACATCAATGACGCCAAAATTGAGCTAGGCAGTCGTGTCGATCGCCATCAATCTTTAGGTGAAGGCACGATTGGATGGGATTGCTTTAAGTACATTATGCAAGATGATCGTTTTAATGGCATTCCTTTAGTATTAGAGACGATAAACCCTGATATTTGGAAGGATGAAATCGCTCAACTTAAAGAACTCAGTGAGAAAAAATAAATGAACACATCTTGGAATGACATTTTAGAAACGGAAAAGGAAAAACCGTATTATCAAGAAATGATGACGCATATAAAGGAAGCACGTTCTCAAGGAAAAAAAATATTCCCCAAAGAAGAGAATGTGTTTACTGCTTTTTCATTGACGCCATTTAATAACGTTACCGTTGTCATTCTAGGTCAAGATCCCTATCACGGAGAAGGGCAGGCGCATGGGCTGTCTTTTTCTGTATTACCAGGAGTTAAGATCCCGCCTTCTCTGCGCAATATGTATAAAGAATTAGCAGAAGATATTGAGGGCTTTATTCCACCAACACATGGTTATTTAGAAAGTTGGGCTGAGCAAGGGGTCTTGTTACTTAATACGGTATTAACCGTTGAAGAATCACAAGCTCATTCTCATGCAAAGTTAGGATGGGAAACGTTTACTGACAGCATCATTGAGCAATTAAATGAAAAAAAAGAAGGGATTATTTTCTTACTATTGGGGGCTCATGCTCAAAAGAAAGGCATTAATATTGATGCAACGAAGCACTCTATTTTAACGGCTCCTCATCCCTCCCCTTTATCGGCAAGAAGAGGTTTTTTTGGTTGTCAGCACTTTTCTAAAACAAATGAATTGCTGCGAGAGAAAAACTTATCCGAAATCAACTGGAGTTCAATTACATTGGACTAGTGGTTAAAATTTAAACTGAAAACCTGTGCTCCTTTAATAATACGTTAGACTCAAAAGGTAATCACCTGACAGAGTAAGGGAGGACAGGATGCTTATAGATAGTATTTATAAAGATCATGGTTACATTAACCGAATTATTCAGTTGTTGGATAAAAAACTGAATCGGTTAGAGGAAGAAAAGACAGTCAATTATAATGTAATACGTGAAAGCGTTGATTATCTATCGTCTTTTGCTGAAAAAAATCACCACCCAAAAGAAGATAGGATCTATCAATATTTTATTGATAAGTATGGCGAGAATAAAGCACTAACCAATTTATTGTATGAACACAATACGCTTTCTGCAGATACTGTTGATTTTTCAATAACACTTGAAATGATTTTACAGGATGCGATTGTCCCGAAAGATATTTTTAGAGAGCACTTACTTGCATTTACGAAACGCATTCGCCGACATCTTGAACTAGAAGAAAAAGAGGTATTTCCTTTTTTAAAGGCGCAGTTAACTGAGATTGATTGGCGTAATTTAGAAAAGGGATGGGTGGAGGAAGACGATCCTGTGTTTGGTGAAAGAGTGCATAAACGCTATGTTCAATTAGCGGAACAGGTAAGAGCTTAGATTGATAAAAAGGAGAGCGTTAGTGCTCTCCTTTTTTATTGGCTATTTTAAAATACAATCGTCAATACTGCCGCTAAAAAAGGGATCAAGCTCTTGCAGTTCGTGCAACAGCTGACGTCGATCTTGAAGTTCCTCTATTTCACGCCATAAACGTTTTGGTTGTTTTTTCTTATTTGTTGTTGATGATTTTGTTGCCAATATTTCGTTTAGCGTGTACCCGTCCATAAGCACTCCGTTTTATAAATTAGTCAAGAAATACAATTAGTAACACCATTTATTTAACAAGGTATTTAGTATCACATCCCATGGGATCATGAACTTGAACTGTTTCGCATTTGTTTCTTTTTGATGAATATTTTATGAGAAGGGGATCACTGAAACGTAAACTTAATCGTGAATATTTAAAAATTAAAGTTTAGTTACAAATATAGTGTAGTTGACGAGAACCGTTTAATGTTTGTCTTTTGTTAAATAAATCTGATTTATTTACTCTGCGTTGTCTTGATTTAGCTGTGAAAGTGAGTCTGAATATAAAAAATGGCGATGTTATCTTGCCATCTAATGATTGGGTCTAGACGACTGTTTTTATTAGATCAATAAGAAATTCATTATTGATAATATTGGATTTAAGGCATTTCTTGTATGTAGCCGCACTGGTTTGGTTGTTTATTTTCGTTGTGTTTTTTGTTGTTTTGATTTGTATTTAATACTGATACGAATAAATCGAGAGATCCCCTTTGAGGACTGTTCCTATTGATTTTTCAGTAAATACTGAGCATTATTCGGCTCGCGAGCTTTAAGTAATGCGTAAATATTTATATAAAGTGAAATTAAATTTACGTTTTCATACTCTATGCGTGCTTTAGGAATGCGTATTCCTACATAGATGAAGACGCTTAAAGTTCGTCATTTTTTAGCCACTAAATTTATCAAGTGTGCTATGTCATAACCAAACTTAGCTGAGAGGTAAGCGTGACAAGTATTATTAACTTACTGAATGACCTGTTATGGGGTTCAGTTCTCGTGTATTTATTAGTCGCCATTGGGATCTATTTTACGGTTCGTTTAGGCTTTATTCAATTTCGTCATTTTGGGCATATGTTTTCTGTTTTAAAAAACAGCCGTAAATCTGATTCTTCTGGTATTTCATCGTTTCAAGCACTATGCACCAGCTTAGCTGCGCGTGTTGGTACGGGAAATATGGCAGGGGTTGCCGTCGCTTTAACCGCCGGTGGTCCAGGCGCTATTTTCTGGATGTGGCTTATTGCTATGTTGGGTATGGCAACGTCATTTGCTGAAAGTACATTAGCACAATTATATAAAACCAAAGATGATGAAGGCAACTATCGTGGTGGCCCTGCTTATTATATGGAAAAAGGATTGGGCATGCGTTGGATGGGCGTATTGTTTTCTGTCTTTTTGATCATCGCTTTTGGTTTGGTATTTAATGCAGTACAAGCAAACTCGATAGCCAGTGCAATGCAGAATGCATTCGGGTGGCAACCTCTGTATGTCGGTATTGGTATTGTGATTATTTCTGCGATTGTTATTTTCGGTGGTTTTCGAACCATTGCTCGAACGGCTGAAATCATAGTACCTGTGATGGCATTAGCGTACTTAGCGATTGCTTTATATATCATGGTTACAAACATAGAAAAACTACCGGGAGTGGTTACTCTGATCTTTAAGAGTGCTTTTGGACTTCAAGAAGCCGCTGCTGGTGGTTTAGGTTACGCAATTGCTCAAGCAATGATTAATGGTATTAAGCGCGGTCTATTCTCAAATGAAGCAGGTATGGGGTCTGCACCTAATGCTGCAGCCTCTGCAACACCTTATCCGCCGCATCCTGCTTCACAAGGCTATGTTCAAATGCTTGGTGTGTTTATGGATACGATTGTTATCTGTTCATCTACTGTCGCGATTATCTTAATGTCGGGTGAATATGTACCGCATGGCGAAGTCACTGGTATTGAGTTAACTCAGTTAGCATTAACAAGCCAAGTGGGGGATTGGGGCGGAATATTTATTGCGGTTGCTATTTTCTTCTTTGCTTTTACCTCTATCATTGCAAATTATTCGTACGCTGAGACTAATTTGATTTTCTTAGAGCACAATCATAAAGCCGGGATCGGTATTTTCCGTATCGTGGTTTTAGGTATGGTTATGTTTGGGGCGTTATCATCATTACCTACGGTATGGGCTTTAGCTGATGTTTCTATGGGGATGATGGCAATAGTGAATTTAATCGCAATTTCATTATTGTCAGGAACCGTTATCAAGCTGGCGAAAGATTACAATAAGCAGCTTAGTGAGGGTAAATTACCGACCTTTGATAGTAAAGATTACCCTGAATTACATTCTCAATTAGAAGAAGGTATTTGGGATAATAACAAAGAGAAAAACTAATTAATTGCTTTTACCCATCAAATAAATAGATAAAGCCACGCTACCTAGCGTGGCTTTTTTGTATCTGAATCGTTACTATCTTTATATAAATCAGATAAAGGAATTTCTCGCTCATGCTTATTGTTGTTTCTCCTGCTAAGACCCTTGATTACGAAAGCCCATTGGCAACCGATTTATCGACACAACCCGATTTCATTGCTGATTCGGAAGAATTAATTCATGCATGTCGAAAGTTAACGCCTCTCGATATTTCTTCATTAATGAAAGTGAGTGATAAAATTGCGAGTCTTAACGCGATTAGATTTGAAGAGTGGTCTCCTATCTTTACTTCTGATAATTCTAGACAAGCGTTATTTGCTTTTAAAGGCGATGTATATACCGGGCTTGATGCTGCTAGTTTTAGTGATGATGATTTTGATTATGCACAGCGGCATTTGCGCATGCTTTCTGGGCTGTATGGATTATTAAAGCCACTTGATCTGATGCAACCGTATCGTTTAGAGATGGGGACTAAATTAGCAAATGATAGAGGAACGAATCTTTATCAATTTTGGGGCAATAAAATAACAGAAAAGCTAAATGTAGCGATTGAAGAACAGGGTGATAAGACTCTTATCAATCTAGCATCAAATGAATATTTTAAAGCCGTCAAACCCGCGTTATTAAATGCTGATGTAATTACCCCAATATTTAAAGATTGCAAAAATGGGCAGTATAAAATAATTAGTTTTTATGCAAAAAAAGCGCGTGGCCTAATGGCTCGTTTTATCATTGAAAATAGAATTGCAACCATTGAAGAGTTAAAACGTTTTACGGTCGATGGCTACTATTTTGTGCCAGCTGAATCATCAGAGAAAGAACTGATGTTTAAACGAGAAGAACAGTTCAAATAATTGCATGGAAATTGATTTTATTGGCAAGTTATGTAAATAAAATGTTTCTAAATTTGGCTTGAGTAGTTATATTAACTAGGTGCTTGTATTAATAGCTATTTTTTAACATTGGTTTAGGTCGTTAATTAAGCATGTAAATAGGTATTTAAAAGGATTTAACACCACACTGACTATCGATAGTGTTAGAATTGGTATAAATCGTCAAAATAATGACTACATTCTCATTCGCATGAGAACTATATAAAGGACAAATCAAATGGCAGATCAAGGTGCAGTTACTGATTTAGCAACAACTGGCGTTGCTAATTTAGAGCGTTGGCTTACAGATAATTCAGAACTCTTTATTACTTATGGCGTAAATATTATTTCGGCACTAGTTATTCTTTTTATCGGTAATATTATCGTTAAGAAAGTCGCTGGTAGTGTAAGTAAAGTTCTTGAAAAGAAAAAAATGGACAAAGCAGTCGTTGACTTTGCTCATACACTAGTTCGTTACCTTTTATTCATTATCGTATTAATTGCAGCATTAGGTAAAGTAGGTGTTCAAACTGCTTCTGTTGTTGCTGTTATTGGTGCGGCTGGTTTAGCGGTAGGTCTTGCACTTCAAGGTTCGTTATCAAACTTTGCAGCTGGTGTATTGATTGTTGCTTTCCGTCCATTCAAATCTGGCGATTACGTTGAGATTGGCGGCGTGGCTGGTTCTGTTGAATCTATCCAAATTTTCCAAACGATCCTAACGACTCCAGATAATAAAATGATTGTTGTGCCGAATGGGGGGGTTATTGGTAGCCCAATTACTAACTATTCTCGTCATGCTACACGTCGTGTTGATCATGTTATTGGCGTTTCTTATAGTGCCGATCTTAAGAAAACTAAAGAAGTGATCACAAAGGTACTTGAGGCTGATCCTCGTGTACTTAAAACACCGGCACCAACGGTTGGTGTTGTTGCTTTAGCTGATTCATCAGTAAACTTTGTGGTTCGTCCATGGTGTAAAACTGCAGATTACTGGGATGTTTATTTTGATACGCTTCAAGCGATTAAAGAAGGTCTAGATAGCGAAGGAATTGAAATCCCATTCCCGCAAATGGATGTTCATTTGAATAAAGCTGATTAGCCTTTATGGTCTTAGTGTAGAAAATGCTTCCTTCGGGGAGCATTTTTTTTATCTGCTATTTATCTATTATCCTTTTGGATTAGAGTGGACTAGAATGAATATGAAATGGAATTTTCTATATAAATAAGAGTCATATATACATGACGTTATATTGAGATATTAAAATGAAAAAAATTGTTAGTGCATTATGTTTGTCTGCTTTGATTTCCCCTGCTGCATTTGCTGAATCACCAGAGTTTCCTCATTTGGAAGTGTCTGGAGAGGGTAAAGTACTGGTTGTTCCTGATATGGCTCAGTTTTCTGTTGATGTGGTAGAAAGTAAAGCAACAGCAGAAAAAGCGAAGCAAGCTGCTGACAAGGCAGTGATCGGATTTTTAGCTCGTTTAGAAGTTCAAGGTGTTAAGCGAGAGAATATTAATAGTGGCAATATTCGTTTAACACCCGAATATCGTTACCCGAAAGGGCAGAAACCTGAATTAGTTGGCTATAAAGCGATTCGCAACATTACTGTTACGGTGATGGATTTAAATAAACTGAATGGGTATTTAGATAAAGCTTTAGGTGATGGAATTAATCGAATTAATCACATTGAACTTAAAACAAGCAAAGAAAAAGAATATATTGAAGCTGCGCGTTTAGAAGCAATTAAAGATGCAAATAATAAAGCCGCTTCTTTGGCGAAAGGTTTTGGTACATCAGTGAAAGGCGTCTGGAAGATTTCTTATCATAATAATTATAGCCAACCTGTAATGATGAAAGCGATGCGTATGGACAGTTCTGCAAATACAGCTGAAAGCTACCAAGATACACAAATGGTTATCTCTGACAGTGTTTCGGTTGTTTATCGTTTAAAAGAATAAGCGACGTTATATCTATAATAGTGTTTAGAAAAATGCATTGAAATAAAAAGGGTTACTAAGAGTAACCCTTTTTTTTGTACGATGTTATTCGCGTATGATTTATTAGTGAAGGATACGGGCTCGGATAGTACCTTCAATATCTTTTAGCTTCGTTAATGCTTCTTCTGAACGAGCGGCTTCAACATCAATAACGACATAACCCATTTCTGATGAGGTTTGTAGGTATTGTGCCGCGATATTGATCCCTTTATCCGCAAAAATACTGTTAATTTTAGTCAGAATACCTGGACGGTTCTCATGAATATGAAGTAAACGAGACGTGCCAGTATGTAGCGGTAGAGAGACTTCTGGGAAGTTCACTGATGACAGTGTTGAACCATTATCTGAGTATTTTGTAAGTTTACCTGCGACTTCTACCCCAATGTTTTCTTGAGCTTCTTGAGTTGAGCCTCCAACATGAGGTGTTAGGATAACATTATCAAACTTTTGCAGTGGTGATTCAAATGGGTCTGCATTTGTTTTAGGTTCTACTGGGAATACGTCAATAGCGGCACCACCTAGATGGCCAGATTCAAGCGCTGCACATAAGTCCGGTATTTTTACGACGGTACCACGAGCAGCATTGATAAAGATTGCCCCTGGTTTCATTCTTGCGAACTCTTCTGCACCCATCATGTCTTTTGTGCCTACGGTTTCAGGTACATGAAGGGTAATAACATCACACTTGTTTAATAGTTCACTCATGGTTTGAATTTGAGTGGCGTTACCTAATGATAATTTATTTTCAATATCATAATAGTAAACACGCATGCCTAGGTTTTCAGCTAAGATCCCCAATTGTGTACCGATATGTCCGTAACCTATGATACCCAAACGTTTGCCTCTGGCTTCAAAAGAAGAGTCAGCACTTTTTTTCCAGATACCACGGTGAGCTTGTGCATTCTTTTCTGGAATACCACGAAGCAGTAATAGGATTTGCCCCAATACTAGTTCAGCCACACTACGTGTATTAGAGAACGGGGCATTAAAGACCGGAATCCCGCGTTTTGCTGCTGCGGTTAGGTTTACTTGGTTCGTACCAATACAGAAACAACCAACGGCAACTAATTTATTAGCAGCATCAAACACTTCTTGGGTTAGTTGAGTTCGTGATCGTAAACCAATGAAGTGGACATCTTTTACTGCTTCAAGAAGTTCTTCTTCTGACAATGAACCTTTATGGTATTCAATATTTGTATAGCCGTCAGCTTGAAAAACTTCAACACAAGATGGGTGCAATCCTTCTAAAAGAAGAATTTTAATTTTTTCTTTTTCCAGAGATACTTTTGCCATGGTCGTTCTTATCCTTAAAAACAAAATCAATAATGATTAGGGAAGTGATTATTTATTGATGATTATAAAGTATCAAAAAATAACCAGTTTGGGTAAGAAAATTACGGAATAGTTAATAAAAAACGGTGCTAATGAGCACCGTTTGTAATCAAATGACATTTTTATCTCTCAATTTACAGAGATAAGAAGGGGAATTATCGTATTAAACGAATTTTTTTACGCCATCAGGAGCGCCAACCAATAAAACATCGGCGCCACGGTGAGCAAATAAACCAACCGTCACAACACCAGGAAGGGCATTAATTTTATCTTCAAGCTCTTTCGCATTGGTGATTTTCATGTTGTGAACGTCTAAGATCATATTACCATTATCAGTAACAACACCTTCACGGTAGGCAGGATCACCACCTAACTTAACCAGTTCACGAGCAACATAAGAGCGTGCCATTGGAATGACTTCAACAGGAAGAGGAAACTCACCTAATACGTCGACTTGTTTTGTGTTATCAACAATACAAATAAACTTGTCAGAAATTGCAGCAACGATTTTTTCACGAGTAAGGGCTGCACCACCACCTTTAATCATCTCGTTCAGACCATTGATTTCATCCGCGCCATCGACATAAACATCAAGACCAGCAACATCGTTACAATCAAAAACTTCAATACCGAGTTCTTTTAGTTTTTCTGTTGAAGCAACTGAACTTGATACCGCACCTTTAATGTCATCTTTCATTGTCGCAAGTGCGTCGATGAAATGATTTACTGTTGATCCTGTACCGACACCAACAATGCTGCCAACTTCTACGTATTCTAACGCTGCCCAACCGGCTGCTTTTTTCATCTCGTCTTGAGTCATGACATTCTCCTAATGAAATAATAGTGTTCAATATGAAAGCGGCGTGATTATAACGTACAGATTTTTCTTCGTCAGAAAAAATAAGTCAAGAAAGAGTAAAAAAGTGATGTGAAGATGCTTAAAGCAAACGTTTTCGGTCGTTTTTTACCATTTCCATATTTTATCAGAGGTAATGATACGAGGAAGAGGAACATCCCAAGATTCAATAGGTAAAATATCGACTTGTTGGCAAGAGTGAGCAATACCTATAGGCATAGGACCTTGTTGATATTGATGCCAGTTCTTAAGTGTACGGTCGTAATAACCGCCCCCCATACCTAACCGGTTTCCTGTGTGATCAAAAGCAACTAGAGGAGTTAAGATAAGATCCAATTCAGAGATAGGAATGACTTTAGTTTTATCTAACTTAGGTTCTCGTATTTGGTATTTATTTACGATAAGAGGTGTCGTGCGGTCATATTCAAGAAATAGTAGGTAGCCTTTAGAAAAAGGATGGATTACCGGTAAGAAAACGTTTTTTCCTTGCTCCCATAGCCACTCAATTAATAAGTGAGTACCTATTTCGCCATCAGCTGAAAGGTAAATAGCAATAGATTGAGCTTTTTTTATTGAAAGATCAGTGGAGCATTGCTGTACGAGATCGTCAGCGGCTTGATGTTGATATTGCTGAGAGAGGTTTTTACGACGTTGACGGATGTCTTGTCGAAGGTGTCGACGAGATTGCATGGAATACCCCAAAGTGCCGTAGTGGAACGTAGCCCTTGAACCCTAGGTTCAAGGCGGATCAGCAAAGTTTGCCGTAGGCTTCTCAGTACAAGCCGAGCATGCTCAATAGCAAACAAATACTAACCCTAATTTGTGCTTATCGGCTCAGGGACATAGATCCGACCACAAACACTCCAGGGTAAATTTAATTCTTTTGCTATCCTTAGCGATGAGACTATTCTGCCGTACTTTCTTCCGTTTTACTAGGCTTTGCTAAAGAAATTGCAGCTTCTAATGCACTAGCAAGCAGTCCCATGCGCTGGTAAACATCTGATGAGTGTTTACTTGCTTCATTTTTAGACATATGTAACTCATAACAAATATTTAGCGATGTGATCGTTAATAATTGTTCTGTATTCGTTACTTTAGTGCGTTCCGATAATTCATTTACTCGGTTATTTAAATCTTTAGCCGCCTCTTTTAAAGCTGCTTCTTGACCAGCAGGGCAGTTCACCTTAATGGCACGTCCTAATATTTGGACTTGGACAGCTTGGCTTGTCATCAATACATTACTCATCGTTAAACTAGGGGATAACACTGATTTATTTTATCTTCAGTGATAATTGTATGAAACTATAAGAAATGCATTAATAAGATTCAAGTATTTCCCTTCTCTTTGTTGACAGCGGTTAACTATATTCTTAATAAAACAACAATATGATGAAAAGATACTCAATTGAAAGTGATCGTGAGTTTTCTGAATTTGCTTGAAGTGGTAGCATGGGGTACTAATCATAAATTTAGAGAGCTTCCAATGAGCGAAATTAAAATGCCAGAATTCCTGACTGTAGAGTCAGCCCTTAAAGACAGTGGATTAGCGGTAACGCCCGCAGAATTACACGGCCTGCTAGTTGGTATGATAAGTGGTGGATTGCCTTTAGATGATAATGCATGGAAGCCTTTAATGTATGATTACACTAATGATGGATTAGGATGGCCTGACAGTGCCATTCAGATCGGAAGTGCCGTTTTCCAATTTACCGTTGCAGAGCTAACGGGAAGTGAACTGGCTCTCTCAATGTTAATTCCCGATGATAAAGAAGGATTAATGAACCGAGCTGATGGACTAAGTGAGTGGGTGAATCATTTTATTTCAGGACTTGGTTTAGTTGATCTGAAAATGGATAAAGCATCAGAAGCATTAAAAGAAGCTTTAGTTGACCTAGAAGAAATTGCGCGTTTAGGAATCGACGAAGATGATGACATTGAAGAACAAGAGAGTTTATTTGAACAAGTGTTAGAACATGTGCATGTTTGTGTATTAACTATTCACTTAGAATTGGGTCAACGTATTCATAAAGATGCGTCTAAAGCTGTCCACTAATGAGTGAAGATATGACACATTATGATGTTGTTATTGTTGGTGGAGCAATGGCTGGAGCTACTCTAGCGTTGGCACTACAACAAATGACCAAAGGTGCATTATCTATTGCCGTTATAGAGGCTTTTGAACCCAATATAGATAATCATCCTGGGTATGATTCTCGTAGTATTGCACTGTCGAGCGGAACCACTCAATTATTGAAAGATGTGTCGTTATGGTCTGAAATAGAACCAGTAGCGACGCCTATTCATCATATTCATGTGTCAGATCGTCATCATGCAGGGATAACAGAGCTTACTTCTACAGAGCTTAATATTGACAGCTTAGGTTACGTTGTTGAGTTAGCCGACGTTGGCCGTTTTTATCATCAAAAACTGTTAGCGACCGATAACATTAATTTTATTTGTCCAGTCACTGTGGTTAATATTGAACGTTTATTAGCGTCATCGATAATTCACTTATCAAACGGAGATGCTATTTCAACGTCATTAGTGGTTGCGGCTGATGGTGCAGAATCTCAAACGTGTAAGAGTATGCAGATTGAAGCTCAAGAGTATAATTTTGAGCAGGTAGCCATTATTGCGAATGTAACAACAGAGTGCCACCCACAAGGTAAGGCGTTTGAACGTTTTACTGAGAATGGGCCACTCGCCTTACTTCCAATGTCTCAAGGGCGTAGTTCACTGGTATGGTGTGTAAGCCCAGAAGAAGCAGAACGTATTTCGTCTTTTGATGATAAGGCTTTTTTAGCACACTTACAGATCGCGTTTGGCTGGCGTTTAGGGGCAATGAAAAAAGCAGGAAAACGAGCGCATTATCCATTGTGGTTACGTCATCAAACTCAGCACGTGTCACACCGTTTTGCGGCTATTGGTAATGCAGCTCAAACATTGCATCCTATTGCAGGGCAAGGGTTTAATTTGGGTATTCGAGATGTTTTTTCGTTGGCTGAATGTATTTCTGATGCTTTTAGAGGTAATGTTGATGTTGGTGATTATTCTGTTCTTTCTCGTTATCAGCAACGACGTCAATCTGATCAAAAACAAACCATAACAATGACAGCGGGTTTAATCTCTATTTTTGCGAATAATGTTTTTCCTATGGTAGTGGGAAGAAATATGAGCTTATACGCGGTTGATACTTTCCGTTCTTTTTTAAAACCCCTAACATTACGTGCAATGGGTCGAGTGAATAGATAATTATGATGCAAAGTGTAGATATTGCGATTATTGGGGGGGGCATGGTTGGCTTGACTGTTGCTGCTGCTCTAGAAAAAAGCGGTTTAAGAATCGCAATTATAGAAAGTCACTTACCTGATGCTGAATTAACTGCTTTACCTGATGTTCGTGTTTCAGCGATTAGTCGTGCAAGTGAAAATATTTTAACGAATGTTGGTGCTTGGGAAGGCATTATCTCAAGACGAGCGGCGGCTTATACTTCAATGAAAGTATGGGAACAAGACAGCTTTGCGCATATTGATTTTGATGCAACACAAATCGCCCAACAAGATTTAGGCCATATTATTGAGAACCGAGTTATTCAACTTTCTTTACTCGATAAAATAACGAAACAAGATAACGTAACGTTATTCGCTCCTGAGCGTTGTGCGAGTATTATGTTTGGCGAAAGTGAAGCATGGATTAATTTAGAATCAGGCAAAGGAATAACGGCTAAGTTGGTTGTTGGTGCTGATGGGGCTAATTCATGGTTACGTAATCAATTAGATATCCCTCTTACACATTGGGATTATGGACACAGTGCACTGGTAGCCAATGTTCGAACTGTTGATGATCACCATAAAGCAGCTCGTCAAATTTTCAGATCTGAAGGCCCACTTGCTTTCCTTCCGTTAAGTGAGCCAAATCTAAGCTCTATTGTATGGTCACTTGATCCATTACATGCTGAAAATTTAGTATCAATGCCTAGCGATGAGTTTAATAAGCAATTAACGGCGGCGTTTGATAATCAATTGGGGCTTTGCAAGGTTGAAGGAGAGCGACAAGCTTTTCCATTAAAAATGCGCTATGCAAAAGACTTTGTCCGAGAGCGTGCTGTATTAGTCGGAGATGCTGCTCATACGATTCACCCGCTCGCAGGGCAAGGTGTTAATTTAGGATTAGCAGATGCAGCGGCATTAGCTGAAACGATTATGACGTTGCAACACGAGAACAAAGATATTGGTTTAAAAACCAATTTACGGAGTTTTGAGCGATGGAGAAAAACAGAAGCTGCTCAAATGATAGCGTCTATGCAAGGTTTTAAAGCGTTATTCTCAGGCTCTAATCCACTAAAAAAATTGGTTAGAGGTATTGGTATGTCATTAACGAATGAACTTACACCAGTAAAAGATGAATGTTTAAAAAGAGCATTAGGATTATCGGGGCATTTACCAAAAATAGCAAAATAATCCCATTAAGTAGACAGTAAAAAGGTAGCTCATGGCTACCTTTTTTAGTGTCCAATTCTTGATTTTTTACGTTTAATGATTCTGTATTAATAGGCCATTCTCAAGCGATTAACCTCAACATTTATTTCTTTTATCATACGATAATGCTCACGCTCTGCTTGAGTTGGGACAATTAAGCGACCCTCTTCAAATCTAAATTCGCCAATGCCATGAATATGAATCCGTCCGTTAAATAGTCGACTAATATGTTTAGCAATCATGCTTGGTGCATAGTGCTTAAAAAATCGCATCACGTTATCCTTAGGTGATTAATACTAATTAAATCTTGTGCTAGGCCTAAATTATAAGACAGTAAAGATGACATGAGTATTACAGAGTTAGAATATGGTGATGGTAAGCGCAAAATGGTCAAGTTAATGTATTGAAATTTGATCTATATTCAGAATTAACAACTGCTAACAAAATAATGTCAAAAAAAAGCCCGAAATGTTTTTCGGGCAAACAGTCACAGATGCATTTCCAACATTTATAGGCCGTTGGAATAAATTGTTTGGAGTTAAACAATTTATGTATTCTTTTGTAATAAAAGAATATAGATAAGGTAACTAACCTGTTACTTATTCACAATAAATAAGTAACAATTCATTTTTGTATCTTGATTTATGCAGGTTACTTCAAAGTAGTAATGTAACTATGAATTAAATACTCATAATTGAAACGCAAAGTATGAATGACTTAATTTACTCTTCATCTAATGAGTAAGGTTGATTGCCTTTGTTCCAAATTGAATCTTGGAGTTTGAACTGGGTACCTTCCTCTAGGTCGTTAGGTAAAATAGCAAGTGCTAACGTATAACCATCTTCAAAACGGTAAGCCGATACGATAGTGCCTCCTTTTCGCCAGTTTTCACCCACACTACGTTCAATTGCATCACCTGCGACAGGTATTGAATTAGATTGACCTGATAATAGGTACATTGCTCGTTTATTAATGCCTCGATATTTTGCTCGAGCAACGGTTTCTTGTCCTGTGTAGCAACCTTTAGCAAAGCTGATACCACCGACAGCTTGTAAATTCATGGCTTGTGGAATGTGAGCGTTACTTAATGCATTATCTAGCTGAGGTAAACCATGTTGAATTGTGTGTAATGACCATAATGATTCGTCACATAGCACCGTGTTACTTTCTTGGTTTATTATATTTTCTTTGTGTTCTGGTGTGGTGACGAGTAACCATTGAGTTTCACTTATTTTAGCAAACGTTCCAAGCTCACAAGCACGAACATTCGCGTCAGTTGTTGTGTGTTTGTTTACCCAATCTGTTGCCTTTTTACCGCTAATCCCCAATAAAACGTCATCACCAACCGCGATATCAACTTTAGAAAATACAGAGTATTTTTTTATTTCAGTGAGTTCTGTTTCAATGGCACTTCTTCGCTGAAATAAAGCATAACCACCGTTATGGTTGAACAGTTGGAAAATACTCCATAATTTACCTTTTGCATCACAATGGCCACCAAAGGTAATGTCATCCTGTGGGAGAGTTACTACATCAGCGGTTACTTGTCCCTGAAGGTAGGACTTTTTATCATTACCGATCATTGTGATCAAAGCCCAATCATTAAGCTCTGAAATAGCAAGCGCAGGTAATGTGTCTTCTTTTTTAATTGATAGTTTTGGAAACAATGTGCTCATCATTAAATTCTTATTTTGTTGAGTAATTCTCTTTATAGTAAATGCCTAGATTTTAAATGTCAGTAAAAGAAACATCAGTTTGATGTCTCATCTTCTTCATCTTGTTACTTTTGATCATGGTTGTCATCGGGATTGACTGATAAAATCAGACCAGTTATTTCTATTTTAGTTAGGGAACTGTATGTACAGTGTCGAAGAAAAAGCTCGAGTTAAGTGGGCTTGCCGTCGTGGCATGTTGGAATTAGATGTGGTTATCATGCCATTTTTTGATGAATGCTTTGAAGAACTAACAGAAGCTGAGCAACAAGGTTTCGTTTCTTTACTTGAAAGTGATGACCCAGATTTATTTACTTGGATCATGGGACATGGCCGCAGTGATAATTTAGCTCATGCTTCTATGATAGATAAAATTGTTGCGCATAATCACAGCAAACTCCGTTAGGGTAAACCTTACCTTTTCATATATCGCCTATCTTTGTCTTTATGGCAGTTTTTTCTGTATAGGGTGGGCGGTATTATTGTTAAATATAATCCCTTTTCCTCTTATTCCTTTTCTTTTTTATTTCCTCTATCAACAGAGTAAATTGGCTTACCATGCGTTACTTACTCAACAAGGTATGTATAACTTTGTTAATAAAGAGTCGGATGATGATCGAGATTGGATTGTCAGTCATTCTCTATGGGTCAGTCGGTCGTTAATCATTATTAAATGCCATAACTTATATGACCATCGTACGATGTATTTATTAAAAGACAGTTGCCGATCTTCTTTTTTTAATGAGCTATCTATCATGATGCGGTACAGGTAATTATCTGGTAAATCTATTTTTTAGTAATACGATGACATTAAAAAGCCCTACATAGATAAGATTCTATATAGGGCTTTTATTGATCGTTTTACTTAGATATTAATCACGCGTTGGTATTAAAATCGTTGGGCCTGATTCTTCTAAGGCTTCAGGATAATCAAGGGTGTAATGTAAGCCACAACTTTCTTTTCGCTCCATAGCACAACGAATCATGAGTTCAGAGACATCGAGTAAGTTACGTAATTCAATGAGGTTATTAGAAACTCGGAAGTTACTGTAATAATCATGCGTTTCTTGCTTTAGCAATTGGATGCGACGAAGCGCTCGTTCTAAACGTTTGTCGGTACGTACAATTCCCATGTAATCCCACATAAACAAGCGTAATTCATGCCAGTTATGTTGAATTACAACTTCTTCATCTGAACATTCAACTTGGCTTTCATCCCATGCTGGCAATGATGGCGGAAGCTCTCGCTTATCCATTTCTTTAATTATGCATTCAGCGGCAGACCAAGCATAAACAACACATTCTAATAATGAATTAGATGCTAGGCGATTGGCACCATGAAGTCCGGTATAACTTACTTCGCCGATAGCAAACAAGCCATCAATGTCTGTTTGGCCCTGTTTATCAACCATTACGCCACCACAGGTATAGTGTGCCGCTGGAACGATAGGAATGGGTTCTTTTGTCATATCAATACCAAACGAAAGCAATTTTTCATTAATGGTAGGGAAGTGATGATGAATGAAATCTTCTGGCTTGTGGCTAATGTCTAAATACATGCAATCTGCACCTAAACGTTTCATTTCAAAATCGATAGCTCGGGCTACTACATCACGAGGAGCGAGTTCAGCACGTTCATCGAAATCCAACATGAAACGAGATCCATCAGGACGACGTAAGTAAGCGCCTTCACCACGTAATGCTTCAGACATTAAAAAATTACGGGCATCTGGATGAAATAGGCACGTTGGATGAAATTGATTAAATTCTAAATTCGCGACACGGCACCCCGCACGCCAAGCCATTGCAATGCCATCACCAGAAGAGACGTCGGGATTCGACGTATATTGATAAACTTTAGAAGCACCACCAGTGGCTATAACCACAAATTTGGCACGAACGGTTTCGACATGTTCAGCGTCACGGTTCCAAATATAAGCACCGACGACTTTATCAATGTCACCGCCTATTTTGTCTTCAGTAATTAAATCCAATGCGTTATGACGTTCAAAAATTGTAATGTTAGGGTGATTAACGACGTTGTCTTGCAACGACGTTTGCATTGCTTTACCCGTTGCATCTGCCGCGTGAAGAATGCGACGATGGCTATGGCCACCTTCTCGAGTTAAATGGAACCTCGGGTGAGATATGTCGGTTTCTTTTTCATCATCATGATCAAAAGGAACACCGCCATCAATTAACCATTGAACACAGTGCTTAGCATTTTCTGCAATGAAGGTAACAACGTCTTTATCGCAAATATGAGCGCCTGCAATTAAGGTGTCATCGACATGAGATTCTATAGTATCACTTTCATCAAATACGGCAGCAATGCCACCTTGAGCGTAGTAGGTAGACCCTTCATTACGTGGGCCCTTACTTAAAACGATCACCTTTCCATGTGGTGCGACTCTAAGTGCAAGTGAAAGACCAGCAGCACCACTACCTATGACTAAGACGTCACAACTGTGTTCATTGGTTATGTTCATATATTCATCATTATCCTGTGATTATCCGAGCATTTTACCAGAATCTATCCGGTTGCGTCACATTTTGAGTGGAATCTTAATTATCAAGAATAAAATTAGGAGGAAGTTATCGTATTTTATTGCTGTGAAGCCAAGAATCGGTAGGGAGTTAGGTGCTCTTAATATATTAAATGTGTAAAAAATGTCATAATAAAGGAACTTTCTAACATTTAGAAACTCATACATAGTGCTCAAGTTAATCGTGGTATAGCAGATTGAAGCTATTACGTTATATAAACTTAATGCGCATTTAAGAATAATAACATGGGAGTACCCGCTCCAATGAGTGAGCAGTTAACCGATCAGGTATTGATTGAGCGAGTTCAAAGAGGCGACAAGCAAGCTTTTAATCATTTGGTGATTAAGTACCAAAATAAAGTCTGTAATCTTGTTGCTCGTTACGTAAAAAATAGTGGTGATGTTCCTGATGTAGCTCAAGAAGCGTTCATTAAGGCCTACCGAGCGTTACCAACGTTCCGAGGTGATAGTGCGTTTTATACTTGGCTTTATCGGATAGCGGTCAATACAGCAAAAAATTATTTAGTTGCTCAGGGAAGAAGGCCTCCAGCATTTGATGTTGATGCCGAAGATGCCGAATATTATGAAGGGGCGAGTGCATTAAAAGAAATTACGAACCCTGAGAATTTATCGTTGTCTGAAGAGTTACGACAAATTGTATTTTCGACGATCGATGGGTTACCTGAAGATTTAAAAACAGCAATAACATTACGAGAGCTAGAAGGGCTAAGTTATGAAGATATTGCTGCGATAATGGAGTGTCCGGTTGGTACGGTTCGTTCTCGTATTTTCCGAGCTCGTGAAGTCGTCGAGAAAAAAATTCAACCGCTAATGCAGCGTTAATGATTTCCAACGGTCAAACGGTGAAGACAATGACTGATAAAGCAAAAATTTCTGCTTTTATTGATAATGAAGAAATGGACAATGCGTTTATTGCTTCGTTATCAGAAACAAGAAATGCAGAAACATGGGCAAACTATCACTTAATTGGTGATGTAATGAGAGGGGACGCACCAAGTAGCAAAGAATGGAATATTGCTGCTAATGTTGCTCTTGCTCTTGAAGGTGAGGCAGCTCATCAAATTAATGATAATGTGACGGCGTTTATTCCATCACAACCAACGCCTTCAGAGGCAAAGAAAACAATGCCAAGTTGGTTAACTCAATTTAGCCAAGTAGCAATGGCGGCGTGTTTTTCATTAGTGGTTATTGTTGGTGTACAACAATACAACAATGACGATCCTAACGGGATCCCAACAAGCGGTGATATACAGGTTCTTGATACCATACCTTTTAGTGGTTCAGCTGAGCCAGTCAGTTTAACTCGAGACTCTCTGGTACCTAAATCATCGAATGAAGCCGATGTCATGGAGCAACGCAAACGTATTAATGCAATGCTGCAAGATTATGAATTACAGCTTCGTTTAAATGCACATGATGGTTCTGTTGATAGAGAACTGTTAGAGCAAAATTCGACATTGGCAGAATAAATGAAAAGAATCCTGGTCAGCCTAATAGCCTTGGTCAGCATCTTTCCAATAATGGCCTCGGCAGAAGATAAACCTTCTGCGGAGGCCTTGTTGCATCAGATGGATGAGGCTAGCCATAGTTTAAATTACGAACTTTCTTACATTTTAGTGAAGAAAAACAGTATTGAACCTTTCATGTACCGACATTCCCATACCAAAGATATGACGTTATCTCACCTCGTCTATTTAAGTGGTTCAATGCGAGAAGTTATCCGCCGTAATGATGAAATCAGTTATTTGGAACAGGGAAGTAAACCTTTCTCAATTCAATCTGAAGCCATTGTTGCGCCTATTATTCCGCTATTACATAAAAATGTGGCCGAGCTTAACCAATATTACGATTTTATTTCGATGGGTAGAGCGAGAGAAGCAGGGTCTCCAACGCAAGTTATTAGAATCGTTTCAAAAGATGGTGCTCGTTATTCCTACGTGGTTTGGATAGATGAAAGAAGTAAGTTGCCTTTAAGAACCGATCTTGTTAGCCGAGACGGTGATATTATTGAGCAGTACCGAGTTGTTTCGTACACCGTCAACGATCAAATTACTGAATTTATGAAGAAACGCCTCGGGACTGTTGAACTTCCTAAAGTGCTAAAAATACCAGCGGCAACGAATGAAGCGGCAATGTGGTCGGTTAATTGGATACCGCAAGGATTTAAAAAGATTAATTTTAATCGCTATCGTTTATCTATGAATCAACGTTCAGTAGAAAGTAAAATGTTTTCTGATGGCTTGTTTAATTTTTCAGTCTATATTTCTGAAGCGGATAAGCTAAGTCACAAAGAGCAACTGGTGACACAAGGCCGTCGTTCGCTGCACAGTTATATCAAAGGTGAATATGAAATTAGTGTTGTTGGGGATATTCCTACCGTAACAGCAAAGCGTATTGCCAACTCTGTCGTATTTGATTCTTCAGACGTCAACGTTAAGGAGAAGTAAGAATATGATGACTGCATTAGCAACGGTTCTTGATGTTCAAGATGATATTGTTGTTGTTGGTTGCCAACAAAAAACAAGTTGTAATCATTGTGCGTCACAAGATTCTTGTGGGACAGGTATTGTTTCTAAGGTCCTTCCTGGAAAAGTACATCATTGGGCTTTCCATACGGATAAAAAATTAACGATTGGGCAAATGGTTGAAATTGGTTTACCAGAGAAAAACTTACTTCAATCCGCTGCTATTGTTTATCTTGTACCTCTGTTTTTTCTTTTATTTGGTGCCTTAATCTCTGAATGGTTAATTTCTCCTTTAATTGGTATCGGAGAGGTGACAACAATCGTAATTGCTGGGCTCTCATCGTGGGGAGGGTATTTTATTGCGAAAACCCTTTCTCATCGTATTGAACAGAAAACAGAACAACAAGTTAGTCTAATTAGAGTCCTTGGCGAGTCGATTTCTGACACTATCTCAGTAAATGCCGCAGGATAAGATAGCGACTTGCAAGGAAATTGGGTAGAATCCCATTACTTGATCTCACGATCCAATCCCATTAACTAATTGAGTTTGTCACGTCATTCATGAAGCATATTCGTAATTTTTCTATTATTGCCCATATCGATCACGGTAAATCAACACTATCTGACCGCCTTATCCAAGTTTGTGGTGGCCTGTCAGACCGTGAAATGGCAGCACAAGTTCTTGATTCAATGGATCTAGAACGTGAACGTGGTATCACTATTAAAGCCCAGAGTGTAACTCTAAACTACACGGCAAAAGATGGTGAAACTTATCAACTAAACTTTATCGATACACCTGGACACGTTGATTTCTCATACGAAGTATCACGTTCACTTGCGGCTTGTGAAGGCGCATTATTAGTGGTTGATGCAGGTCAGGGTGTAGAAGCTCAAACTCTAGCAAACTGTTATACCGCTCTTGAAATGGATTTAGAAGTGGTTCCAATCTTGAATAAGATTGATTTACCAGCGGCTGATCCTGAACGTGTTGCAGAAGAAATTGAAGACATCGTTGGTATTGAAGCGATGGAAGCAACGCGTTGTTCTGCTAAAACAGGTGTCGGTGTTGATGAAGTTCTTGAAACTATCGTTAAATCAATTCCAGCACCAGAAGGCAATCCAGAAGGTCCAACCCAAGCGTTGATCATTGACTCATGGTTTGATAATTACTTAGGTGTTGTTTCTTTAGTTCGAGTTAAACATGGCTCATTGAAGAAAAATGACAAAATTAAAGTAATGAGCACTGGCCAATCATGGAATGTTGACCGCATTGGTATCTTCACACCAAAACAAGTGGATACTGATGGATTAAACACCGGTGAAGTAGGCTGGGTTGTTTGTGGTATTAAAGATATTTTAGGCGCACCAGTGGGTGATACATTAACTCACGCTAAAGGCGGTTGTGAAGAGCGCTTACCTGGTTTTCAAAAAGTGAAACCACAGGTATATGCTGGTTTATTCCCTATTTCATCGGATGATTATGAAAACTTCCGTGATGCATTGGGTAAATTAAGCTTAAATGATGCGTCTCTTTTCTATGAACCAGAAAGTTCTTCAGCACTTGGTTTTGGTTTCCGTTGTGGCTTCCTTGGTATGCTACACATGGAAATCATTCAGGAGCGTTTAGAGCGTGAATACGATCTTGATCTGATTACAACAGCACCAACGGTAGTTTATGAAGTTGTGTTGAATAATGGCGATTTACTGTACGTAGATAGCCCTGCAAAATTGCCTGCAGTGAATGATTTAGACGAAATTCGTGAACCAATTGCTCGTTGTAATATTCTAGTGCCTGCGGATTATTTAGGTAATGTAATTAGCCTATGTATTGAAAAACGTGGTACTCAAGTCGATATGATTTATCATGGAAATCAAGTGGCATTAACTTATGACATTCCAATGTCTGAAGTTGTGTTAGATTTCTTCGACCGTTTAAAGTCAACATCTCGTGGTTATGCATCATTAGATTACAACTTCCAACGTTATGAAGTTTCTAATATGGTTCGTGTTGATGTATTGATTAATGGTGAAAGAGTCGATGCACTTGCTATCATTACTCACCATGATAATGCACAAGGTCGTGGTCGCTTACTTGTTGAGAAGATGAAAGAATTCATCCCTCGTCAAATGTTTGATATTGCAATTCAAGCGGCAATCGGCGGACACATTATTGCGCGTTCAACCGTTAAGCAGTTACGTAAAAACGTAATCGCAAAATGTTACGGTGGCGATATTAGCCGTAAGAAAAAACTGTTGAAGAAGCAAAAAGACGGTAAGAAACGCATGAAGCAGATTGGTAATGTTGAATTACCTCAAGAAGCTTTCCTTGCGATTCTTCATGTAGGTAAAGATTAATTTATAATTTCTGATTTTTCAGAATGACGTAAATGACGCTTTATTACAGCTCAAAGAAAGCGATGATCAATGGTCTTCGCTTTCTTTGTTATGCAACACTTAATAACTTAAGGGAATGTAATGGCTAACACTTTTTCACTGATTTTAGTTTTAGTAACACTGTTTACTGGTGTTATTTGGACTATTGATAAATTCGTCTTGGCACCAAAGCGCAAACAAAAAATTGCAGCCGCCCGTGAGCAAGCGAATGGACAAGTTGATGATGCAACACTTGCAAAAGTCGCTCCTCAACCAGCATGGATAGAACAAGCTGTTTCTATTTTTCCAGTGATTGGCCTTGTTTTAGTGTTGCGCTCATTTATTTATGAGCCGTTCCAGATCCCATCCGGTTCGATGATGCCGACGCTTTTAGTCGGTGATTTTATCTTGGTCGAAAAATTCTCTTATGGAATTAAAGATCCTGTTTGGCGTACACAACTTGTAGATGTGGGTAAACCAGAACGTGGTGATATTGTTGTTTTTAAATATCCACCACAACCAAATATCGACTATATTAAACGTGTAGTAGGTAAACCTGGTGACACTGTTATTTACAGCGCTTCTAAGCAAATTTGTGTGAAACCAAAGGGTGAGAGCAAGTGTAATATTATCCCGTTAACGAACATGAAAGACAGTGAATTCATGCAAGATCGCACTAACTTAGTTCAATATACCGAGCAGTTAGCAAGTGATACAACGCATGATATTTTGGTTAACCCAATGCGTTCTGATCGAGTATCTATGTACCAACCACGACCAGGCTATAACGAGTGGGTAGTACCAGAAGGTAACTATTTTGTAATGGGCGATAATCGTGACAACAGTGCCGACAGCCGTTATTGGGGCTTTGTCCCAGAAGCGAATTTAGTTGGTAAAGCGGTCGGGATCTGGATCAGCTTTGAATTTGAACGTGGTAGCGATAGTGTGCTGCCTTCCTTTATTCCTACTGGTGTTCGTTTTAACCGCATCGGTGGCATAGACTGATTGAAATAATATGACATCTCCATTACAACGCCTAGAACGCAAAATAGGCTATAAATTTAATGATGAAGGCTTTCTTAAGTTAGCACTGACTCACCGTAGTGCTAACGGAACTCATAATGAACGTTTAGAATTTCTAGGCGATTCAATTTTGAGTTTTGTGGTTGCTGATGAACTTTATCACCGTTTTCCTAAAGTGGATGAAGGTGATATGAGTCGTATGCGTGCAACGCTAGTTCGTGGTCATACTCTTGCTGAGTTAGGTCGTGAATTTGAGTTAGGGGATTACCTATTTTTAGGCCCTGGCGAATTGAAAAGCGGTGGCTTCCGTCGAGATTCAATTTTAGCGGATGCGGTTGAAGCGATCATTGGTGGTATTTATCTTGATAGTGATACCGAAGTCATTCGTCGAATTATTTTAGCATGGTACAAAACACGCTTAGATTCGATTGAACCAGGTATCTCTCAAAAAGATCCAAAAACACGTCTTCAAGAATACCTACAAGGTCGTCGTAAGCCGTTACCAACGTACACAGTGACAAAAATTAAAGGTGAAGCTCATAATCAAGAGTTCACTATTGAATGTATCGTAGCAGGCTTGGATAAGCCTGTTATCGGCAAAGGAAGCAGTCGCCGCAAGGCAGAACAGTCGGCTGCTGACATAGCATTAGGACAAGTAAACTAATGTCAGATGACAAAGAATTCGATCTAGATGCGTACTTCTCATCAGAAGCTAAAACAGAATCTAGCGACAACCAACACTGTGGCTTTATTGCTATCGTTGGTCGTCCAAACGTAGGTAAATCAACACTTCTAAACCAAATATTGGGACAGAAGATTTCGATTACCTCTCGTAAACCTCAAACGACTCGTCACCGCATTATGGGTGTTGATACGGAAGGGGATTATCAAGCGATTTATATTGATACACCAGGTCTTCATATTGAAGAAAAACGTGCGATTAACCGCTTAATGAACCGTGCTGCAAGCTCATCATTAAGTGATGTTAACTTGGTTTTATTCTTGGTAGATGGTACTCACTGGACACCAGACGATGAAATGGTATTGAATAAGCTGAGAAAAGCTGGATTCCCTACTGTTCTATTGGTAAACAAAGTAGATAACGTTAAAGATAAAAATGACGTTATGGCTCATCTTCAAACGATGACTGAAAAAATGGACTTTGTTGACGTTGTGCCAATTTCAGCAAAATCAGGCTCTAATGTTGATGTGGTTCAAAAGCTAGTTCGTGATCATTTACCAAAAGCGGTTCATCATTTCCCTGAAGAATACGTAACTGACCGTTCACAACGCTTTATGGCTTCAGAGATCATTCGTGAAAAGCTGATGCGTTTTACGGGTGAAGAGTTGCCATATTCGGTAACAGTAGAGATCGAACGTTTTGATTACAATCCTAAAATGGATGGTTTTCATATTAACGGTTTGATCCTTGTTGAACGTCTTGGCCAAAAGAAAATGGTCGTAGGTAAGAACGGCGAAAAGATCAAAGTTATTGGTCGTGAAGCTCGTCTTGATATGGAAGGGTTATTTGACCGCAAAGTGTATTTAGAACTTTGGGTTAAAGTTAAATCTGGTTGGGCTGATGATGAGCGAGCACTTCGTTCTCTTGGTTACATCGACGATTTATAATCCTCTAGATATAAATAAGAGCTAAAACAAGATCCCATATAACTTAAGTAGATAAAATTATTTTAGTTATTTGGGATTTTTTTGTTGTTATCGAAGTGTATTGCGAACTTTATTATAGGTAATAAACGTGGAAGAAGGCTTACAACGTTGTTTTGTCCTGCACCGTAGACCGTATAGCGAAAGCAGTCTAATTTTAGATGTATTTAGCGAAGAGTATGGCCGTTTATCTATTATCTCTAAAGGGGCACGCAGTAAGCGTTCAAACCTTAAAGGTGTGTTACAAGCATTTACACCGCTATTGATGAAATGGTCGGGTAGAGGCTCTATGCGAACTTTGCGTCAAGCTGAAACCATCAGTCTGGCTATTCCTCTCACTGGAATTAATTTATATTCAGCCTTATACATTAATGAACTAGTGGTAAGGGTGATTGAACAAGAAACCCCGTATCCTGCTTTATTTCTCGATTATCTTACCGCGTTGACTGAACTTGCTCAGACTAAAAACCCAGAACCTGCATTAAGACGTTTTGAATTGGCTTTATTGTCGTCACTGGGTTATGGCGTGGATTTCTTGCATTGCGCAGGCAGTGGTGAAATGGTTTCTCCTGAAATGACGTATCGCTACAGAGAGCAGAAAGGGTTCATGGCATCGATTCGACACGACCCTTTAATGAGTTTCAAAGGTGATGAACTTATCGCTATCAGTGAGCGTCGATTTATAACACCAGAGCAATTAAAAGCGGCAAAACGCTTTACACGTATAGCCTTAAAGCCGTATCTTGGCGGTAAGCCCCTAAAAAGTAGGGAACTGTTTCTTCCAAGAACAAGGAGTATTCTAAAATGAGTTCAATTTTACTTGGCGTCAACATCGATCACGTAGCCACTCTTCGTAATGCGAGAGGGACTAAATACCCAGATCCAGTGCACGCTGCTGAAATTGCAGAACGTGCAGGTGCTGCGGGTATTACGATTCATCTACGTGAAGATCGTCGTCATATAAAAGATCGTGATGTGCGAATTTTACGTGAAACACTGCAAACTCGAATGAATTTAGAAATGGCAGTGACGGATGAAATGGTCGGAATTGCATTAGAAACACAGCCAGAATTTGTTTGTCTTGTGCCAGAAAAACGTGAAGAGTTAACTACTGAAGGTGGTTTGAATGTCGTTGGTCAACTTGAAAAAGTGAAAGCCGCAACTCAAACGTTATCAAAAGCAGGTATTAAAGTATCCTTGTTTATTGATGCAGATAACGCCCAGATTGATGCGGCTGTTGCGTGTGGAGCTCCTTTTATTGAGCTTCATACTGGTGCGTATGCGGATGCAGAAACAGAAGAAGCCGAACAAATTGAATTGAAAAAAATTGCGGCAGGAGCAACTTATGCGGCAAGTAAAGGGCTGATTGTTAATGCGGGTCATGGTTTGACATATCACAATGTTGAAGCTATCGCAGCATTGCCTGAAATCTATGAGTTAAATATTGGTCACTCGATCATGGGAAGAGCGGTGTTTGATGGATTAGAGAAAGCGGTCGCTGATATGCATAGAATTATGCTAGGTGCTCGTAAGTAATGGCAATTGTTGGTCTTGGGACTGATATCGCTGAAATAGAAAGGGTAGAGAAAGCCCTTTCTCGCTCAGGAGATGCGTTCGCTGAACGCATCTTAAGTCAGCCTGAATTTGAGCGTTATCAAGGATTAAAGCAAAAAGGGCGTTTTCTCGCAAAACGTTTTGCCGCAAAAGAAGCCGCGTCAAAAGCCTTAGGGACTGGTATTGCTCATGGAGTGACTTTTCATGATTTTACGATTTCAAATGATGATAATGGAAAACCGATCTTAACGCTTTCGGGTAAAGCACTTGTGTTGTCTCAACAGTCTTCAGTGTCACACATTCACCTCACCATTTCTGATGAGCGTCATTATGCGGTAGCGACGGTTATTTTTGAGTCTTAATACTACGCCACTAATTACTTGATTAATGGCGTATCATTAAGATAGGAAGTCTTAGTTAAGTAAGATTTGAGCGTCAGAGGTTACTTTTTCCATTTCGTCTTGAAGTTCAAATAACTCAGGCTCAATATTTTTAATGTCTTGTCCTTGTCGTAACGCCGTCTCTATCAAATTACACAATTGCTTAAGTCGTAATACCCCACAATATGAACTGCTACCATGAAGCTTATGGATATAGTGGCAAAGATCTTCTGCTGTTGCTTTTTTATCAATGGCTTTCGTCACCCAGCTATCGACTTCTGGAATAAACTCAATAAGCATAAGCAACATTTCTTTTGCGAGATCTTCTTTTCCTGCTGATTGTTTTAGTGCTGCATTCCAATCAATGCTACTAGTCGCAGGACAAGATGGATCATCAATTGTAATATCAGGAATATTATCAGGAAGAATAACGATTTTTTCCACTTCCTTATGATCGGTTAATGGACTCCAATGAATGATGACTTGTTGTAGTACATGCTCTTCAATTGGCTTTGTTAAGTAATCGTCCATGCCTTCGCTAATCAATCTTTCTCGTTCACCGGCCATTGCATGAGCGGTTACCGCAACAATAGGCGTTCCAGAATTCAGGGCTGTTTTTCGGATCTCTTTGCATGCCATTACGCCGTCCATTTTCGGCATTTGAATATCCATCAAAATAATATCAAACTTTTGCTCTGTTGCTTGTTGTACGGCATCAATACCATTCTTACAGGTAACCACACTTTCAACTTGTTCATGCAGTAATGCTGAGATTAGCTTAAGGTTTGCTGGGTTATCATCAACAGCCATTACTTTGATCGGTAAGCGTTTTGGCATGTCATGTGACGCCATTAAATCAGGTAACGCTTCGATAATTTGAGAATTCGGTTGTACTAATAAAGCATCTAATAGTTTTTTCTTCGCAAACGGTTTTGATAAACACGTCATGTATGAATATTTATTGAGCTCTTCGGTTAAGGCCAGTTCAGTACTTGGTAATCCAATTACAATTGTTGGGCAATATGGCGTAATTTTCTTAACCATTGCTTTTAATGCTTCTGCATCAGGTTTATCGCTTGAGCTTAAACTTATTAATGCATAATCGTGATTTTCAAGTGTGTCTGGCAATGTAGAACGGTAAGTGACGAAGACACCATGATGAATAAATTGTTGTTGTAATATGGAGGCTGACTGCATATTAGGTTCAATTAAAAGCAATTTTTTCTTTTCTAATTGGCTGACATCTCGTTCATCAATCATTGGTAATTCTGTTGGATGCATTCTCATAGTAAACCAGAATGTAGATCCCTGATGAAGACGACTGCTTAATCCTATTTCTCCGCCCATTTGAGACACGAGTTTTTGAGTAATAACAAGACCAAGGCCAGTACCACCATAACGACGAGATATACTCGCATCCGCTTGGCTAAATGCTTGGAATAGTTGTGCTTGTTGACGCTCAGATATACCAATGCCGGTATCTCGAACCACAAACTGCACATCAATAAAGTCATCATTAAGGTGTTTTAACTCGATGGAGATATCGATGTTGCCTTTTTCTGTAAATTTAATTGAATTACCAACTAAATTGTTTAGTACTTGCTGAATTCGTAAAGGATCGCCAATTAACCCAGATGGAATGCGAGGGTCGATTTTTAACGTGATTTCTAATCCTTTTTCGTGAGCGCTTGGGGCGAGTAAGCTAACCACTTCATCTAAACTGTCTTGGAAATCAAACGGTAGATTCTCTAGCAGTAATTTGCCCGCTTCCAATTTGGAGAAATCAAGAATGTCATTAATGATGGTCAATAAATTATTGGCCGATCGCTCAATGGTTTGTAGGTAATCTTTTTGATTATCAGACAGTGATGTTTTTAGCATTTGACGAGTAAAACCAATAACCCCGTTGAGTGGTGTTCTCAGTTCGTGAGACATGTTTGCTAAAAATTCAGATTTAACTCGAGCAGCTTCTTGAGCGCGTTTTTTAGCGATGTCTAACTCTACGTTTTGTATTTCAAGCTGTTCTAACGTTTCTCGTAAATCGGAAGTCGCTTGGTCGATGCTTTGTTGCATTTCAACATGATAATCAGATAAAGAAATCGCCATGGCATTGATGCCGTTTTTGAGAGTATCTAATTCGCCATGCAATTTATTCTCGATACGCACATTTAAGTGACCACGGCGAATACGGTCAACAACACTTACCATGTGTGAAATAGGTTGGGTTACGTCTTGCATCAAACGAAAGGCAAAAACGCCAGATAAGCTGAGACCTAAAATTAAGACTAATAAGGCTGAAAATATTTCTTGGTATTGCTGGAGTCGTAAGCTTGATAAATCGAGCTCAATAGCAATATACCCTAGCGCCTCATTGACATGGGAAGCATCAAAGTTTGCGGTAAATTGCCCCTCGGCTAAAATTGGCGCTCTTAAAATTAATGAATCATCTAAAAATTCAATATCAAGCAGAAGCGGGATAGGTTTGTCTTTAGGAAAAGTGAGACTTTCAAAGTTAGGATGAAAATTGGACGTGACAAACAGGTCATGATTTTCATCAAACACCGCAATACTACGCACAATTTTTGAGTGTTTTCGATGCGCATAGCTGATCAGTCGACGTACGGCTTCACGATTTTTTGCCGTCATGCTGTATTCACTTGAAATAGCAAGCGGTTCAATAATACTGGTTCCACTTGAGACTAACTGAGTTTCAAGATCGTGGTATCTGTTTATGGTGAAAAAGCCACTTAATAGCAAACCAATAATTAACGTTGGTGCTAATGTTAGTGTGATGACTCGTGCACGTAAGCCGTATTTTGTCATATCTCTTCGTTTTAATTAACTTCCCTAACCGTGTAGCTTAATCAAGTTCAAGGTGAAGCTCAATTGTTCAATCTATAAACCTGAAGCTTAGACACAAATGAGGACTGCATCTTCAAATCGTTTTGGTATAATAGTGCTAATTTTTGTAAATCAGGCAGTAATCATGGCGCAATTCTTCAAACCGAAAAAGAAAGCTTCGGTAAACACAAAACACCTATCTGTAGATGTGGTTCGATTAGACCACAATAGTGCGGGTATTGCTTTTGTGGATAAAAAACCGGTGTTTATCGAGGGCGCCTTACCTGAAGAACAAGCAATTATTCAATTCATTGAGCAAAAGAAACAATATTCTCGTGCTAAATTGATTAAATTGACAAAAAAAAGCAGTAAACGCCAAGCTCCAATTTGTCAGCATTATGACGATTGTGGTGGTTGTAATCTTCAGCATTTACAGCATGCAGAGCAAATCATCGCTAAAAATGACAAGCTGCAAGAGTTAATGAAAAAGCAAGGTGTTGATGTTTGTGATGTTGCTGAGCCTATTCTTGCGAATGAGGATGATTACCGACGTCGAGCTCGTATTAGTTTAATCATGAATAAACAAACGAATCAATTGGATTTTGGTTTTAGAAAAAAACAGAGCAAAGAAATTGTTAATGTTCGTCATTGTCCCGTTTTAGTAAAAGAACTCGATCAGCATTTAGAATCGCTATACACCTTACTTAATCAGCTTAAAGGTAAGCGACATTTAGGTCATGTTGAATTAGTTCAAGCAGATAACGGAAGTGTATTGCTCATTCGTCATGTCGCTGCATTTAATGAAAAAGATCAACAAGCTTTACTTCATTATTGTGAAGAACGAGATTTGATCCTATACCTAATGCCTGAGTCAGATGTATTGAATCACGTATATGGCGAAGAACCGTATTATGTCATTGATGGTGTGAAGATTTATTTTACGCCTAAAGATTTCATTCAAGTTAATGCCTCAATTAATGACAGCATGGTAAATCAAGCATTAACTTGGTTGGATCTCAATGCGGACGATTGTGTACTCGATTTATTCTGTGGCTTAGGTAATTTCAGTTTGCCATTGGCACAGAAAGTAAAAACAGTCGTAGGTATTGAAGGCGTTGAAGAAATGGTTAAGCGCGCTCAATCTAACGCAAAACGAAATGAATTAGATAATGTGACGTTTTATCAAGCAAATTTAGAAGAGCCGATTGATCAGCAAGTGTGGGCAAGCACAAAGTTTACAAAGATTTTACTGGATCCTGCCAGAGCAGGGGCTGCAGGAGTGATGCAAACTGTGGCAAAATTGAAGCCTGAAACCGTCGTTTATGTATCGTGCAACCCAGCAACACTTGCACGCGATAGCCAATTGCTTATTCAACGCGGTTACAAGCTTACTAGGCTAGGTATGCTTGATATGTTCCCACATACGGGACATTTAGAATCTATGGCATTGTTTGAGCGATAACTGGCAGAAATCGTCAGGTAAGCGAAATGGAGCCAAGCAGAATCATTATAAAATTGGATTATAGGAAACGGACATGGTCGCAGTTCGCGGAGCACATCTTAAGGAAAATGAAACGTTTGAGTTAGCTGAATGGATAATCAGCCTTGAACAAGATAAGAACATCTCTAAAAAACTGACAGAGGTGTATCAACAATGCCAAGAGTTAGTGGATTCCCATGAAAATGGTCCACTCTTGTTGTGGCGTGGTCGAGAGATGATAGAAATCTTGATCACCCTAAGCATGGATAAGCCGACTTTAATTGCAGCTCAGTTATTTCCTTTAGTTTCATCTGGTGTGTTAGACAGAGAAACGTTAACTGAAAACTACAATAAAGAAATAGAAAAACTGATTGATGGCGTTGAAGAGATGGACGCGATTGGTCAGTTGAATGCGTCTGTTGGGGAAGAGTCCGCCTCTTCCCAAGTCGATAATATTCGTCGAATGTTATTGGCTATGGTTGATGATTTTCGTTGTGTGATCATTAAATTAGCTGAGCGTATTTGTAATTTACGTGAAGTGAAAAATGAACCTGAAGACGTTCGCCGAGCAGCGGCTAAAGAATGTAATAATCTTTATGCTCCTTTAGCGAACCGTTTAGGTATTGGTCAGTTGAAATGGGAAATTGAAGATTACTCTTTCCGTTATCAGCATCCTGATACCTATAAGAAAATAGCAAAACAATTGTCTGAGCGACGTATTGTTCGTGAACAATATATCCATGATTTTGTCACGGGGTTAAGTGATGAAATGGCGGGTTATAACATCAATGCCGAAGTCAGTGGGCGTCCAAAGCACATCTACAGTATCTGGCGTAAAATGCAGAAGAAGAGCTTGGAATTTGATGAATTGTTTGATGTTCGAGCGGTTCGCATTATTGCGGATAAACTGCAAGATTGTTATGCCGCATTAGGGGTTGTACACACGAAGTTTAAGCACTTACCAAGTGAATTTGACGACTACGTTGCAAACCCAAAACCGAATGGCTATCAATCTATTCATACGGTTGTTTTAGGCCCTGAAGGGAAAACCATTGAAATCCAGATCCGAACAAAGGATATGCACGAAGACTCAGAATTAGGGGTTGCTGCGCACTGGAAATACAAAGAAGGTTCATCAAACAGCAGTCGTACTGGTTATGATGAGAAGATTACGTGGCTACGTAAACTGCTTGATTGGCAAGAAGAGATGTCAGATTCTGGCGAAATGCTGGATGAATTACGAAGCCAAGTGTTTGATGATCGTGTTTATGCCTTTACCCCTCGTGGTGATGTTGTTGATCTACCAATGGGCGCGACACCTTTAGATTTTGCGTATCATATTCACTCAGAAGTGGGGCATCGATGTATTGGTGCGAAAGTGGGTGGACGAATCGTGCCATTTACCCATAACCTTGCAATGGGTGACCAAGTTGAAATTATTACCCAAAAAGAACCGAACCCTTCTCGAGATTGGTTAAACCCAACCTTGGGTTTTGTGAACTCTGGCCGTGCTCGTGCAAAGATCAATGCCTGGTTTAGAAAACAGAGTCGTGAAAAAAACCTTGATGCAGGTAAAGAGATTTTAGAAGTTGAATTAGCAAAAATTGGCGCAACGTTAAAAGATGCAGAGCAATACGCACTCAAGCGCTTTAATGTGAATTCAACGGATGAGTTGTTTGCTGGTGTTGGTAGTGGCGACTTACGTATTAACCAAGTGATTAATCACATTAATGCGTTAGTGAATAAACCAACCGCTGAGCAAGAAGATCAAAAAGCGTTAGAGCAATTGCAAGAATCTGAAGCGAAGGCACAAGCACAAGCTCAGGCGCAGAATAAAAAACGCAATGATGCAGTGGTGGTTGAGGGTGTCGATAATTTAATGACGCACCTAGCACGCTGTTGTCAGCCGATCCCTGGTGATCCTATCGCGGGGTACATAACTCAAGGTCGTGGTATTTCAGTTCACCGCAGTGATTGTGATCAGCTTGATGAATTACGTCATCATGCAGCAGAACGAATTATCGACACGGTGTGGGGGAGTGGTTTTGTTGGCTCTTATATATTGACGTTAAGAGTCACAGCCATGGATCGTTCTGGTTTATTGAAGGATCTTACCAGTCTGTTTGCGAATGAAAAAGTAAAAGTGTCTGGCATGAAGAGCCGTAATGATTACAAAAAGCAGCTGACTATTATGGATTTTGATCTTGAAGTGTTCAGTGCTGACATCCTTAGTCGATTAATTACTCGTGTTGAACAAGTAAAAGATGTCATGGAAGCCTCTCGATTATCATAGTAAAACAGAGAAAATAAATTGATGTAGATTTTCTTTAAGTTATTGATAATTAAAACAGATAAAAAATAGAGCCGAATATTAGCGATGATATTCGGCTTTTTTTTATAAAAATTATTCAAGTTCTGAAACTTCGAGCCGTAAATAAATGTATCAACGATGAATTATAGGCTTCAATCCTATAACAATAAATGAAGCCGACCCGGAGCAAGAACTATGTCAATTTCAGTAAATACAAATATCTCAGCAATGACAGCGCAACGTTACATGAATAATGCAACAGCTGCTCAAGCGGATTCAATGGAGAAATTGTCTTCAGGTTTAAAAATCAACAGCGCTGCTGATGATGCTTCTGGTCTGCAAATTTCAAATCGTATGACAGCACAAACTCGTGGTTTGAATGTTGCTGTTCGTAATGCCAATGACGGTATGTCGATAGCTCAAACTGCTGAAGGCGCAATGAAAGAAACAACAAATGTTCTTCAGCGTTTACGTGATTTATCACTACAATCTTCAAATGGTTCAAACACCGATGCTGACCGTGATGCAATGCAAGAAGAGGCAAGCTCACTAACGGATGAATTGAATCGTATCGCTGAAACAACATCGTTTGCAGGAACTCGTTTAATTAATGGTGAGTTTGGTACTAAGTCATTTCAAATTGGTGCGGATTCAGGCGAAGCCGTTGCGATGACATTAAATAGTATGCGAGCAGATGAAGCGACGATGGGCGGTAAATCTTATTTTGCAGAAGAAGGTCGTGACATTAACTGGACGGTAGGCAAAGAGAATACGCAATTTAATGTTCAATATAATGATAAAAATGGTAATGAACAAAAAATCAATATTGCCGCAAAATCGGGTGATGATATTGAAGAGTTGGCTACTTACATTAATGGCCAAACAAATGAGTTAAGTGCTTCTGTTACTGAAAAAGGTGTTCTACAAGTATTCATGTCTGGTGAGACTATCTCTTCTCCATTAACCTTCAGTGGCTCTCTCGCTAATGAGTTGAAAATGGGTGGGGAATCAGACGATACCGTTGCTTCTATGAATCTGACGACCGTTGGTGGAGCTCAGCGTTCTATTGATGTGATTGATGCAGCATTACAATATGTTGATGGTAATCGTGCATCACTTGGTGCGTTTCAAAATCGTTTTGAAAGTGCAGTAAATAATTTAACCAACATCAATGAGAATATTTCTGACTCAAACAGTCAAATTAAAGATGTTGATTTTGCTAAAGAAACGACAAACTTAACTAAGAATCAAATTTTAACTCAATCAAGTTCTTCGATTCTAGCCCAAGCAAAACAAGCGCCGACGGCAGCACTGGGTTTATTAAAGTAAGCTTTCTAAATGCCTTTTAGTTTAAGGCGAATGTATTTTTGAAAAAGCGGTGACTATAATGGTCACCGCTTTTTTGTTTTTAATCACAGGAAAATAGGTATGACAACCCCAAATAATATGGAACAGTTACTTTCAATTATGACTCAGTTAAGGGATAAGAAATCTGGTTGTCCGTGGGATCAAAAGCAAACCTTTGATTCTGTTATTCCTCACACCATAGAAGAAACCTATGAAGTAGTGGATGCAATTCATAAGAAAGATTGGGTTAATTTAAAAGAAGAACTTGGGGACCTATTATTTCAAGTTATTTTCTACTCTGAAATAGCAAAAGAAGAGCAGTTGTTTGATTTTAGTGATGTGGTAGATACATTAAATGAAAAGTTGATCCGTCGTCATCCACACGTTTTTGGTGATGAAGTCCTTTCTACGGATGATGAGATTAGTGCTAATTGGGACAAAATAAAGCAACAAGAGCGTGCAAATAAACAGGAAAGTGACCCAGGGTCTAAGATTGGGAATGACAGTATTTTAGATTCAATTCCTACCGCCTTACCTGCATTATTAAAAGCCAATAAAATACAAAAACAATGCTCAAAAGTAGGGTTTGACTGGAATGAACTGCAACCGGTTGCTGAAAAAGTGAATGAAGAGGTCGCAGAGGTTTTAGAAGAGGCGATAAAAAATCCACGGGATGAAAATAAAGTAGAAGAAGAATTAGGCGATTTACTTTTTGCTACAGTAAATTTAGTTCGCCATTTAGGAAAAAATCCAGAGCAAGTGTTATGCAAAGCAAATGATAAGTTTGAACGCCGTTTTCGTCAAATTGAAGCGAACATCGCTAAAAAACACAAAACTTTGCAGCAATGTGATTTAAATGAACTAGACTCTGAGTGGGAAAATGTGAAGCGAAGTGAGCGGAATTGATTTGGAGCAAAAAATAAATCAATTAACTGTGATACTTTTCACGTTGTGGCCATAAAGCGGTTCTGGTATATTCATTTCCCGTCCAGATAAAATCCATTTTATTCCTCAATACACCAATTTCAGGTAACGTATGACGACGAATTACATTTTTGTAACTGGCGGGGTTGTATCCTCTCTAGGTAAAGGTATTGCAGCAGCATCATTAGCAGCTATTCTTGAAGCTCGTGGCTTAAAAGTCACTATGATGAAGCTTGACCCATACATCAACGTTGATCCAGGCACAATGAGCCCAACTCAACACGGTGAAGTATTCGTCACGGAAGACGGCGCAGAAACTGATCTAGATTTAGGTCACTACGAGCGCTTCATTCGCACCAAAATGACTAAACGTAATAATTTTACGGCTGGTCGAGTTTACGCTGATGTTCTACGTAAAGAACGTCGCGGTGACTACTTAGGTGCAACTATCCAAGTTATCCCTCATATTACGAATGCGATTAAAGAACGTGTTATTTCTGGCGCTGCAGGCCATGATATCGCACTCGTTGAAGTTGGTGGCACAGTTGGTGATATTGAATCTCTGCCATTCATGGAAGCGATTCGTCAACTTGCTGTTGAGCTAGGTCGTGAACACACAATGTTTATGCACTTAACACTTGTTCCTTACTTGGTTGCAGCAGGCGAGCTTAAAACTAAGCCGACTCAACACTCAGTAAAAGAGCTACTGTCTATTGGTATCCAACCAGATATCTTAGTTTGTCGTTCAGATCGTGTTATTCCAGCAAACGAACGTAAGAAAATTGCTCTTTTCTGTAATGTACAAGAAAAAGCAGTTATCTCAATGAAAGACGTAGATTCAATCTATAAAATCCCACAATTGATCCGAGCGCAAGGTACTGATGATTTAGTGTGTCAACGCTTTGGTATTACCGCTCCTGCCGCTGATCTTTCTGAGTGGGAACAAGTAATTTATGAAGAAGCGAACCCGACTGGTGAAGTTACTATCGGTATGGTTGGTAAATACATTGAATTACCAGATGCTTACAAGTCAGTAAACGAAGCATTAAAACATGCGGGCTTGAAAAATCGCTTGAGCGTCACTATTAAATATATAGATTCACAAGATGTTGAATCTAAAGGTACTGAAATCCTAGAAGGTCTAGATGCAATTCTAGTTCCTGGTGGTTTTGGTGACCGTGGTATTGAAGGTAAGATCCTTGCTGCTCAATACGCTCGTGAAAATGCAGTACCATATTTAGGAATTTGTCTGGGTATGCAAGTTGCGCTAATTGATTACGCGCGTAACGTTGCTAATATGGAAGGGGCTCACTCTTCTGAATTCTCTAAAGACACTAAATTCCCAGTTGTTGGTCTAATCACAGAGTGGATTGATGGCGACGGTAATGTTGAAGAGCGTACTGAGAAATCAGATCTAGGCGGTACAATGCGTCTTGGTTCTCAACTATGTCATCTTGCTAAAGGCTCTAAAGCTCGTGAGCTTTACGGTAACGCAACAGTTGAAGAGCGTCATCGTCACCGCTATGAAGTAAATAATAATTTACTTCCGCAGCTTGAAAAAGCCGGTCTTAAGATCTCTGGCTTATCTGCTGATAAGAAGCTTGTGGAGATAATTGAAATCCCTAACCACCCATGGTTTGTGGCTGCTCAATTCCACCCTGAATTCACATCAACACCTCGTGATGGACACCCATTATTTGAAGGTTTTGTTAAAGCAGCAGGCGAAAATGCCCGCGGTGAATTCGAAAAGTAATAGGATTTACGGGTAGCTGTCCAATGTTGTGGCAGCTATTTTTAGCTTTTAAATTAAAGAAAATAGAGGAAACACAATGTCTAAGATCGTTAAAGTTCTAGGTCGTGAAATCATCGATTCTCGTGGTAACCCAACAGTTGAAGCTGAAGTTCATCTAGAAAGTGGTTTTGTTGGTATGGCTGCTGCTCCATCTGGCGCATCTACTGGTTCTCGTGAAGCTCTTGAGCTACGTGACGGCGACAAATCTCGTTTCCTAGGTAAAGGTGTTCTTAAAGCTATCGCAGCTGTAAATGGCCCAATCGCAGAAGCTCTAATCGGCAAAGACGCGAAAAACCAAGCTGAAATCGACCAAATCATGATCGATTTAGATGGCACAGAAAACAAAGCAAAATTTGGCGCTAACGCAATCCTTGCTGTTTCTCTAGCGAATGCTAAAGCTGCTGCAGCTGCTAAATCTATGCCTCTTTACGCTCACATTGCTGAACTAAACGGCACTCCTGGCGTATTCTCTATGCCTCTACCAATGATGAACATCATCAACGGTGGCGAGCACGCTGATAACAACGTTGATATCCAAGAATTCATGATTCAACCTGTTGGCGCTAAAACGCTTAAAGAAGCGGTACGCATGGGCGCAGAAGTTTTCCACAACCTAGCTAAAGTTCTTAAGTCTAAAGGCTACAGCACAGCGGTTGGTGATGAAGGCGGTTTCGCTCCTAACCTTAAATCTAACGCTGAAGCGCTAGAAGTTATCGCAGAAGCTGTTGCAGCTGCTGGTTACGAGCTAGGCAAAGACGTTACTCTTGCTATGGACTGTGCTGCTTCTGAGTTCTACAACAAAGAAGACGGTATCTACGACCTTAAAGGCGAAGGTAAGAAATTTACGGCTGAAGAGTTCAACCATTACCTAGCTGGTCTTGTTGAGCAATTCCCAATCGTATCTATCGAAGATGGTCTAGACGAATCAGATTGGGCTGGCTTCAAGCACCAAACTGAACTTCTTGGCGACAAAATCCAACTAGTTGGTGACGATCTATTCGTTACAAACACTAAGATTCTTGCTCGTGGTATTGAAGAAGGCATCACTAACTCAATCCTTATCAAGTTCAACCAAATCGGTTCACTTACAGAGACTCTAGCTGCAATCAAGATGGCTAAAGATGCTGGTTTCACAGCAGTTATCTCTCACCGTTCAGGCGAAACTGAAGATGCAACAATTGCTGATCTAGCAGTTGGTACAGCGGCAGGTCAAATCAAAACTGGTTCTATGAGCCGTTCTGACCGTGTTGCTAAGTACAACCAACTAATCCGTATCGAAGAAGCTCTAGGTGAACTAGCGCCATTCAACGGTCTTAAAGAAGTTAAAGGTCAATAATCTCAATTTTTGAGAGTATGACTTAATTCTTTAATCGTTCGATTAGAATTTTGATACAAAAACCGTCTCATTTGAGGCGGTTTTTTTTATTTCAGCTATACAGCTAGTGAAGTTCTAATGAGGGGTTGATATAGTTAGCGCTCTTTTCATTATAACTCAAACATTTGTTGCCGGAGCTACTATGCGTGCATTCGCCGTTTTACTGATTATTGCCTTAGGTTGGCTGCAATATACCTTATGGTTTGGAAAAAATGGCATGGCGGATTACGCTCAAGTATCCAATGATGTTCAGCTTCAAGAAGAAGTAAATCAAGGGTTACGTAATCGAAATGGACAAATGTTTGCTGAAATCGACGATTTAAGAAAAGGTTCAGCGGCAATAGAAGAGCGAGCTAGGCATGAACTCGGTATGATAAAAAAAGGTGAGACCTTTTATCGCATTATTGATGAAAATAGTGAGGAATAAAAAATGTCGTCATTGTCTCCTTTATTTATTACTGTAATCGTACCTGCTGCAGGTGTTGGCAGCCGAATGAAAGCCGATCGTCCAAAACAATATTTAGTACTTGATGGTAAAACAGTCATTGAACATACCATTGAAAACTTATTGGCCTTTCCTATGGTCAATACGGTCATTGTTGCAATCAGCGATGATGACCCATATTTTGATGCGTTATCTATTGCTACCGATAAGAGAGTGATTCGAGTCTCTGGTGGGGAAGAGCGTGCTGATTCTGTTCTTTCTGGTCTAGAATACGTACAAAAAAACACATTAAGTCAGTGGGTTATGATTCATGATGCGGCGCGCCCTTGCCTTCGCCATAGCGATATTGCTAAGTTAATTGAAGCTGTGATCCCGGATCATCTGGGTGGTATATTAGCCTCGCCAGTTCGAGATACGATGAAGCAGGCAAATTCAGATTTAAGCATCAGTACAACGATTGATCGCAGTGTGTTGTGGCATGCATTAACACCGCAATTGTTCACTACCGAGTTATTGTATACCGCATTAAAAACAGGTTTAGAACAGGGCTTATCGATTACGGATGAGTCTTCTGCTATCGAATTTATGGGATATCAGCCTAAACTCATACAAGGTCGGGCCGATAACTTAAAAATAACTCAACCTGAAGATCTTGATTTAGCAGAGTTCTACCTTCAAAAAATGAAAAAGGAAATCAACGAATGAGAATTGGACACGGATTTGATGTACATAAATTTGGTGGAGAAGGCCCAGTTATTATTGGTGGAGTCTGCGTTCCTTATGAGCAAGGGTTAATTGCTCATTCAGATGGTGATGTTGCACTGCATGCATTGTGTGATGCTTTGCTTGGTGCCATTGCGGAAGGAGATATTGGTCGTCATTTCCCTGATACTGATGATAAATGGAAAGGCGCCGATAGCAGAGCTTTGCTTAGAGATGTATATCGTCGAGTTAAAGAAAAAGGCTTAGAGCTAGGGAATGCGGATGTCACAATCATTGCACAAGCCCCTAAGATGGCGCCTCATATTAAACATATGTGCGCTGCTATTGCTGAAGATTTAGAAACAAGCTTGGATAATGTGAACGTCAAAGCGACCACGTCCGAGGGTTTAGGCTTTACTGGTAGAAAAGAAGGCATCGCTTGTGAAGCTGTGGTGCTGTTAGTTAAAAAATCTTATTAATTAGAGACAAACTTATGTCAGACATCATGTCTACTTTTTCATGGTTATACGGAAAGCCAGTTGCAACTGGTAAATTAAAGCAGCTACCTGAACACTTTATTGTAAAAGAAGTATTAGGGTATGAGTTCACTGGTAAAGGTGAACACTTAATGGTTAAAATTCGTAAAACTGGAGAAAACACGAAATACGTAGCGAATGAATTAGCTAAGTTTTGTGGTGTTAAATCAAAAGACATCAGCTGGGCTGGTTTGAAAGATCGCCATGCGGTGACTGAACAGTGGTTAAGCGTTCATCTTCCAAAAAGTGATCACTTGAATTTTGTTCTATTTGAAGTGGCACACCCTGGTGTCGAAATTTTAGAAATGACGCGTCATCATAAAAAATTACGTCCAGGCGATCTTCTCGGAAATAGCTTTCAGTTAATTGCGACTGAAGTGACTGATATGGATGATGTACTGGCTCGTTTAGATAAGGTAAAAGTAACGGGTGTACCAAACTATTTTGGTGCTCAACGCTTTGGACATGAAGGCAATAACGTAACAGAAGCGCGTCGTTGGGGGCGTGAAAATGTCCGTACTCGTGATAATACGAAACGCAGTTTTTATCTATCAGCAGCGCGTTCGTGGATTTTTAACCATATTATTTCTCAAAGAATAACAGAGGGTTACTTCTCTCTACCTGTTGATGGTGATATTCTACTTGATCAAAACGATCGTACGGTTAATGAGAATGTAACGTCAGAAGACTGCATTCAAAAAATTAAAAAGGGTGAATTATCAATCAGTGCAGCACTTGCTGGTGATAATCAACTGCCAACGACAGAGAAAGCATTAACGTTTGAGCAACCACAACTGGATGCTGAACCAGACTTAATGGCCTTGATCCGTGGTAACCGTATGCGTCATGAACGCCGTAGCATTGAATTACATCCAGAGAACCTACATTGGTCTGTGGAAGGCGATCAACTTACCTTAAACTTTTCACTAACATCGGGCAGTTTTGCTACGGTTATCGTTCGTGAATTGTTACAAGAAATTGAAGTTGAACGTACATACGATTAGAACGACTTAAGAAATGAAGTGGAGAACTGAGTGAAGAAATTGCATATATTGCTAAGTAATGATGATGGGGTATTTGCTGAAGGGATTAATACTCTTGCTTTAGCTCTTATTGATATCGCAGATATTACTATTGTTGCTCCTGATCGTAATCGTTCAGGCGCGTCAAATTCTCTTACTCTAGAATCTCCACTTCGTGTCCGCCAAATTGCGGATCATATTCACTCAGTACAAGGAACACCAACCGATTGTGTTCATTTTGCATTGAATGAGTTAATGAAAGATAACTTACCTGATTTAGTCATTACCGGGATAAACCATGGTGCTAATTTAGGGGATGATACGCTGTATTCTGGTACCGTTGCAGCGGCAACAGAAGGGCATTTTTTAGGTTTGCCAGCCATAGCAATGTCATTGGTCGGAAAAACACATTTTGATACTGCAGCTCAGGTTGCGGTTGAATTAGTTAAGAATCATTTAGTAAAACCATTAACGACCAAAAGAGTATTGAATGTTAACGTTCCGGACTGTGAATATTCACAATTATCAGATTGGAAAGTGACTCGTTTAGGTGCAAGGCATCATTCTGAAAGCATGATAAAGGCAAAGGACCCTAGAGGAGAAACCATTTATTGGTTAGGTCCTCCAGGGAAAAAGCAAGACGCTGGAGAGGGCACGGATTTCTATGCCATTGCTAATAACAGTGTGTCTATTACCCCTTTACAAGTCGATTTAACAGCACATGATTCATTAACAATGATGAAAGAGTGGCTATCATTGCCGGAGAGCACTCATTAATGATGCATTCTCGCTCTGAGTTACTTGATCAATTCTTACGTCAGCAAGGTATCCTCAATGAGGATATTCTTTTGGCTATCCGACAATTGCCACGTGAGCGATTTGTTCCTGAAGCATTAGCACATCAAGCCTATCAAAATAATGCGTTACCAATCGGTGAGGGTCAGACGATCTCTCAACCGTATATTGTTGCAAAAATGACGGAACTATTGGAGCTTCAATATGACTCCAACTTGTTAGAGATAGGAACAGGCTCAGGTTATCAAACCGCAGTATTAGCCAAATTAGTAGGGCACGTGCACTCTGTTGAGCGCATTAAATCATTACAATGGAACGCGAAGCGCTTATTAAAGCAGTTAGATCTTTATAACATTTCAACTAAGCATGCTGATGGTTGGAATGGTTGGCCAAGTAAAAGTCCGTTTGATGCCATCATCGTTACCGCTGCCGCAGAATCCATCCCTAATGATCTTCTTTATCAATTAAAAGAGGGAGGACGGTTAGTCATTCCCATTGGTACAGAGTCACAACAATTGCTCCGAATTACCCGTCATGGAGATGAATTCCATTCTGAAGTGATCGAAGAGGTGCGATTTGTGCCTTTAGTTTCAGGGGACTTAGCATAAGTGAATATGGATAAAATAAAACAATACTTCTCTTTCTCTTACTTGGGTGTGATAGCTCTTAGTTTATTGCTTGTTGGCTGTTCATTGGGGCCACATCGTCCTGCGCCAGTATCAAGCGTTAATAGTAAGGCATCTTCTTATGGTGGTACTGAGCGTGGCAGCTATCGAGGAAGTTACTACAAGGTTGAAAGCGGGGATACGTTATATTTTATTTCATATGTAACGAATAAAGATGTTAAAGAGCTTATTGCATATAACGAACTTAAAGCACCTTATGTGATCCAGCCAGGACAAAAAATAAAATTATGGGGCCCTCGATATATTGCTCCTGCGTACGGTGATGATGGTCATTCCGTTATTAAAGAGAATGGCACCCCAAGGTCTACTGCAACAGCGGTTGCCGTTGTTCCTGTTGCTACGAATAAAGCACCGAGTACGGCAAAACCCGTTACGTCCGCTAGCACAAAAACACAACCTGTTCAAAAACAAAGCACAAAAAAGGTTGAAAAGGCGAAATCGAAGGAGTATGTTGAATCTAACAAACCGATAACATCTTCTAAGCCGAAGCCGGTTGTTAAGCCAAAACCGAAGCCAACACCGAAACCAAAACCAGTAGAAAAAAAATCGGAGAAGGTAGATTCGTGGTTATGGCCAACTAAAGGAAGAATCATTGCTAAGTTTTCAACAGGAGACCAAGGAAATAAAGGGATAGATATCGCAGGTCAACGTGGCCAAGAGATCATCTCAACCGCAAAAGGAACCGTGGTTTATGCAGGCAATGCGTTAAGAGGTTATGGCAACCTAATAATTATTAAACATAATGACGATTACTTAAGTGCCTACGCCCATAATGAATCATTGTTTGTGAAAGAAGGTCAAAACATCAATGCGGGACAAAAAATCGCATCAATGGGTAGCTCAAGTACGAGCAGCGTTCGTTTGCATTTTGAGATCCGTTTTAGAGGGAAATCGGTAAATCCACAACGGTATTTACCGTAACAGGGATGACATAGCTGAGTTGTAATGTCTTGCTGGCTCGCCATCGGGAGGCGCTATGAGTAAAAGCAATGCAGTAACTAAAGTTGAAGAATTTGATTTAGACGCAGTTGATGAAACTGAACTAACGACAAAGACAGAAAAAAAATCTGAACGTCTTGAAGTTAGTAGTTCGCAAAAAGTAATGGATGCGACTCAACTGTACTTAAGTGAAATTGGATTTTCACCACTTCTAACCGCTGAAGAGGAAGTGTATTTCAGTCGCCTAGCCTTGAAAGGTGATGTTGCCGCTCGATCTAGAATGATTGAAAGTAACTTACGATTAGTGGTGAAGATTGCACGTCGTTATAACCATCGTGGTCTTGCTTTATTAGATTTGGTTGAAGAAGGTAATTTAGGTTTAATTCGCGCGGTTGAAAAATTTGACCCAGAAAGAGGCTTTCGCTTCTCTACTTATGCCACTTGGTGGATACGTCAAACGATTGAACGTGCCATTATGAACCAAACGAGAACCATTCGTTTACCAATCCATGTAGTGAAAGAGTTAAACGTATACCTGCGTGCCGCTCGTGAGCTATCCCAAAAATTGGATCATGAGCCTACACCAGAAGAAATAGCAGAAAAGCTAGATAAACCAGTAAGCGATGTGAGTCGAATGCTGCGTTTAAACGAGAGGGTCGCTTCTGTTGATTCAATGGTTGCCGGTGAATCTGATAAAGCACTGCTTGATATTATTCCGGATACGAAACATGCCGATCCTGAATCCGAAACACAAACAAACGATATTAACGAATCTTTAATTGGCTGGTTAGGTCAATTAAACCCAAAACAAAAAGAAGTCGTTGCACGTCGTTTCGGACTGTTAGGGTATGAAGCGTCAACGTTAGAACAGGTAGGCCGAGAGATTGGTTTAACTCGAGAACGAGTAAGGCAAATCCAAGTTGAAGGGTTAAGGCGTTTAAGAGAAATAATGACGCAACAAGGTTTGAATATGGAAACTCTATTTGCTGTTGATGACTTTTAAACTCATTTTTATTCAACAATAAGTAGAATCATAAAAGCCACAGCAGGGTTACTTGCGGTGGCTTTTTTAGTTTATGAGAAAGAGGATTAATTTATCATTGATCGCTTTTTTCACTGTCTTTTAGTGTATGAAACCCAGACCAAATTCTGTTTATTGTCGTGATCCAACATAGAGCGGAAAACACATAAGCAATGATTGAAAAGTGAAAAGGGAATAAGCAAAATAAAACAAAACAGCCAATCGTTTCTGTTCCTTCGGTTAACCCTCTCATGTAATACAATGATTTGTTTTTGTAGACTGGGTTATCTATATTCCTTTTTCCTGCCATCACCGCAAAAGCCAAAAAACTGCTGCCAGTACCGATAAATGAAAAGATAATTAATGCGCCTGCAATGGCGTTATGTTCTGGATTCGCGAGAATAAATCCAAAAGGAATTAAAGAATAAAAGAGAAAATCTAAGCTAATATCTAAAAATCCTCCCGAATCTGTAATGCCGTTGATTCTTGCTAATGCCCCATCCAAACCATCACAAATACGATTTAGTAAAATGAAAACCAAAGCAATATTGTATTCTTGAAAGATTAACGCCGGAAAAGCCATGCAGCCTAAAACGAAGCCAAAAACCGTCGTTTGATTTGCGGTTATACCAAGTTTACTTAATTGATTTGCCATTATTGATAAGGGTTTACGTATAAGTTGGATGCTGAACTTATCAAGCATGGGGAATCTCCATTGGCCAAGAGAGGTGTTGGCTATTGTTCGGAATGTCATCATTATCATGAGTTACTAATAGTGTAGGTATATTGGCTTCAGCGAGTTGTGTGAATACCCAATCTCTAAATTGTATACGAAGTGTTTTGTCTAATTTACTAAAAGGTTCATCAAGTAAAGCGACTTTGGGCTTTGCTAGAAGCATTCTGACTAAACTAATACGAGCTCGTTGACCTCCTGATATTTGATCAGGAAAAGAGTGAGCTAAATGGTCTAATTGAATGTTTTTTAATGCGTTAATGGCCTCTGCTTGTCGTTCTTTTCCTTTAATTGCGTTAGGCAAAGCAAAGGCAAGATTTTCCCATACCGAAAGGTGAGGGAAAAGAAGATCTTCTTGAAAGAGAATACCGACATTTCTTTTATGAGGAGCCAAAGTATCAATGTCTTCTCCATTTAACTGGATGCTGCCTGAGTAGTTGAAATCATTCGTTAGATGACCTGCGATTACGTTTAATAGTGTTGATTTTCCACAGCCACTTGGCCCCATAATACTCAGTACTTCCCCTTTATTTACAGATAAAGAGCAAGAGGACAGTAACTCCGTCCCATTATGAGTGAAAATGGTGAGATTCTTTATTGATAGGCTCATGACCTTCAACCTTCCTTGTCTTAATGTTGATGTGGGAATGACGAGAATAATATCGACCGATAATGACGGCTAACGTAAAGAAAACAAAAGGCAATAGCGCTTGCCACAGTGCATAAAGTGCCGTAATTCGACGATCAAATCCACTGGATAATGCCACAGCCTCCGTCGTTAGCGTCATCACTCTTCCTGCTCCTAACATCTGTGTTGGTAAATATTGAGCCAAACTGACACTGATCCCTATTGCTCCTGCATAAATAATGGCAGGAAAAAGTAAGGGGGCCTTAATCGTGAACCAACAATGTAATGGTGACTTACCTAAACTTAATCCTGTTTGAATTAAGCGTTGATCAAAACTACGCCAAGGGCCATCTAGTGCAAGAAAAATATAAGGGAAAGAGAAAAATATGTGTGACCAAATCACCCAAATATAATAAGAATCATGAGAGAAATAGAGTGCAGCAACTTGAATACCAAACAAAAGAGAGAGTTGGGGTACTAACATCGGTATCGCTATCAGTAGAGGCGGGATATGCCAACGATATTTAAGTCTATATTCATGCCCAATCAATGCCAACACAAGAGCGATACTTGCTGAAATAAGAGCAATAAAAAGGCTGTCAGCAATAGTCGGGACAATATTCGGCCATTCTTCAATCCAGAACCGTAGAGAGAACTGAGTAGGCGTTAAATTAGGAAATCGCCACCGCTGTGCGATGCTCCATACCCACATAATAGGAAAAGAGATAACAATAATGCTACTAACCATCCCAAATAAAGAAAGCCCTGGAAATACAAATCCAAATCGGCCAGAGATTTGCCATGCTCGGCAATAGCTTGTTATTCCCCATTCGATAAAGCGGTGAATGGCAATTAGCAGTAAACACAGGATAAATAGGATAACAGCCCCTGCGCCCGCTCGAGGCTGAAGGTTAATGTCTGGATCACTAAACCATTGCCAAACTAAAACAGCAAAGGTTGGGGGGTTACTAGATCCAATAATTAAACCCACATCAACCACTGAAACGCTGTAAGCAATGATCGCCAATAAAGGAAAGCGCGCTTTTTTTAGCCATTGAGGAAAAAGGCACTTCCACCACATTTGATGAGGCTTATAGCCTAAACTGGTCGTTACTTTTATTGTTTTATCAATATTGAGCTGCTGCATTATCGGAATGCTCATGAGTAACAAAAAAGGCACTTCTTTAATGATAAGCACTAAGATTAGACCGATATTGAACGGGTCATTAATGATTGAAAATAAAGGTTCATTAGTTATGGGAGCAATGAGTCTGGCAATCATTCCGGTTGGAGAGAAAAGAAAGGCGAACCCAATAGCGAAAGCAACATGGGGCATTGCAAGTAAAGGGGCTAGAAGTGGTTCTATTTTTTTCCAAATAGGACGATGCCAACCACTTTGCAAAATGGCAAAGGAGATAATGCAAGTAAAGAAGGTACTGATGATAGCACTGGATAGCGTTAATAAAATGGAATGCCAAACGCCACTCCACTCAAAAGCCGCATGATAGCCATTCAGAGTAAACTGAGTTAATCCAATGGAGGGGATATAACTCAATGATGAGCTTAATACACCAATTAGACCGGGAGCAATAGGGACAATGCAGATCACAACAAGAAAAGCATAGAAAACGTGTAATATCATAATCTTGTTATTTAGATCCTAAAAAATTATAGACCAGTATTGGAGCAACAAGTTCCAGTTATAAAATGAATCATTTGATTAAATTCCCCCTATCCATTTAGGGATGGGGGCACTGTTATGACGCGATTTAATTTTGATAATACGCTTTATTGCCAATATCAAAATGCAGTGGCATACGCCATTTTTGTATAGCAAGAAAAGCAAATACAACGCTAGAAAATGCCAAACAAGCGAGTGCAATGATCCAGATATTTAATGCGAGCATTAACACGGCGGTACAAAGTAAAAATGGAATGGCTTTTAGTCCCGGAACGCTGAAACAAAATGATTCTTTCATCGCAATACCAGAGAAGGTAATAAACAAGAATCCGATAGGTAACCAAAAGTAGTGGCTATTGTCTAACTGGCTTAATAATACTAAACCTATCCACGTTGACCACGTAATTATTATACGGATTTTTTTATCATACACATGCAAATTTGCAGCGCTCATTGCACTTGATACCGCTAAGGCTAGATACGCCAATTTATCGAGAGGTTGCTCAAGAGCGATAAGTCCGATCTCATCTGACAGGGCAATGCACGAAAGAAGAAGTGCCAAGCTAAAAAGTGCGATTCCACAACGATAAGTAATAACACTGAATTTATCGATATTATCCAGTTTTTCAATGTGCTCTGTATTCGCCATATTTATATTCCAATTTTAAGCTTAGCCTATAACTGTAGCATGCTTATGATTGAAATTGCCTGTATATATTTCGTTGTATATGTTTATTTTTATGGTGATAAAGGCGGTTTTTTTTGGTTATTTGTACCTTATTGGTACGGTTGTTTTTCAGTTAGGTAAATTCAGTGATTAATGTCACATATTTGGTGATTTTAAATCTGCGCAATGTATACTCCTTTTCCCAATACAAGCCGTCACAGGGAACAGTGAATGACCCCAAGGATTAGGACCAGCTACTGTTAAACAGCTTGTAAAGGAACCCAAATGAACAGCTTTTTATCTATTTCTACCTCCTCTTGGTACAGTAACGCTTCACCATTAACGTCCTTTATTGCGGCGTGCCCTTTCGTTTCTTCATATTTACATTTAATCATTAAATAGGCATTACTATGACCATTTTATTTAGTCTACTTGGCATGTGCGCGCTTATTTTTTGTGCATGGATATTTTCTGAAAAACGTTCAGCTATCAATTGGAAAACCGTTCTTAGAGCTCTTTTTCTACAACTCACTTTTGCAGCTCTTGTACTTTACTTTCCATGGGGTCAGACGGCTCTTGCTGCGCTAAGCCGTGGGGTATCAAGCTTGTTGGGTTTTGCTGATGAAGGCATCGCGTTTTTATTTGGTGATTTAGCATCAACAGGCTTTATTTTTGCGATTCGTGTATTACCAATCATTATTTTCTTCAGTGCCTTAATTTCTGCTCTGTATTATTTAGGCATCATGCAAAAAGTGATCGCTGTTTTAGGTGGCGCGGTTCAGAAATTCTTAGGAACAAGTAAGGTTGAATCTTTAGTTGCGACAGGTAACATCTTCTTATCTCAAGGTGAATCACCTCTACTTATCCGTCCATTCTTGGCAAAAATGACACGTTCGGAGCTGTTTGCTGTGATGGTCGGTGGTATGGCATCGGTTGCTGGTAGTGTTCTAGGTGGTTACGCCGGATTAGGGGTTGAGCTTAAATATTTAATCGCAGCAAGCTTTATGGCGGCACCGGGCAGTTTATTAATGGCTAAGATTTTAGTGCCTGAGCAAGAAACGCCGGTTGATCAGCATGAGTTAACGATCGATAAAAGCGAACAGAGTAATGTGATAGATGCACTGGCAAGTGGTGCAATGAATGGCATGAAAATCGCGGTCGCTGTCGGTACGATGTTGATTGCTTTTGTCAGTGTGATTGCAATGCTAAACAGCGGACTAGAAATGGTTGCTGGATGGTTTGGCTTTGAAGGCATAACGCTGCAAATTGTGTTTGGTTATTTATTTGCACCTATTGCTTGGATCATTGGTATTCCTGAAAGTGAAATGGTGATGGCGGGTTCATACATTGGTCAAAAAATAGTATTAAATGAGTTCGTTGCTTTTATCGACTTTGTTCAACATAAAGATCAATTATCAGCTTACAGCCAAGTAATTATTACTTTTGCATTATGTGGTTTTGCTAATATTAGCTCGATAGCAGTTCAATTAGGTTCTATTGGTATGATGGCACCAGAGCGCCGTGCTGAAGTCGCGAATATGGGTTTTAAAGCGGTACTTGGTGGTACGTTAGCTAACTTAATGAGTGCGTGTTTAGCCGGTTTGTTCTTTAGTTTATCTCTGTAAGATTGTTTTAAAAAAGCCCGAGATGCAGGTTGTTATTAACAACCATGCTCACGGGCTTTTTTTAAACGTTAAGTCTGATTAGGTTACCCTAACCAATCACTATTTGTCCTAATACATAACCGACCATACAGGCCGAAATTACCCCGATTAAACCAACCGACATAAACGAGTGGTTAAAGTAGTATTTACCAATCTTGGTCGTACCTGAGCTATCAAAGTTAACCGTAGCAATATCTGATGGATAGTTTGGAATAAAGAAGTAACCATAAACTGCAGGCATTAAACCAATCACCAAAGCAGGCTCTAGACCTAGAGCAAGGCCAACAGGTAACATCATTCGAGCCGTTGCTGCTTGAGAGTTAACGACTACAGAGACAATGAATAGCGCTAAAGCGAATGTCCATGGGTGAAGTGTCACCATATCCACAATTCCGGCTCTAAATTGAGGCATTGCGTATTGGAAGTAGGTGTCTGACATCCAAGCAATACCGAAGATCGCAATCGCGGCAACCATACCTGATTTAAACACCACACCATTTGGAACATCACGAGGATCGGTCTTCGTCGCTAATAGAATGACACCACCAAACGCCAACATCATCATTTGGATCACGACTGACATTTTGATCGGAGCGCCACCTTCTGTGATGGTGCGGATCTCTGGCAACATAGCGATGACAACAATAGACACGATGGCAGCTAAAAAGATAAGTACCGCATTGCGGGCTTTGGTTGGTAGTTTTTCATCTAAAGACGTAGAGGTAGTGTTTAAGATTTTTTCACGCCAAATAGGATCTTTTAAACGAGCTTGATACTCTTCATCATCGTCTAATTCTTTACCACGACGTAAACTGTACAGCGCCAACATTAGCGTACCAAATAACGTTGAAGGAACCGTAACCATTAAGATCGACAATAAGGTAATTGATGCATCGATATCGACTAATTGCGCTAAATAGTAAACAACCGCAGCAGAAAGAGGGGAAGCGGTAATGGCGATTTGAGAGGCAACAGAAGCCGCCGCCATAGGGCGTTCAGGTCGAATGCCATTTTTTAATGCCACATCACCAATAATAGGCATAATCGAATACACCGCGTGACCTGTACCTAGCAAGAATGTCATCGCATAGGTAACAAAAGGAGCGATGATAGTAACGCGTTTCGGGTTCTTTCTTAAGATCCGCTCTGCGACTTGCAGCATGTACTTTAGGCCCCCAGCGGCTTCTAGTATCGATGCACAAGTAACAACCGCTAAGATAATAAGCATAACGGTAACGGGAGGAGATGTAGGGGGCATTTTGAAGATAAACACTTCAATAACCAGACCAATCCCAGAAACGACGCCTAAACCAATCCCGCCAAAGCGAGAGCCAATATAGAGCACCAGTAATAGAAAGATAAACTCAAAATACAACATAGAACCACCTGCATAAATGCAAAAAATAATAAAAAATCAATTACAGGCATTAATACCTTACATATCAGAGGCTTTTATTGAGCTTGTTCTCATTTAGAGTGTTGTTGGTTTTGTAAATAGAGGTTTGATTGATCTGAGTTAAAGGGATGACTATTTTTTTGATCGAAATAAAAAAGTGTGGGCTATCTATCAGATAAATCTAGATGGTTTTATTATTAGTCGGGCGTAACTGATGTATTACGCCCTAGTGAGGAGTTAATCGCGGGTGAAGTTGAGCTCTGAAAAATGGTCAAGATCATACGGTGTTTGTTGGTAAACACAGTAATTCAACCAATTAGAAAACAATAAGTGTCCGTGACTACGCCACGTCGCTTTTGGTGGAATATCAGGGTTATCATCAGGATAATAATTAACAGGAATAATAGGTTCCATTCCTTCACCTAAATCACGAACATATTCATTATGTAAAGTGAGAGAGTCGTATTCAGGGTGACCAGTAACAAATACATTTCGCTTGTCTTTGGTTGATGCTAAATAAACCCCAGCTTCTTTTGAGGTCGCAAGGATGTCGAGATCGGTATGAGCGTTAAGATAATCGGCAGAAAAATCCGCATAACGAGAATGAGGCGCTAAAAATTGATCATCAAAACCACGTAAAATGGGGTGATGTTGTTCAAGGTTGGTGTGTTTGTAAACACCAGACAGTTTTTCTTTGCGTGTGCGCTTTGGTAAATCATACAGCAATTTTAAACCGGCTTGTGCCGCCCAACAAACATACAAACTCGATGTGACATGATCCTTTGCCCACGTCATGATGGTTTGTAAGTGCTCCCAATAAATAACATCTTCAAATTGGACTAAACCCAATGGAGCGCCAGTAATTATCAAGCCATCAAAATTACGATTTTTAATGCCTTCAAATTGGCGATAAAAAGTATCTAAATGTTCGGTAGGGGTATTTTTACTGGTGCGATTATCAATGCGTAATAGCTCAACATCCACTTGTAATGGACTGTTTGATAACAAGCGAAGAAATTGAGTTTCTGTTTCTATCTTCTTAGGCATCAAATTTAATATGATCACTTTAAGAGGACGAATGGCTTGTGTGGTGGCTCGAGATTCTTGCATGACAAAGATATTTTCTTCGCGCAATACTTCAGCAGCAGGGAGTTGGTCAGGGATTCTAATTGGCACAACTTATCCTTAAGTTATTTTTAATTCATAGCATTCTATACGTCTATACTCCTAAACTACCTTATTATGAATAGGGTGTCGATACAAGAAAGGGCACTAATTGCGCCCTTTCTTCTTTCTTTAATCTCTCGTTATAAATAACCAGATTGTCTCTTTCATTATGATGCCGATTTATAGAGGACTTTTAATTTACTTAATGAGAGTGCACTTCGTGGGATCTTCGACAGTAAAATCCCACCAAGCAGCGGCGCTAGCATGATAAGGGACTTGTCTGAAATAGTGGTTCCAGAAGTGAGTGAAGACAAACTGAGTGCGACTAATGGGAAGATTAAGAAACAGATTGATGCGGCAAAGGGGGTTGATATTTGACCTAATTTAAAATAAGCCACAATGCCACCGACACTTGCAAAGACACCTAAGTAAGCGACAGCTATTACAGAAGATGATGAGAACGCTTGTACGTCGACCTGTTCAAAAGCAAATGACGTAATAAACAATAATAGCGCGGCAATAAAACTAGGAATGGCGTTGTAAGTGATGACTTGAATATCTTTACAGTATTTTTGCACCATCACATACATGATCGCATGAATAGCAACGGCTAACGCTAACGCCGCTGAACCAATCAGTAAATCATCACCACCAATCCCTAGCTCATTCGATAAAATGACATACAAACTGCTGACAGCAATAAACAAGCCTGCAAATTGATGGGGTGAAAGTCTAAGGCCTAAAAATAAAGTGGATGTGATCATTACGGCAATTGGCATGTTGGCAAAAATAATAGATGCAAGGCCAGAAGAAATATACATCTCACCAGCTATCATTAAGGTAAATGGGATCGCAAAATAGAAAACAGCGACAATAATCATCCACTTATTTTTCCCTCTTGGAAAGAATAAAGGCTGATTAAAAATCTTCGACAATAAAATTAGAATAGGCGAAGCAATAAGAAAGCGCAGAGCCGTCGAAAAGATTGGTGGGATGGTATCGACGGCTATTTCCATAGCAAGCCATGTGGTTCCCCAAATGAAGCACACAGAGCAAAATAGCAGCAGAGAAAGGTATTTCTTATCCATATAAAGTGTCCATTCTATATTGTTTTAATGTATTGATATTTTTTTGTGCAATAGCAACAAGATGAATGGGAAATATACGTGCTTCACCGGAGAATAACTTGCTTATTTATGTCATAAAAAATCAAATTTAGAGAATTTTTTTCTCTTTCATTGAGTTTGTTAAGTATTTATTCCATATTTCCCTTCTTATTTTCTGTTTAGTTGATTGTGAATTCACATTACCTAAATTAGTCATTGCTAAATAATCTTTGACTAATGTTTATGATTTAGTATGCTTAACACTGAGTTAACCTAAAAGAGAGAAGAAGATAATGAGTATATCGATTCCATGGGAGTCCTTATTTGGCGGCATGTTACTTGGCGTTTCTGCGACGTTGTTATTACTGCTGAATGGTAAAATTGCAGGAATTAGTGGAGTGCTTACCGGGCTATTAGTACCTAAAAAACAAGATTATGCTTGGCGTGTCTTGTTTATTGTGGGAATGATCTTTGGTGGTGTTGGTGGTGTTCATTATCTTGGTGCTTACGTGCCTAGTGAGTATAACGCGACGGTGAGCACGCTTGTTATTGCCGGTTTACTGGTTGGTGTTGGCACCCGTTTAGGCAATGGTTGTACTAGTGGGCATGGGATCTGTGGTATTGGTCGATTGTCTGTTCGCTCAATGATTGCTACCGCTACTTTTATGATTGTTGCGGCTATCACTGTTTTTTTTCTCAATCACCTTCTTTAGTTGGATTCGATGATGGCTACTTTATTATTTCTTTTTGTATCGCTGGTTTCAGGGCTTCTTTTTGGTATCGGTATGGTTATTTCTGGAATGGCAGATCCTCACGTTGTGATTGCTTTTTTAGATGTTGCTGGAGAGTGGGATCCAAGCTTAATGTTTGTGATGGGAGGGGCGTTATTGGTATTTATGCCCGCGTATTTTCTATTGATTAAGCCGAAAGAAAAACCATTAAATGCAGGTGAGTTTTGTTTATCTACCAATAAACAAATTGATAAGCGATTAGTTATCGGTGCGGTAATCTTTGGTTTAGGATGGGGCATTGCCGGTGTTTGTCCGGGACCCGCCGTATCAAGCATCGCTCTTGGTAATAAAGATGTGATTATCTTTTTTGTTGCTATGATTATCGGGTTATATATGACCCATAAAATACTGCAATCTAAAGACGCGTAAATTGACGTTGATTTAATTAATACAAAAAATGGGCAAACCTATTTGAGTTCGCCCTTTCTTATTGATTAGTAACTGTAACGTTCTTCCGGCTTTTCACTGTCGTATTCTACTAACTCCCACTCGAATCCTGCTTTGTCATAAAAGTAAGTACGTCGCCCATGTTTTTCTTGAGTGACTAGACCATTTTGTTCGTAACCTAAAGCAAGTAATTTTTCCTGAAGATGGTCTAAATTGTCGACGATCATTCCAATATGGTTCACACCGATATTGTGATAGGGCTTACGGGTATCTTGTGATGAGGTCGCATCTTTGGGTTCTTGTAAGGCAAAATAACATTCATCATTACCGACATGAGCCCATCGATAACTACCTACTGGTGTTTGGTCTATTTTGACTCTAAAGTCAGGTGCTGCATTTAATAGAAAAGCGATGGCCGCATCTATGTTTGGAACGGTGATGTTGGCGTGTTCAAATTGTGTCATAGTGACTCCTTGTCATACTCATTATTAACGTAGAGACACTGTAAAAGGTAAAGTTAACTTTAGGTCAATACATTATATGTTTTTTTGTTCACTATTATTTATTGATTAGTGATGTAAATATTAATAGCATTTTTATGTTTTCTTGATTTTTATTTCCCCTTCTTTTTATAAGGTTATAAGTTGATAAAACTTGATCTATTTATATTCCATTTATGTTGCATTCATAAACGCTAGGTTCTATTAATATTAAAAATAGACTTGTTCATGTGAAAAATGGTCATGCTATGTTATCTCTCTTATATCTTTAATTTTATTAGTTTGTTTTAATTCAATTGCTTATGTTTGATTGTTTGATTTTTTATGTTGTTTTAATTCGTTGGATCCTAAGATTTCATTTTTGATAAGGGAATGATATAGGCAGATATAAATAGTTTATTTATAATCGCCATCTCTTTTATGAATCGTATCAATATAAATAGATAATCTTTATTTTTTGAGATGCATAAACTGCTTATATTAATAACGATTTAACACCAATGAGTATCTTATGGTCGGATTATGTTTTCAAATTAATGACTGGACTCTCGTCATTGAAGAAAATAAATTATATCGCCAAGATAGGGAAGTCTCGGTTGAACCACGTTTAGTTAATTTGCTTCGTTTTTTAGCCCAACATTCCGGTGAAGTATTTTGCCGTGATGAATTAATACAACATGTTTGGGATGGCGCGTTCGTAACTGATCAAGTTGTCACTCAATCTATTTTTGAATTACGCAAGATATTAAGAGATGGGCGTTTAGATAACGCGAGATACCTTGTGACCGTGCCAAAACGTGGTTATAAGCTTGTTGCTGACACTCAACTCGTTAATTTTGAAGAGACAGAGTTTTGGAAACCTTGTGACTATTCTAAAACGGTAATCTCTTCAGCGTTAAATTATGCAGAATCAGGGCATGCAGCTCACGAGCTTATTGATGAGAAAGTAACAACAACAGAGCGTGATCTTTCTTTTCCATCAGGCCCACTAACCCGTGCTATCACGACAATATCGAAAGATGTTGAAAAAGAAAAAAATAAACAGGGTGCAAGCTTTAACTCTTTCCATCGTTGGAAACTACTCGCTTTTGATGCTTTTCTTGTTTGTATTTTAATTGCAGTGATTATGTCGGCAACGTATCAACAAACCAGTACACACATTACAAAAGCGATCGATATCGATTTAATCGAATTTACGTTTCATGCAAGCCGTAATCAAAAAGATGAAACGGAATTTCTTGCTGATGGGATAAGTCAAAAATTAATGGCAGATTTAGCCAGTGTTGGTAATTATCGTGTTCAATTAGATAAAACCGCCTTTACGACTGGGATTTTACCTGGGAAAGCGGTGGATGTACGTGTTGAAGAGCAGCAAAATAAAACCTATTTAGATGTAGAGTATCGCAGCAATACATCCAATAAAGTGTTGTTTAGTCGTCAATATCGAATGACGCCATCCAATCTTGAGCGTGTTTTACGTCAATCGTCTTTTGATTTAATGAACGCACTGGGTGTTACTGTTTCTGAAGCACAGATGGACGAATTAATGCTTGGCTTACCTAAAGAGGAAGGGTTGCTAGAGGTATTGATTCAAGCAAATCATTATATCAATCAGCCGGATCCTCGATTGTTTGAGCAAGGCATACGACTGTTAGAGAAAATATCATCAGAAGAACCTGATAATGGGTATATTTTGGCTGAATTATATATTGCTTATAATGCATTTTCAGCACTTAACCCTGAGCTTGAATTGAACGATAACACCATGAAAATTGATAATTTAAGTCAAGATTTGGTGGAAAAATACGGGGTTGCAACAGACGAAATATGGCCTGCGCGTATTTATGAAGCATTAGCAATGAATGCCATTAAACAAGATGATAAAGAAGCGGCTCAAAAATACCTTTCGCTTGCTTTTGCGCGCAGAGAGTCCGCTTTCTCATATATTCTTGAAGGAAAGCTTGCAGAGCTGAATGGGAATTTAGATAAAGCGGGGGACGCTTATAGTCGAGCGTTCTTTATGGATACGTCTCTAGAAACGTACATGTTAAGTGAGAACTTAGCGTTTTACAGTGATCTAGAAACCGTGGCTTATTTTATGTATAGAGCCGTAAAGCCGAGTGAAGTTCGTTTAATGTAAATGACAAATAATGGATAACAAAAAGCCCGTAGTACTCAGTACTACGGGCTTTTTTATTTACGAGAGAATAAAGTATTTACACCTTCTTTTTCTCTGGATGCCATGCTGTGTCGACGTTATCCAGTTGAGGAAACTTAGTGCGATCAAATTCAGGTATTTTACCTGCTTTTAATTGCGTTTCGTAATCTTTGATAACGTTAATTGCCAATTTAGACAAAAAGATGAGCGCGACAATATTGATTAATGCCATCATGCCCATTGATGCGTCAGCTAAGTTCCATACCACAGGTAAAGAAGCCACTGAGCCAAACATCACCATTGCTAATACACATAGGCGGAAACCAAATAGGCCTTTCTTAGAGTTACCATTTAAGAACATTACGTTGGTTTCAGCGTAGCTGTAGTTCGCAATGATAGACGTAAAGCAGAACAATAAGATAGCAAGAGCCATGAAGTAACTTGTCCAGCTACCTAGCTCATTGGTTAGCGCTTGTTGTAGAAGGCTGATACCTGTTGCTGCATTTGGTTGATCCATTACGCCAGAAAGCATAATCATCGCCGCAGAAGCGGTACAGATAACAATCGTATCAACAAATACACCTAGCATTTGCACAAAACCTTGTGATGCAGGGTGGTTAGGGTTTGGCGTTGCACTTGCTGCGATGTTCGCTGCTGAACCCATACCCGCTTCGTTCGAGAATAAACCACGAGCGATACCAGATTGCATAGCTTGCGCGATAGTATAAGCAACACCACCTGCTGCGGCTTCTTGCCAACCGAATGCACTTTTAACGATAAGCGTTAATACTGCTGGAACTTCAGTGATGTTCATTACCACAACGATTAAAGCAATCGCAAGGTAACCAACCGCCATTACGGGTACGATTTTTGATGATGCCGTTGCAACACGACGTAAGCCGCCCATGATGAAGAACGCAGATACCGCTACGATAACCACACCCATGATCGTTTTATCAAAACCAAATGAATGACTAAGTGCATCGGTAATGGTGTTTGCTTGAACAGCATTGAAGACTAAACCAAAAGCGATGATTAAAAAGATAGAGAAAAGTGTACCCATCCAGCGTTGGCCTAGGCCTTTTTCCATGTAGTATGCTGGGCCGCCACGGTATTGACCATCAACATCTTTTACTTTGTAGACTTGAGCTAGAGTTGATTCGATGAATGCGGTTGCCATTCCAAATAAGGCGATAAGCCACATCCAGAAGATAGCACCAGGGCCACCAACGGTTAATGCCACTGCCACACCTGCCATGTTACCCGTTCCCACGCGAGCTGCCATAGAGGTACAAAATACTTGATAAGAGCTGATGCCGTTTTCGACTTCTTTGTCGTTACGTAGAATTTGAATTGAATGACCAAGTTGACGTATTTGAATGAAACCAAGACGTAGTGTGAAGTAAACACCAACACCAACCAGAAGATAGACGAGAACTTGTCCCCAAAGAATGCCGTTGATAGTGCCAATGACAGACATTAATGCCTCGTTCATTGACTCAATTAGCGTTGAATCTGTGCTTGTCATGAAATTTCCTTATTATTAATCGTTAATTTATCTTTCCTGAATTAAAGGGGAGCAAAAGCCACTCTTTAAGAAATATAAGTAACTTTGTTATAGAATTGTATAAAATATCGTTTGCTAAGGATTCGCGGCGATTAATATAGTGTAGGGAGCTTTGTTTAGTCAATAATAATGAAACAATACACCCATCTTTTTTTACTATTGAGGTTAAAGATTTACAAAAAAACGTTTGTATTTCGTCGTTAATTAACACCTTCTTTTTATATGGGTACTGTTTAATCCGCTGTCTCTCTTCTTACTCCTTTCGTATCTTCCTTATATCCGAACATTATCATTCTTGATGAATTTATATTTTTTATAAAACTCAAATTAAATATAAAAAACACTTAATTAAGTTGTTGATTACAAATGCTTATAATGGTTTTTGTGTTTATGTAAAAAGATAAACTTCCTTATGTTTTCATCATTATTTTATTGATAATTTTATCCTGATTTTTTTTATTGTCTTTGGGCGTAATCTTCATCTCAACATTACAGCGAGATGTTGTTCTTATACCCAAATGAGTTTTTATAATTTGGTTTAAATAACGTCTCCTCTTTTTAATGAACATTTAAGTATAACGGGCACGAAAAAAGGCCCATTCGATAATCCCTGGAGATATGATGGAATCGAATACCAAAAAAATTGGCTTAATTGCCTGTACTGGCGTTGTTGCCGGCAACATGATGGGGAGCGGTATTGCACTATTACCTTCTTCATTAGCAGCTGTTGGCTCAATTTCAATTTTTAGTTGGATCATTTGTTTAGTTGGTGCGTTGAGTTTGGCATTTGTTTTTGCTCGCTTAGCAACAAAGAACCCACAAGAAGGTGGTCCAATCGCTTACGCTGGTGAAGTTGCTCCTGTGTTTGGTTTCCAAACTGGGGTTCTTTACTACCACGCAAACTGGATTGGTAACTTAGCCATCGCCATTACTGGTGTGTCTTATTTATCTGTTTTCTTCCCTGCTTTAAGTCATCCAATCCCTGCTGCAATAGCAACGGTTGCGTCTGTATGGATATTTACCTTTGTAAACTTACTCGGTGGTAGCTGGGTTAGTCGTCTTTGTACTCTAGGTCTAGGGCTTATCCTTATTCCAGTTGTTGGTACCGCTGTTGCTGGTTGGGGGCATTTTGATATGGCCATTTACAACCAAAACTGGAACGTATCATCAGGCACAAACAGTCATGCTGTTATCAGTGCGGTATTGATTTGTTTATGGTCATTTGTTGGTGTTGAATCAGCCGCTGTATCATCTGGTATGGTAAAAAATCCAAAACGCACGGTACCTCTAGCAACCATGTTGGGTACAGCGATTGCGGGTATTATTTATATCCTATCGACTCAAGTTATTGGTGGTATGTTCCCGGCGTCTGAAGTAGCTGCATCAAGTGCACCTTTCGCACTGGCAACAACAGAAATCTTCGGTAGCTGGTCTGCTCCATTCGTTTCTGCATTTACTGCACTTGCGTGTTTCACTTCTCTTGGTTCTTGGATGATGTTGGTTGGTGAGGCCGGTAAACGTGCTGCTAACGATGGCAACTTCCCTAAAATCTATGGCGAAACTGATAAAAATGGCGTAGCGAAAAAAGGGCTTATCTTAGCATCGTTAAAAATGACAGCGCTAATGATTGTACTTACTGCGTTCAGTTCTCAATCTGCTCATACTGCTGACTTATTTAATCAGCTAACAACAGATGCCGTACTACTAACAATGCTTCCTTACTTCTACTCAAGCATTAACTTAATTCGCTTTGAAGGTATGACTACTCGTAGTGGCTTTACGATGATGTTCTCTGGCGTGGCTTGTGTGTTCTGTATGATTGCGCTTGCTGGTGCAGAAGGTGCAACACTGACTGCAACCTTTATCGTGTCACTGGTTATCCTTATGTTCTACGCAAAAAAAATGGGCTTGAAACAAGCAGAGCAAAATGCAGCAGCTGAAACAGAAGCCGCGATTGCAACCCATTAATGTCACTCGATAGCGTAACGATTTAACGCTACCAACTTACTTAATTTACCCCTATGGCGCTCCACTACCTCACCATCAAAAAGATGGGGAGCGCCTTGTTTCGTCTTGGAGATATAAAATGAATATTTTTGCTATCCTAAACCACTCAGGTGTTTTCTTTAAAGAAGAGCCAGTTCGCGAACTTCATGCTTCTTTAGAAAAAGCAGGCTACAAAGTTGTTTACCCAGTAGACGCACAAGATTTGTATAAAATGGTTGAAATGAACCCACGCATTTGTGGTGTGTTATTTGACTGGGATAAATACTCATTAGACCTATGTACTGAAATTAATGTCTTGAATGAAAAATTGCCTTTGTATGCCTTTGCAAACCAACATTCAACGTTAGATATTTCATTAACGGATTTACGTCTAAACCTTCATTTCTTCGAATATGCGTTAGGCATGGCCGATGATATCGCTCTGAAAATTAATCAAGCGACTGAAGAATACATAGATCAAATCATGCCTCCTTTTACTAAGGCACTATTCAAATACGTAGAAGAAGGTAAATATACGTTCTGTACTCCGGGTCACATGGGCGGTACTGCTTTCCAAAAAAGTCCAGCAGGCAGCATCTTTTATGATTTCTACGGTCCAAACGCATTTAAAGCGGATGTATCAATTTCAATGCCTGAACTAGGTTCATTGCTTGATCACTCTGGTCCTCATAAAGAAGCAGAAGAGTATATTGCTCGCACGTTTAATGCAGACAGCTCTTACATCGTAACGAACGGTACGTCTACTTCAAACAAAATTGTAGGTATGTTCTCTGCACCAGCAGGAAGCACAGTACTTGTTGACCGTAACTGTCACAAATCTTTGACTCATATGATGATGATGAGTGATGTAACACCTATCTACTTCCGTCCAACGCGTAACGCTTACGGTATTTTAGGTGGCATTCCTCAAAGTGAATTCACTCGTGAAGTGATTGAAGCAAAAGTAGCAGCAACACCAAACGCAACTATGCCTGGTTATGCGGTTATTACTAACTCTACTTACGATGGCTTGTTGTATAACACTCAATACATCAAAGAAACGCTAGACACTAAATTCATCCACTTCGACAGTGCTTGGGTTCCTTACACTAACTTCAACTCTATTTACGAAGGTAAATGTGGTATGAGTGGTGAAGCGATGCCGGGTAAAGTGTTCTATGAAACACAATCAACTCATAAATTATTGGCTGCGTTCTCTCAAGCATCAATGATCCATGTGAAAGGTGAGTTTGATAAAGAATCTTTCAACGAAGCCTTCATGATGCACACATCAACATCACCTCAATATGGTATTGTTGCATCAACAGAAATTGCTGCGGCGATGATGCGCGGTAATACAGGTAAGAAACTGATCCAAGACTCTATTGATCGTGCTATTCGTTTCCGTAAAGAGATCAAACGTCTAGAAAGTGAAAGTGACAGCTGGTTCTTTGATGTATGGCAACCAGAAAACATTGATACAACAGAATGTTGGAAACTGGATCCTAAAGATACATGGCATGGTTTTAAAGACATCGATGATGACCACATGTACCTTGATCCAATCAAAGTAACGCTATTAACTCCAGGAATGAACGAAAATAGCGAAATGAGTGAAACAGGTATCCCTGCCTCTATCGTTGCTAAATACTTAGATGAACACGGTATTGTAGTAGAGAAAACAGGTCCATATAACCTATTATTCTTGTTCTCTATCGGTATTGATAAATCAAAAGCAATGCAATTACTGCGTGCGTTAACTGACTTTAAACGTGGCTATGATCTAAACTTAACAGTGAAAAACTTCTTACCTTCACTGTACAACGAAGATCCAAGCTTCTACGAAGGCATGCGCATTCAAGAACTGGCACAAGGCATTCACGACCTTACTCGTAAATACCGTTTACCAGAATTGATGTTCAAAGCGTTTGATGTATTACCTGAACTAAAAGTAACGCCACACGCAGCATGGCAAGAAGAGCTACGCGGCAATGTGGAAGAAGTGAAACTGGAAGAAATAGTTGGTCGCGTAAGTGCCAATATGATCCTTCCTTATCCTCCAGGTGTTCCACTAGTACTTCCTGGTGAAATGGTAACAACAGAATCTCGTCCAGTACTTGATTTCTTAGAGATGCTATGTGCAATCGGCGCTCATTACCCAGGCTTTGAAACGGATATTCACGGTGTATATGCTCAAAAAGATGGCAGTTACACAGTGAAAGTATTAAAAGAAGATTAAGCCCTAGGGTTTTAAAGGATTATCGTTTATTTTAGGGCACGGAAGCCCTTACTCTATTTTAAATTATGGTGATGTTATGAAACGTATTCTTTCCATTCAGTCTCATGTGGTATTTGGTTGTGCAGGCAACAGTGCAGCGGTTTTTCCAATGCGAAGAATGGGAATGGAAGTGTGGCCAATTAACACGGTACAGTTTTCAAATCACACACAATATTTACAAGGCTGGAAAGGCATCGCTATGCCTGCGGGCCATATTTCAGAATTAGTTGATGGTCTATCAGCAATTGAAGCAACAAAAGTCTGTGATGCGGTATTAAGTGGTTACTTAGGATCAGCAGCGCAAGGTGAAGAGATCATTACTGCGGTTCAGAAAATTAAACAAGACAATCCAAACGCAATTTACTTTTGTGATCCAGTAATGGGGCACCCTGAGAAAGGTTGTATTGTTGCACCAGAAGTCGAAGTGTTTTTTAAAGAATCGGCATTAGCTTCAGCCGATATTATTGCACCAAATTTACTTGAGTTAGAAAGTTTATCTGGCATGACTATTAATACCTTAGATCAAGTGATTGAAGCGAATAATCAACTGCTTGAAAAAGGCGTTAAGATGGTAGTGGTAAAACACTTGAGTCGTGCGGGAATTCAAAAAGATCGTTTTGAAATGCTATTAACCACCAAAGACGGCAGTTACCACGTTTCTCGTCCTTTATATGACTTTGATGCAAAGCGTCAGCCAGTAGGGGCAGGGGATTTAATCAGTGGTGTGATGCTGGCCAATTTGATGGCAGGCTATGCGCCAATTGAAGCATTTGAGCGTACCAATGCTGCGGTTGATTCTGTGATGAAAGAAACCTTCAATCGTGGAGCGTATGAGTTACAGCTTATCGCGTCACAAGAACAATTTAATGCGCCCAATATTACGGTAAAAGCGACGAAAGTAGCGTAATCCGTCATCTTCGCAATGAATAGAAAATGCAAAGCCCTTTAATCCCTATCGTCAGTGATTAAAGGGCTTTTTTATTGTGTTGATTTCTTTTTAATTATTGAATAGATCAGATTGACCATCGAGGTGTGTAAATTCTTGTAGTGTTAAACCTGCATTATTTTCAATACGGCTCTCATGATTGCCGTATTACCTCGTTTATCTTGTAAGCATGCATTAGCGCCTTTTTTAACCGTAACTCGAGCAACAAAAAATGCCACGGATAGATTGAAACTAGACATTAAAAAACCCAACCTCTTTGTGATGTTGGGTTTTGTTTTATTAGGTGAATGATTATTTTTGTATTTAGATAATCGTTATTCTTCTTTTAACCAACCAAAGAAACCCTCAGTTAGATTTTTTACTGGTGATAACCCCATTTCAGAGGCCAGTTTTGCCGCATAAAGTGAGCGTAAACCATGAGCACAATAGAAAACATAGGTTTTATCTTGATTGAAAATCTTATTATGAGCAGGGCATTTCGGGTCAATTAAAAATTCTAACATTCCTCTTGGGCAAGTAAACGCCCCCGGGATCACGCCATGCTCTTCTCGTTCCGCGGCTTCTCGGACATCGACAAAGATATAGTTATCGTCTTGATATAATGCCTTAGCCTCTGCAATCGACATTTCTTCTACTGTTGAACGTGCTTCTTCATTTAACTCTTTAATGCCTTTTATTATTGTTTGTGACATGTTTTTTCTCTCTTAATTTCGCATTAATACAATGCTGTCATTAATGAATAGACGCAGTTAGTAAGAAAAAGATGCATTATTTTTTACTCTTTTTACGTAAATATTACGCTTTAAATAAGGGATAAAAAATAGTGCGTCTTTTTTTATGATTAAGCGTCTAAGTTATCGTAAAGATAAATTTTAATTGAGGATAACACCGCATGTTTACAGATACGCCTAAAAATAGTGACGCTCAGAATAAATTCATAAAATACGATTCTGATATGCTGAACCATATTTATAAAACAGAAGAAGTGACGCCATATTGGGTAGCGGATATGGACTTTCCTATTGCTAATCCCATCACGTTAGAATTACAACGTCTTGTTGATCGCGAAGTGTATGCGTATGAATTTAACTCATCTGCCGTGTTTAAGGCGATCTCAGATTGGAATAAGCGTCAGCACAATATCGAATTGAACCCTAAGACCTTTGTTCAAGTTCCTGGAGTGTTGAATGCCATTGCATTATTGATCCGTGAATGGTCAGAAGTAGGTGATGGAGTATTAATTCAAACCCCTGTTTATCATCAATTTAAGCGTTTAATTGAGTCGTCTGGTAGAAAAGCGATCAGCAATACGATGAAAATCGAAGATGGTCACTATCGTATGGACTTTGATGATTTTGAAGAAAAATTACAAAGCGGTGATGTAAAAATGGTTCTGCTTTGTAACCCTCACAACCCAGTAGGGAGAGTATGGGAAAAGAGTGAATTACAACAATTAGTCGATATCGCTAAAAAATATGATGTCGTGATAATCAGTGATGAAATTCATGCGGATATCGTATTTTCGGGGCATAAATTTACCAGTATTGTTGAGTTTGGTTATGAAAAAAGTGTCTCGATTATCGGCTCTCCAGCGAAAAACTTTGGCTTAAATAGTATCTCAAACGGGTATATTTATACTGACAATCAAGAGATGTTCGAGCAGATAAAAGCCACCGTCAATTCATTATCTTTAGATCATGGTAATGCGTTTACTACGTTTGCCACCATAGCGGCTTATGAAAAAGGACAAGCGTGGTTCGATGGCTTTTTAGCTTATACCGAAAATACCGTGAATTGGATTGTTAATTACCTTGAAGAGAATCTACCTCAAGTACTGGCTTACAAACCAGAAGGGACAAACCAAATATGGTTTGATTTCTCAGGACTAAACTTGGAAGAAGAAGCATTAAAAACGCTTATCGTAAATAAAACGAAGATGGGATTAACTCCGGGATCATGGTTTGGTGAGCAAGATTCAAATTTTTATCGAATGAATATCGCGTCTCCACTCGCTCAAATTCAAGCCTCTTTTATCTTATTGAAAAATGAAATCGATAAGTTAAATTCATAGAAAAAGCATTGATTTAGTATCTATAATAAAAACACTGAGCCAATAATGTTCGGTGTTTTTTTATGTAGTAATAAAATAAAAACCCCCACCAGTTTGACCTGATGGGGATATATAAAGGGATGTTAGTATCCCTATTTAGCTACGTTACCAGCTACATTTAATGCGTCCCACGTTCTTGCAAAAGGAGGCGCATAACTAAAGTCTAAATAGCCGAGTTGTTGTGTCGTCATTTTTGCAGTGATGGCCACCGCTAATGCATTTAGTCGACCAACTGCGCCTTTTTTACCGATAATCTCACCACCTAACAACACGTTTGATTCTGGGTGATAAACCAATTTAATCTTTATGTCTTCTTGACCCGGATAATAATCAGTTTGGTTTTTATCATTAATAACGGACGTATTCACTGATAAATGATGTTGCTTAGCTAGCCATTCAGATACTCCCGTACTCGCTAATTCGTAATCAAGTACCTTTAATGATGATGATCCTAAAAAGCCAGTTAAATAGGTTTCTTTACCAGATAATCTATCTGCCATCATGCGGGCTTGTTTATTTGCTGTTGTGGCTAAAGGAAGATAAAGCGGCTTATCTAAGGAGAGGTGATGCACGCTAGCACAATCACCGACGGCGTAAATATTTGGATCTTGTGTCGCACCAAATTTATCGACCAATAAGGCACCGTTCCCAAGCTTTGGTAATTCAATAAATTCGGTATTTGGTTTGAATCCAAGCGCTAATATAATGATATCCGCGGTTATATCACCGTTATTAGTAGCAATGGTATAACTATTATGATTATCGCTAATGTAATTCACTTGAGTATTAAGTTGTAAGCTCGTACCTGTTTGTCGAATTGCTTCTTCTACGTCATGTATCATTTCTGGGCTGAATTGACGACTCAATATATGCTTTTCACGTTCAATTAAGGTGACGTTTTTTCCTAAGTCATGTGCCGCATCAAACATCTCTAAGCCAATAAACCCAGCACCGATAATTGCTATCTTCGGTTTGCTTAAATCTTGCATTGCTTTTTTTACAGCGATGCCATCTTCCATGCTCGTTAAGGTATAAACCTGTTTAATATTGTATTGACCTAAATCTGGAATAATTGGTCGAGCGCCAGTGGCGATAATGAGTTGATCATAATGCAGTGATTGCTCTTTATTTTCGTGTCGCACAGTCACCATTTTATCGGTTTGGTTAAGGGCAATAACGTCAGTATTTAAACGAATGTCTAAGCCAGATTCTATGGCTTGTTCAGGTGTTCGCGAGATCATTCGTTCAGTATCACTGAATTTATTCGCGACAAAATAAGGTAAACCACAGGCACCGAAAGAGATATAGTCACGTTTTTCAACCACAATGACGTTGTCGTTGGGTTGATTTCTTTTGTATTTAGCCGCAAAGCTCATGCCGGCAGCACTGCCACCTAAAACAATAATATTCATGATTTTTTACCTGATTAGAATGTAAAGGCATTAAATTAAATGCCCTTATTGGTTAAGCGTTGAGTTGGTGAAAAAAGAGGAAGCGGTGGACGTGATTAGGCTGAAACTTCGCTCTCTTTCTGTATTGGTGTTGTGCTTTGAGCATTATATTGCGTAGTGTTTAATGACCCATTACGTTTTGCTGTAATGACACCTGACAACATGGAACCCGAGATATTAAGTGCGGTTCTTGCCATATCTATAAGTGCTTCAATTGAGACAAGAATAGCAACAATCGTAATATCTAATCCCATAATGGTCAGTACTGCAACTGCTGCGAAAGTAGCGCCGCCGCCTACACCCGCAATACCAAAAGACGCAATTGCAATCACGGCAACAAGTTGAAGAATGAAGTTGAAGTCAACAGGGATCCCCATGACTTGAGCCGCCATAATTGCGAGCATGGCAGGGTAAATACCCGCACACCCATTTTGTCCAATACTGGTACCAAAAGTGGCCGACATATTTGCTGTTTCTTCATCGACACCAAGGCGCTGTGTTTGTGTTTCTACATTGAGTGGGATCGCCGCCATGCTTGAGCGAGATCCAAAACCAAAGACGAGAACTGGCCACGTTTTCTTCGCGAAGGTTTTTGGGGATAAACCAAATAAAGAAACCAACACGAGGTGAATACCAAACATAACAATAATAGCGCTATAACTTGCCAGTAAGAAACGACCCATTTCAGCTAAGGCAAACAGATCATTCGTCATCATAAAGGTGGTCATTAATGCGAACACACCATAAGGGGTGAGCTTTAGGATCTCTCGAACCATCGATAATACGACTTCTTTTGCTGAGTTAATGAAATCGATGAAGCCTTGCACTTTTTCTGGTTTACGCTTTTTAACTTGAAGTACGCTAAAGCCTAGGAACATACCAAATAGCACGGTAGACAACGTTGACGTTTTTTCTGCACCAGTGAGCATTTCAAAAATGTTACTAGGAATAATAGATAGGAACAGTTCAGATAATCCATTATTGGTCATCAGCTCTTGAGTCGAAACCAAGTTATTATTTCGAGCTTCTATCGCGGAATTAGATCCCACGACACTAACCAAACTGTTTGCATCAATATTGAAGACATAGATGCTAGCGATACCCACGATGGCTGAAATAGCCACGGTAACAATGAGAACACCAATGATTTTAGGCGCAATTTTTGATAATGATCCGTTTCCTTCAACATTCATAATTGAAGCGGTCATAGCAACAAAGACCAGTGGGATCACGATCATTTGCAGCAATTTAATGTAACCACTGCCAAAAATAGAAATGAGTTTAGAAAACTCTCCAGCAACCACACTGTGATTGCCTAATGTAAGCTGAATCAGGCTACCAAAGACTAAGCCACCGATTAAGGCCGTTAATACTCGATAATTGAAACTCTTTTTGTTTTTTTTTAATTGGGATAGTAAGAAATAAAATCCTAAAAAGGCAATGAATAATCCAATCAATGTAAGGCTCATATGAGACATCCTGATGTTTAATAAATAGATTTGGGTTACGATAAACAAAGTAACTGCGAATCATCAGTAACCGACGGGCCTATCGTAGAGAAAGCGTGAACAATAAATACTTTCTTTGCATGGCTAATATCAGAGAGACGCCGTGAAGAAAAAAAAGATGCAAAAAAATGGGTTAAAAAACAAAGATAAAAAATAATGTGAATTTATTGCGTCTTTTTACCTATTTCACCGTCTTACTCAAATCCCCCCAACTATTTTTTATTTGAGGTCTGTTTTTATGTTGTCAGAATGGCAAAATCACAAAGCACAATTGCGTAATTACGTTTACAAACGAGTGGATGATGCAAGTGCGGTAGATGACATTCTTCAAGATGTTTATATAAAAGCCAGCAGCAATTTACACCAGTTAAAATCGCAAGATAGTTTGAAAGGATGGCTATATAAAATTGCGTATAACACGATCATGGATTTTCATCGTAATAAACAACCTTTTGATGAGTTGCCGGATGATTTGGTCTCAGAAGACGAAGATACGATAGAAGAGGCTCGAAAAGAGATGGCTGAATGTATACGCCCTTTAATTGATGAGCTTCCTGAAAAATACAGTACGCCTTTGCGTTTGGCTGAATTGGAGGGAGTTCCTCAACAAGAAATCGCTGATCAGTTAGGGCTTTCTTTATCTGGAGCAAAAAGCCGTATCCAACGTGGTCGTGTTAAATTTCGAGAGAACTTAATGACGTGTTGTGATTTTGAAATTAATGATGGGGGAACGGTCACTGGTTATTCTCCTAAAAAAGGAAAAAGTTGTTCTCCGCAATCAAAATAATGCGGTTCTTTTTTTTAAATAAATGGGAAATAACCACTCTATTTTCCGTTTATTTTCTCCTCTCTTTTTTATTCCTATTATTTGAAAAAATTTTGCGTCTTTTTTCCAGTTTTTACGTCTTTGAACCGTTAAAACTATTTTTATGAAGATCATAAATGAAAAATACTGATGTGAAATACCTAGAACCTAATACGCTTTCTTTTTTAAATAACGAAAATGCCATGAATACACTCCATGACATCCGCCGTGGAATTGAAAGAGAGCTGATCCGCACCACTCCAAAAAGCTGCATTTCAAGCTTACCTCATCCAAAGGTGCTGGGATCGGCATTAACGCATCCTTATATCACGACTGATTTTGCAGAAGCGCAATTAGAGTTAGTGACACCGGCAATGACGAAAAGAAAAGCAATGTTTGATTCATTGGCTTCTTTGCATCACTTCGTCGCAGCGCATTTACCTGATAATGAAATCATGTGGGGCGCAAGCATGCCGCCGGCGCTACCAAGTGATGATGATATTGTGATTGCGACATACGGGACCTCTAACGCAGGACAACATAAAGTGCGTTACCGTAAAGGGTTGGCAAACCGTTATGGTAAACGAATGCAGTTAATCTCAGGTATTCATTATAATTTTTCATTCCCTGATTCGTTTTGGGCGACATTACATTCGCACATGAGCAGTGAGTTACCGTTAAGCGAATTTATTTCGGATCGTTATTTTCATTTGATCCGCAATGTTTTACGTAATGGTTGGATTATTCCTTATTTATTCGGCACATCGCCTGCGGTAGATAAAAGCTATGTAACGAATCAAGTTCATCCTTTAGGTGTATTTGATGAAGATACGTATTACCTACCATGGGCGACGTCGTTACGCCTGAGTAACATGGGCTATAGCAGTAATGAACAATCTCTTTACCCAGTGAGCTTTAATAATAAACAAGAATACTTGGCGGATTTGTGTCACGCACTAAGCACACCAAGCGATCGCTATACCCACCTCAATGCAGACCAACAATTAAATGGGTCGGTATTACAGTTAGAAAATGAATTGTATGGTTCTGTAAGACCTAAAATCGTTAATGACCAATTGCGTCCTTTATATGCCATGTGTCATCACGGTATTCAATACATTGAGTTACGCAGTTTAGATAACAACCCATTTTTACCGCTAGGGATTAATGAAGAGCAAAGCCATTTTATCGATGCATTCCTTGCGTATAACGCATTAGCGCCAAGCCCAGAATTAACAGACGAGGAGCGATTATTAATTGCACGTCGCCAAGAATTAGTTGCAACCGAAGGGAGAAAAGAAGGGTTACTATTACCCACTACTGAAGGGGAGATAGAGCTTAAACATCTTGGTGTCGAATTATTATCTTCAATGGAACCAATAGCATGTTGGTTTGATAAGGTGTTTGCTACAGAAGGGCACAAGCAAAGTATAGATCGTGAACGTGCGAAATTTTTGGACAGTAAATTAACGCCATCGGCACAAATGCTCGCGCTCATGAAAAATGAAAACGTATCTTATAAGCGAGCAACACAGACATTATCTGAAACGTATTTTAAACAGCATAAAGACACAACGATTGATAAGGACGAAATGGGTAATCTAACCCATCTGGTCACCGAGTCTTTATTTAAACAGCAACAGATGGAAGCGAAACAAGACATGAGTTTTGATGAGTTTATTCAGAAAAAAAATTATTTGCAGTGTGATTGTGAAATAGCAGAGGGTGTAGCGTAGTTTAATGAATATTTTGTGGAAGTTGCGTGGTTACATCAAGATGTTTTCACGCCAATACATCATTGCCATCATTGCTTTACAGGTGGTGGCATTACTCAATTTAATCCCATCTTGGTTAATCGGACGTATCGTCGATAGCATCAGTAAAAATGAATTAACGATGACGTATTTGTTGACTCATATTGGCGGGATTATTGTGTCAGCCATTGCGATGTATGGGTTGCGCTATGTATGGCAAAGCCAATTGTATGGCGCATCTATTGCGATTGCGAAAGTACTTCGTCGAGATTTATTTCGAAAGTTTTCAATGTTATCGCCGTCGTTTTATTCTCGTCGAAGTACGGGCGATTTAATGGCGCATGCCACCAATGATTTGAATGCGGTTGAAGAAGCCACTGGTATGGGGATCATGACGTTAGTTGATTCTTTCATTGCTGGTCTGACGGTTATCTTCGGCATGATATTTATTGTCAGTGGTGAATTAACGGCGGTTGCGCTGTTGCCATTTCCATTATTGGTGCTTATTACTCAGCGTTACGGCAGTAACTTGCATAAAACGTTTGGTCGAGCACAAGCCAGTTTTTCTAACTTAAATGAAGAGACGCGTGAAACCGTATCGGGTATTCGTGCTGTTCGATCTCACGGCATTGGTCAGCGTCAAGAACAACGCTTTGGTAAAACATTGGACGATACGTTAGAAGCGAACTTAGCCGTTGCGAAAGTGGACGCGGCTTTTGCCCCAACCATTCAACTTATTTACGGCTTATCGTTTGTTATTTCATTAGGTTATGGCGGATGGCTAATCAGCCATGGGCAGATTTCGGTGGGTTTATTTACTACGTTTACCTTGTACCTTGGGCAACTATTAGGGCCGTTTCTACAATTTGGTTGGCAGTTTAATGTTTTCCAGCGTGGAAGTACCTCATGGCAACGTTTAGAGGTGCTTTTTTCAGAAAAAGAAGAAGTGGTTGAGGGGACGGTGACATTACCTAAGGAGGCGAAAGCGGCATTGAATATTAATATCGCCTCATTCTCTTACCAAAATTCGAATCGACGAGCACTTGATAAAATTAACATGACGGTATCTGACGGTGGTTTTATTGGAATAACAGGCCCAACAGGCAGCGGTAAAAGTACTTTATTGCAATTGGTATTAAGACAGTTTCAGCTATCAAATGGATCAAGTATTAGTATTGATGGGCACTCGATTGACTCATTAACGTTTCATTCATTACGCAATAAGATGGCGTGGGTTCCACAAAAACCGTTCTTATTTTCAGGCACGATATCTGAAAATATCGCACTGGCTAAACCGGATGCAACAGACGAACAAATTAAACACGTTGCTAATATGGCTGGAATTAAAAATGAAATCGATGACATGCCTGATGGGTTTAATACTCAGCTTCGTGAAGGCGGAAATAATCTTTCAGGTGGGCAGCGTCAACGATTAACGCTTGCCAGAGCCTTACTATCTGATGCGGATATTCTGTTGTTAGATGATCCATTCAGTGCGCTAGACATTAAAACCGAAGTGATTGTACGCCAAAACTTAAAGGAAAATTATGGCGATAAAACCATGATATTAGTGACGCAACGGTTACCTAATTTAATCGAAGCGGATCGAATCTTTGTGTTAAATGAAGGGCAAATAGAAGAGCAAGGATCACATCATGAATTACTTGCGAATCAGGGGTGGTACTCAATGGTTTATCAAAGACAAAGTCAGTTAGGTACCGTTATTAAAGACATACCAAGTGATAACACCAAAGAGCAGAAACAAACAGGAGAGAGTCATGAGTGAAGATAAAGCACCGCAATCAAGTGACACTTCCTTATTTAAACGATTATTTTCCTATTCTCTGCCCCATAAAGCGCGATTTTTAATGGCATTTATGATGCTAACGGTTGCGATCAGTGCCGAAATGGCGATCCCATGGTTAGCGAAAACCATTATTGATGACGTTATCGTGCCACAACAATTTGAGTGGCAGCATCTGATTGTTCTTATTAGCTTAGTGATGATGTTCTATGTGATATCGGCGCTATTTACTTACTTGCAAGCGGTGTCATTTCGTCATAGTGCCTTATTGGTGATTAATGATGTGAGAAAGCAATTATTTAATCATGTGTTGAATTTCTCGATCAGTACCTTTGATAAATTGTCTGCGGGTAAGTTGGTTTCTTATATTACGAATGATACTGAATCGATGCGTGATATGTTTGTGTCGACCATTCCAACCATCATTCAAGGCAGCTTACGTATCATTGCGATATTTATAGCGATAGCAATATTGGATTGGCGTTTGATGCTATTGAGCTTGGTATTGATCCCTGTGCTGCTGACGACAATGCATTTGTATCGAAAGATCTCTATGCCAGTATTTAATGGTATTCGAGAGCAAATCAGTAATATCAATGGACGCATTAATGAATCGCTACAAGGAATGGCGCTGATTCAAGCATTCAATCAAGAAAAAGCATTTAAAGAAAAGTTTGAACAAGAAAACCAACGTTGGTTTGAGTTTAGAACCAAATCAATAGCGATTGATAGTTTCATGTTGATCCCATTAACCCGTTTAGTGTCGAACCTAACGGCGGCAGGAATTGTGGCGTGGTTTGCTTATGGATCATTAAATACCGCGGTTGAAGTGGGTACGTTATACGCATTTTTGAACTATATTGAACGTTTCTTTGACCCGTTTCGACAGCTATCAATGGAGCTGCGTAAATTACAAGTGGCAACGGTTGCCTCAAAACGTGTATTTGAATTATTAGATGAGCAATCTGACAAGAACCGTTATCCGCAAGAGTGGGTTGAGTTGTCAGCACCACATGACATAGAGTTTCGTCACGTAGAGTTAAGCTATGATGAAGGTAACTTGGTACTGTCAGACGTTAACTTTGTCGCTAAAGGCGGACAGTTTACTGCGATTGTGGGTCATACCGGCAGCGGTAAGAGCTCGGTCATTAATTTGCTTATGCGATTCTATCAACACCAACAAGGCTCTATTTTAATAGGAGGCCAGCCGATTGAATCATTACCTGAAGTGCAATTACGAAAAATGTTTGGCTTGGTCTCTCAAGACCCAACTATCTTTAGTGGTTCTATCGTTGAGAATATTGATTTATCACACTCGACACCAAATAAAGAAAAAGTCATTTCAGCGGCGCAGCAGGTAAAAGCCCACCGATTTATTAATCGATTAACTAATGGCTATGATCATCAACCGGGTCATGGTGGATCATCTCTTTCTGTTGGTGAAAGACAGCTTTTAGCATTAGCTCGAGCGATTTCACACCAACCTAATGTTTTTCTATTAGATGAAGCAACGGCAAATATTGATAGTGAAACCGAAGAAGCAGTAAAAGAAGCATTAGAAAATATTCAAGATGGCAGAACCGTAATTATGGTTGCTCACCGATTATCAACCATAAAAAATGCCGATAAAATCTTAGTGATGAATAAAGGTAAAATGGTTCAAAGTGGTACGCACGATGAGCTTATTGTTCAAGCCGGGGATTATCGAGATTTGTATCTGGCACAAAAAGCACAAGAAGAAAATGAACATCAGAACAGCACGCTTGGTTTAGCTAACACTAACGTTGCTTGAGTTATTGAATTTAAGAGTAATTAAAATGAATACAGAAAAAAAATCGTTTGTTTCTCAGCAAGTCATTGAAGATGCCTGTGAATGGGCAATTATGCACGGTGTGGCATTTCGACAAGCAGATAATACGGCACGACACTGTCCATTTAGCATTGCACCAATGACCATTGAGCGTGAGGTTTATCAGCACTTATTAACCGTGACACCATTAATCACGAAGCTTATTAATAACGTGTCTGAAGATCATGATTTTCTGCAAGCGTCATTGGGTCACATGGCCAAAGCGGATCCTTTTTTCGGTCGCTTAATGTCATTACACAGTACGCTACACAGTGATGTGAATAACTACACCGCCGCCCGCCAGCCTTTGTTATTAATGCGTACAGATTTCATGGATGATCGCAATCATGGTGCAAAAGTGATTGAATTTAATGGGATTGCAGCAGGCATGGGGCCTTTTGGTCAACGTGCCACTGAGTTTCATTCGTTTATGAAAAATCAATGGCCGGATACCTATAACCAATGGATTGAAGACCCATCAGCCACGCCTGCTGAGAATCATGGTTTAGAGCAATTGGCCTACGGTATTGCTATTGCTGCAAGAGCGGTGAATTCAGATTTTAATGATCAAAGTAAACCCACGTTTTTGATGGTGGTTCAAAAGAACGAAGATAACGTATACGACCAGCATTTACTTGAAGTTGAGTTGCAAAAACAAGGTATACGGACGGTAAGACGTACATTTGAACAACTCAGCACCCAGCTATTTAGTGGCGAAAATAAACGTCTGCTATTGGATAATGTAGGGGCTATTGATGTGGTGTATTTGCGTGCGGGTTATCAATATGAGGACTATTTCTCACCAGAACTTAATGAGCCAGAATGTTGCCATACGTTAAGCCAAACCCGATTGCTTATTGAGCAGCATCATGTCGCGGTGAATGCAACCATCAGTCAGCAATTAGCGACCAGTAAAACAATGCAAATGCTGTTAACTATGATGCCAGAAGCGGAATATGCGCGTTGGGGATTAACCCTCGAAGAGGCGACATTGGTAAAAAGTGTCTTAGCTGATATGAAGCCTGTTAATAACGAAACCATCACATGGTTTAACGCAGAAGCAAAACAAGAAGAGTGGGTATTAAAAAACCAAGGTGAAGGTGGTGGTCATTGTGTCTTTGGGCTGGATATCAGTGAGAAATTAAGCCAATTAGAGCCAGAGGAATATGATGCATGGGCGTTGATGCAACGTTTATATCCACACGAACGTGAAACGCCAACCATTGCGGTTCGTGATGGAGAACAGACAATCGTGAATGATTTAGTCAGTGAAATTGGATTATTTACGGCCTATTACAATGGAAATCCCGTAACAGAATTTGAAGGGTATGCTGGGTATTTAATTCGCAGTAAGCCAGCAAGTGAAAATGAAGGTGGGATCCACAGTGGAAAAGGGATTCTTGATTCTCTGGTGTTAATTGATTAATTAATAAGACAGTGCCGTAATACAAAGCCCAATATTATTGTGATGTTGGGCTTTTTTGTATGACAGAGAAAGTCATACCCATTCTGTAATTTTTATGCGTAATTAGTCGCTCACCGAATAGATGTTATTGGTATCAGTTTGATTTATAAAATTGATCTTGGATAATAAATCGTTCGTTATTAGTTTAACACTTTATTATCATACTGATGCCGAGTGTTATTTATCATTATGAAAAGTAAGGTTATTTGATTTTTTCATGTTCAGTTATCGATTAAAACGATGATTATCATGACATTTCTTCCTTGGAAAGCGTCATTTTTTCTCTCTATCGTGTGCGAACATTCATGTCGCAGGAAAGAGTTATGAAAAAATTAGGATTGATTATAGGGCTAGGGGCCGTTGCTTATTTAGGAACGGTTTATGTAGTGGACTCATCTGATCAAGTGTTGAGTCAAAGTAAGTTGACACAATCCACCATCAAGCGGGATCCGGTTTCTTCTGCTGCTTTTAAAGTACTCACCGAGAATGGGTGTGGTTACTGCCATACTGATAATAGCGAAATGCCTTTTTATGCCAATCTTCCTATCGCTAAACAATTGATGCAAAAAGACGTTGAGAGTGGGTTACGTCATTTTCAATTTGATGACGTGTTAAACAGTTTTGAAGGTGACAATGAAATCTCCGATGTGGCTTTAGCCAAAATCAGTGGAGTGCTAGACGATGAATCTATGCCACCTAAAGCGTACTTGTCCATGCATTGGCGTTCAAATCTATCCGCTCAAGAGAAGCAAACGTTACGAGTATGGATAAAGCAAGAGCGAGATGATAAGCAATCATTAGCGAGCAAAAAATTCCAATACGAATCGATACAACCCATTAATGATGCGATTAATGTGGATGATAATAAAGTGGCCTTAGGTGAAGTGCTTTATCACGATACGCGTTTATCTGGTGATAACACGGTAGCCTGTTCAAGCTGTCATTCGCTTTCTACAGGGGGCGTTGATAGATTAACGACCTCTACGGGGATTAATGGTTCTAAAGGGCCGATAAACGCGCCTACGGTATTTAATGCGTCTTATAACATTCATCAATTCTGGGATGGTCGAGCGAGTGATCTACAAGCACAAGCTGGTGGCCCACCGATGAACCCTATTGAAATGGGCTCATCGTCTTGGGAGCAAATTACCCAAAAGCTAGATTTGGATGAAGGAATGAAAACGGCTTTTGCTAAGATCTATCCTGATGGAATTACGGGAAATAACATTACAGATGCCATTGCCGAGTTTGAAAAAACCTTAGTGACGCCAAACAGTCGTTTTGACCAGTTTTTAAAAGGAAATACGCTGGCGTTGAATGAGCAAGAGAAAAAAGGGTATGAATTATTTAAAGATAACAAATGTTCAACCTGTCATGCAGGTCAAGCGATGGGAGGGCAAACCTTTGAAGTCATGGGATTAAAAGCCGATTATTTTTCTCATCGAGGCAATGTATCAGAGGTTGATAATGGTCGTTTTAATGTGACGAATAAACCGGATGACATGAATCGCTTTAAAGTACCAACCTTGCGAAATATTGCGTTAACGGCCCCTTACTTTCATGATGGCAGTGTAGAGACGTTGGATGATGCGGTCGCCACGATGGCAGTATATCAAGTTGGAGTAACGCTAACAAAAAATGAAATTGCGGATATTAGCGCGTACTTGAGAACTCTAACCGGTGACTACAATGGTAAAACGTTGAATTAATTATTCATATGAAAATAAAAGGAGATCACCCTGTCTCCTTTTTATTCGTTTTGTTGAGCTATATCGTTTAAAAACTGAAGACGTTCTTTGTCTTGCTCCGGTATTTCGTAAGGTTCATCACTTAACCCGGATAGATCAAAAGAGGGAATTGGAAATACCGCTTCTTTACTTGCTCCATACCGTGTCTTCTCTCCGGGGAAATCTGACATTTTTTCTACCGTAATATTGCGTAACTCCAACTCTCCTTGTATCCCTTTTAATACGGAGTGATGAGCCTTTAATTCAAATATAGAGTTACCTGTTGAGAGTTTTGTTTTATGCGTTAGTGATGCAATGGGTTTGCCATTGGCGAGGTACAAATTGGCTCGAATACGGTAGTTACCCGGTTGTTTTGTGTTCACATTTAATGGGAGAATCATGTTACTGCCAGCGGAATAAGGTGCATTTATTGATTCGACATAAGCCACCGGATTTGAAAATTGAATATCAGTAGTAATGATGTCTTTCCCATTTAAAAATGTGATCGTGGCTTTTATTCTGATCTCTTGAGGCCACTCTTTTTTGGCTATAAAACGGGTGGTTAATTCTTGAGTGTATTGAGTCGTTAATGACTTTCGTGTTTCTGGATTTAATAGCTCATATTCAATGTGGTCAACAGCAAGATCTGAATTAAGAGTGACAACGATAGGTTCAGGGTAATCAAAACGATATTTTTTTAGAGAAAGAGACGCGGTATGAGTTCCATCCAACACTGGGATATTAACGACACTGAAATGGTTTGGTTCTAGATAATTAAGATCACCGGAAAGCAAAGGCATAGAATAAGAAGGGTAGGCGATATCATTGGCATACGCCTTAGATAATAACGAAAATTGTGTACTTAACTCTTGTGGAATATCTTGTCGTCGCTGACTTTCTGGTTTCTTTTGTGAATCAATATTTTTCTTAAAAACGGTTTTTAGTGGCGATATAGGATCTTGTTTCGGCGACGGATGACTTTTTTTAAGGGGGAAAGTGGAGACAATCTTCGATGAGGTATTGTCTCGCATTATCCAATGAAAGGTAACGGCTGAAACCATTAATAGTCCGCAAATAAATAAGGTGTTTTTATTCATTATAGTAAATCGCTGGCTAATTCTGACATGGTTTTTGTGTTGGATTTATCGACATAACGATAAGTCGTTCCTGTTAACGGGTAGGTCACAAATTTTATTTTCACTTCAATCAAAGTGCCATCAAGCAGCTCTTTATTTTGGTTAGCAGCAACGACTTTTCCTTCTATTTCAGTGCCAATTAAATCACTGTGACTGTAATCGTCTCCCATTAATAGCGGATAGTGATATGGCATAAAACGGGTGACTGCCTGTGATTGAGGAGTAACTCGGCCATTAAATCCTATGTTTGATGAACAACTGAAGAATTTGCCGGATTGACTGGCTCCACATGATGAATGACTAGAAACAACCCCATCATCTTTACCGGGTAAAAATTGACTGGTTGAACCAAAATAATCGCTTCCTTTACCGACGAAACGAATACGTGGAATTCGATTATCAGGCAAAGGAGCGAGCTGACGAGCATTCGCCACCTTCAGATCATTCAGGATCCCAGTATTATTTATATTTGGGGTTTCACCTAGCCATAATGACATGGCGTATTTTAAAGGTGCATTTAATACACCACTGCCTTCTGAAATGTTAATCGCTAGATCGCCAAGCTCTGATCCTCCGCCGGCGCCTGCAAAATCAAACGTAGCAATGATATTCAAAGGCGTTAAACCTGCATTGGTTAGCCAGTTTTCTTGATTATCCAATAAGTATCGTGCAACTAAGTCACCAGTAGAGTGGGTCACTAAAATACAGCCATTTGCACAGGTATTATTTTCAGATAATTTTTTAAGTTTTGGCCATATATAATCACTTGAAATCTTACCGACAATGCGTTCTTGTGATGGCCAATCAATACGTTCGTCCGCTTTATCTAACCAATAACTTTGCCAATAGTTTTTACCATCAGTCACGACTGCATCGTACTGAGGTTTTGTTTGCAGTTGGCCCGCTTGAAAACCATGAATAAGAATGATGGGATGCTCACCAAGTGCGGCAATGCTGGTTATTGGAGTGGTAATGCTGGCGAGCAACAATAAACGTGAAAGTAATTTCATGAGTTCTCATTCTTTTTTAATAATTATCTTTATAGAGTAAAGCACTGTCTTTTTTTAGCAAATAGGGATATCGATTGCGTTCTCATTTATGAGCCAACAGGTATCATTTGTTTGTTATTTCATCGATTTTTTATTTAATAAATGATTTTTTAATTGAGGGTTATATTAATAAAGACATTGTTTGCAATAGACCCTTACACACCGTAATGGCATATCTTAGGCTTATTGGGTAAAGTCCGCCCGTCTTTCAAATGCAGCTACGTTGCTGTCCATCAGATCACTCTTGTTCATACAAGGATAAAAATCATGAAATCAAATAAACAGGAACCCCCAAGTTGGAGGTTTAACTCTTTTCGTACATGATGATCTGAAGGCGGGTACGTTTTCAGATCTGGAGACGTATTATGGAACTCGTACAACAAAAAAATCACACCGAACATATTGATACAATAGAGTCGGCACATAAAGGCGTTCATATTGAGAGCACTGGTATTAGCATCAAAAATGCTTCTATTGGTTTGCTCTATAAAAAGCGCGTATTTTGGTTAGTGTTACTCGTATTTGGGAACGTATTCTCAGGGGCTGGTATTGCTTATTTTGAAGAAATTATTACCTCGTATGTAGCACTTGTTTTCTTCTTACCTTTATTAATTGATAGCGGCGGAAACGCAGGTTCTCAATCTGCGACGTTAATGGTCAGAGCGTTAGCAACCGGTGATGTAAAACCGAACGATTGGGCGAAAATGCTAGGAAGAGAAGTTTTTGTCGCGTTAGGTCTCGGTTTAAGTATGGCAGCGGCGGTATACCTGCTAGGGCTATATCGTGGTGGTTATGATATTGCGATGGTTGTTGGTTTAAGCATGATAGCCATTGTTCTCATTGGTAGCTTAATCGGAACCGTTTTGCCTTTTGGTTTACATAAGCTCAAATTAGACCCTGCATCAGCCAGTGCCCCATTGATCACTTCTATCGCTGATATTTCAGGGGTACTCATTTATTTTGCTATCGCATCTGCATTATTAGATATCGGTTAATAACCTAAAGACAATTGATGGACACAAAGCCCAACTTCATTTTGACGTTGGGCTTTTTTATTTTAGTGGTTTACAATAGTAACCACTAGATGAAGATGACTTGTGTATTTTTCGTTATGACGTAGGCGGATTAATTGTGGGAAATGAGAGTAAAGTGAACGATAAAGAAGACAAACTAATGATAAACCCGTCACATGAGCCATGCGCGATAGAAAAAGGCATGCGTTTGATTGGTGGTAAATGGAAGGGATCCATCATTTATCATTTGAAAGATGAACCAGTACGTTTTAATGATTTAGCCCGTAGGCTTGGTGGTGCAAGTAAAAAGATGATTGATCAGCGACTAAAAGAACTAGAAACAGAAGGGATGGTTATTCGAAAAGTGATCAGCGATCGCCCTATTGCGGTCAGTTATGAGTTAACTGATTTTGGTCGAACCGCATTAAAAATATTAGATGATCTACGCGTGTGGTCTCAAACTAATCAAATTGAATTGCGTAAATAGTTAATAATAAATGGATAGGTAAATGCCTCTATCCATTTATTAGTGTTACTTTATTTTTTCACATCAAAATCAAATGATTGATTTGAATAAACAAAAAATTCACAAGGGATATCTGAGATACACGCTGTTGTATGAATATCTCCCGCTTTTACTGACCAAAACGATCCCGGAGATAAAATTGGCGGGTTTTGATCATGGTTAAAAGGATTTGTCATTGTTCCTTTAATGACGATCGCATTATACCCATGAGAATGAACATGACTAGGCGTTTCAAAGTTGGCAGGAAATAAACCAAATCGTCCATAATCCCCTGAATTTGCATCACCATAAGCATTTGCAAATTGAATCGGATCCATTACGGTTGTAAATTCTTTATCTTTATTTATAAGAGTCTCTGACACGATATTATCTTGAGAATAAACAGTGCCGCTTAATGTTAGCAATATAGCGAGGGAAATTATTTTTTTCATTTTACATTCCTTTTTGTTACCCATGAAGATAACGCTTCTCCAATTTCATGTGGGGAATCTTCTTGAATAAAATGAGACCCTTTAACGGTAATTTCTTCAAGATTAGGCCAGGTACGAACAAAATCACGAGCATAGCCAACTAAAAATGCCCCCGGTTCGGCATTAATAAATAGTTTAGGTACATTATTCGAGTGAGCTAAATACTCGGCATAAGAGTTAATTAAAGTAACTGTTTCTGCTGGAGTTTCAGCAATTGGAAGTTGACGAGGCCCAGCTAACGTTGCTCGGCGATCTTCGCCTGAATTTATAAATGGACGACGATATTCTGCATGCTCTTTTTTTGTCAATTCTCTTAAAATGGCATTTTGAAGTAATGTTTCAATAAAAAAATTGTCTTCAAGAACCATTTTATCGCCTTCAGGAGATCGTAGCATACCGATTGGTTCATGCAGCTCATGGTTAAACTCTTCCCAAGTTGGAAAGGTGGTAACAATGGCCTCCATAAAAGCAATTGCTTTTATTTTTTCTTGGTTATGATTAGCCCAATTAAAACCTACACCCGATCCCCAATCATGTAAGACCAATGTGACATTCTTATCAACCCCCAATTCTTCCAATAACGCTGAAGTGTATCGCGTATTTTCTTTTAATGAATAACTGCCATCTTTGGTGTTATCAAGTTTGTCTGAATCTCCCATACCAATCATATCAATGGCAATTAAACGTCCTTGACCTTCAAGGTGTGGAATAATATTTCGCCATAAAAATATAGAGGTCGGATTACCATGTAAAAATACGATTGGATCGCCAGCACCGTGTTCTATATAGGCCATTTTTTTGCCTAAAACTGTTTTAAATTTTTTTTCATAATGTAGGACTTCAGTATCAATTTTCATTATTAGCTCGTTATATCAATAAAAAATAGTGTTGATGACGCTTGGAGTGTCATTAACGTACAAACATTAACTTATGTATTTATATGCGTGACTCATGTATATTTCGAGAGTATTGCAGGGTATTTATTTTTTGTCTATAGTTTTTTATGACTGACTCACATATAATGCAGATATGACTGATGATAATTATTTAAAGAATCTACTTGGTGCATTCGCCACAACGATAGCTTCTAACATAGAAATGGAAGTCGCAGAACTTGATGGGCGTAGCCTTAGTCACGAAACGGCTTTAGTTGCCATTAATAACCATCCAAATGATGGTATTGAGATGCTAAGTAAAGTGCTTGGGTTGACTCATTCAGGATCTGTTCGGCTTGTGAATAATCTTGTACATGATGGGCTTGTTGATCGACATCGCAGTAAAATAGACGCTAGAGCCGTTGTTTTATGCGTTACTGATGCAGGACGAGAGCGTGCAAATAAAATACTTTTAGCTCGTGAAAAAATAACAAGTGGTGTTATTGATTCCATTGGTGAGCGAGAGAAAGAAACGATTGTTCCTATATTAGAAACGATTCTTTCTGCGATGACTGGTAATGTTGTTGAAGCAAGACGTATTTGCCGTTTTTGTGATGAAGGGGTATGCAGAAAAGCAGGGTGTCCTGTTGAGGTTGCAACGATAGCTAAGACATAAAATAGAGTACTAATCAGAGGGAGTGATGATTTCTGATTTATTCCCATTTACCTTATAAAATGGCAATCTATACACGAAGAATCCTAGTATCCAAAGATATTGGGATTTTTTTATAGCATGATATTATGATTGGCTGAATCTTTAGCTTATTTTTGAGTTTTTGTAATTTATTGTTTTATATTGATAATTATGGTTTTTCTATGTGGTTAGGCATAGATACATAACTTACAAATACAAAAAAGCCCAACCTCTTTCGAAGTTGGGCTTTTCCAAACGTTTGGTGGAGCTGGGGGGATTTGAACCCCCGTCCGAGAACCGTTCACCGTTGGCGCTACATGTTTAGTCGATCTTTAATTTCACCGTAAAACTGCGAACCGACACGCTATCTTATGGCTAACCTGAATTATAATTCAAACTTCATCTCTCAGGTGGGAGAATCCATTCTAGTTCGTTTGGGTTTGATCCCCTGTTATTCCCCGTCTTACAAACGGAAGCTAGGGCAGGAGAGCACCGAGTAGGTTATTAAGCTGCTAGTGCGTAGTTTTCGTCGTTTGCGACTATTTTTTTGCGGCTTTTTACGTGGCCAACCGCCCCACGACATGCTCCTAGGGTTTCAAAATTCCCGTCGAATCCTGAATCAGCCCCAAAGATTTGGTACCTGATGATACTAACAGAAAAACAGCGTCTGTCTAGTTAGTATCAGTCTAACTGGTTGAAATTAACGCAAACTACTCTTCATAATTCGAGCTTTATCTCTGTTCCAGTCTTTTTCTTTTGAATCTGTACGTTTATCGTGCAGTTTCTTACCTTTTGCTACACCAACTTTTATTTTCGCCCAAGAGCGAACCCAGTACATGCTAGTAGCAACAAGTGTCATACCTTCACGGTTAACACGACCGATTAGATTATCAATTTCTTTACGGCTCATTAAAAGTTTACGAACACGAGTAGGGTTCGCAACAACATGAGTCGATGCTGCTTGCAGTGGTGTTATGTTCATACCACTAATGAAAATTTCGCCATCGCGAACATATACGTAGCTTTCCGCGATATTTACTTTACCAGAACGAAGAGATTTAACTTCCCAGCCTTGGAGTTCGACCCCAGCTTCGATTTCATCTTCAATGAAATATTCGTGGCGAGCTTGCTTGTTCATAGCAATGGTATTACTGCCCGCTTTATCTTTTGATTTCTTCTTTGCCATAATGCCCACATTATACGTTATTAGTTGAGAATAGGGGAAGTAGTTTGGCTCTTAACATCAAGATGGTATGATGCAACCCTCTATTATGTAAAGGAGAATTTATGCCTCAGGTTAGCCGTTCTGCATTAGTACCTTTCAGTGCAAAGCAGATGTATGATTTAGTCAATGATGTTGCGTCTTATCCTCAGTTCTTACCCGGGTGCTCTGGTTCTAAGATCATAGAACAAACAGAATGTTCTATGATAGCGTCGGTCGATGTAGCAAAAGCAGGCATAAAGAAGACGTTTATTACCGAAAATACGTTAGTTGATGCTCAAATCATAGGAATGAACTTGGTTGATGGGCCTTTTAAATCATTAACGGGTGGATGGCATTTTACTGAATTAGATGAAACGGCGTGTAAAGTAGAACTAAAATTAGATTTTGAATTTACCAACGCGTTAGTAGCAATGGCATTTGGTAAGGTTTTTCAAGAGCTTACTAATAATATGGTGAATTCATTTACCCAGCGAGCGAAGCAGATTTATGTCAATAATTAACGAGATGATACATGTTGAAGTGGTGTATGCCTTGCCAACAGAGCAAGTGGTTTTTAAACTTGCCGTAAAAGCAGATCAAACCGTTCAAGAGATCATTGAGCAATCTGGTGTATTAGAACGTTATCCTGATATTGATTTAGTGGTAAATAAAGTCGGTGTATTTAGCCGTAACGTAAAGTTAGATGCGACAATCAGAGATAAAGATCGTATAGAAATTTATCGACCATTACTTGCTGATCCAAAAGAGATTCGACGAAAAAGAGCGGCACAAGCAAAAAAAGAAGCCGCTAAAAAATAGAGCAGTATCGGAAAATAAAAAACCGGAAGTCGTTTAACGATTTCCGGTTTTTTGTGTTTGAACGTAGTTTTTCTTTTGTAAGGAAAATTACATTTTTTCGAAGAAGCTATCGCTCATAGGGAAATATCCCTCAATACTGGTTAGATTACCATTATCATCAAACTGAGCAATCATGTCCTTTTGAACTGATTTCTCGTGTCCATGAGTAAATAGATAAATGTAATACCAAGTATTTGGGTAGCCTGATTCAACAAGCATTGGAGAACCCATAACAAACTGTACTTGTTGTTTTGTCATGCCAAATCGCAGTTTATCGACGGCTTCCTGTTCGACGTAGTTACCTTGGCTAATATCGATTCGATATACCAATGGTTCTACTAGCGAGCAACCACCCAATAGTCCAGCAGCAAGGGGTAGAGCAATGATCCATTTTTTGAATTGCATAGTTCGTACAGCTTTAGCCTTTTAAATAATTAAATAGATGATAAACAAGCTGACTTGATAAGTAAAAAGGTTAAGCCTGTTCTGGTGTATTTTGACCCTAAATTTTGAATCTAGTTGCATCTATTGTGTTTTTTTCGTCGTAAATTGCCGATAAAGTGAAATAAAAAAGCCAATACAATGGTTGTACTGGCTTCGTTTATCTTAGTCTTATGTATTTATCTGCTTACATCGATGTAAGTAGATAAGGCTATTTAAGCTGCGTTTAACAATTCTTTGGCATTAGCTAAGGTATGTGCTGTAATTTTAGTTCCGCCAAGTAAACGAGCTAATTCTTCTACGCGTTCTTGTGTGTTAAGTGGGCGCATTTGTGTTTCTGTTTTTCCTGACGTTGTTTGTTTTTCAACAAATAATTGGTTATGCCCACAGCCTGCAACTTGAGGCAGGTGGGTAACACACAGTACTTGGGTTGATTCACCTAAAGTGCGAAGCATTTTTCCTACAACGGCTGCAGTTGGTCCACTGATACCGACGTCAACTTCATCAAAAATCAAACTTGGTGTTTCTATTTTTTGCGCCGTAATAACTTGTATAGCCAGAGAAATTCGAGATAGCTCACCACCAGAAGCAACTTTAGCGATAGGGTGCAAAGGCTGCCCCGGGTTAGTTGATACTTTGAAACATAAAGTATCAATGCCTAGTGGTGAAATTTTAGTGGCGGCATCACTTTCTATTTGAATATCAAAAACGGCTTTTTCCATGCTTAATGTCTGCATGCTTTCCGTGATTTTATTGTTTAGCTCTTTTGCGTAACGTTGACGACTTTTAGTGAGCTTATGTGCAGACTCTAAGAAGTGTTGTTTTAATTCTTCTACTTCTTGTTCGCGTAGTTCTCGTTTTTCATCGGAGCAATCTAAACGTTCATATTCAGCTAAGAGTTGTTGATGATGTTCATATAATTCATCAGCGATGACATGGTGCTTTTTAGCCATTGACATGACTTTACTGAAGCGCTCTTCGACATAAGCGATTTGAGAAGGGTCAACATCGATAGTATCTAAATAATGCTTAAGCTCATGGTTTGCTTCTTCTACTTGAATCATCGCGTCATTTAACATTTCAGTTAATGGGGCCAATTGCGGGTCAAGCTGACTTAATTGTTGAATATGATTATTTGCATGTTGAAGAAGTTGAAGTGCATTCACATCATCGTTTTCATACAACAGAGAGACGGCTTGTTGGCAGTAATCAACTAATTCACTCGAATTTGAAAGACGTTTATGATCTTCCTCAAGGGTTGCGAATTCTTCTTCACCTAATGCTAATTCATTCAATTCTTTTATTTGGTATTCAATCAGTTGTTTTTGCGCTTCGTTTTGTAGACTGTTTTTGATTAATTGTTTCAATGAATTATCACATTGGCGCCATGCTTGATAACGACTGCGTGTTTTATTTAATAGAGAAAGATGTCCAGCGTATTGGTCTAACATATTGAGCTGATATTCAGGTTTCATTAATTCATGATGAGCATGTTGACCATGAATATTAATTAATAAGTGACCTAGTGTTTTTAGCTGTGTTGCAGGTACAGGGCTGCCATTAATAAAGCCACGAGAGCGCCCTTCTTTAGTGATTACACGGCGTAGAATACAATCATTGCCATCGTATAATTCGTTATCTTCTAACCATCGCTTAGCATTAATATTGTTCTCTAAAGTAAAGAGAACTGTGATCTCTGCTTTTTCTTCGCCTTGGCGAACCATTGACGCTTCAGCTCGATCACCTAGACATAAACCAAGAGCATCAATCGCGATAGATTTACCGGCACCAGTTTCACCAGTAATGGTGGTCATGCCTTTGGTAAGATCTAATTCTAGCGATTTCACGATTGCGAAATGAGTAATTTTAATATGTGCCAACATAAGCCATTCTCTACGAAATTTAAATAACGCTAAAGTACTGTATAAAGAAACAGTATATACTGTTTCTTTATACAGTAAAGTTTATTTGAATTTTTTGTGAATCGCTTATGATTTAAGATTATGGTTTTTAAAAAAGCTTACTAGACCAGCCTAACTTATTTCTAAGTACATGATAGTAGCTATAATCTTTGGGGTGGATAAGTTGCAACTTGCCTGGGCTTTGGAAAATATGAACTTCGTCACCTGGGCTAACTGGTAAAGAGACTTGTCCATCACAACTGACTTCAAGTGAACTGCGATTATCTGGGGAAACTAATAATTTAATATGGCGGCCTCCCTCAACGACTAAAGGTCGACTTGAAAGCGTATGTGGAAACATAGGAACAATTGAAATGGCATTTAAATTAGGAGAAAGGATCGGACCACCACCAGACAAAGAATAAGCGGTTGATCCTGTTGGGGTTGAAATAATCAAGCCATCAGAGCGTTGAGAGAACGCAAAGCTATCATCAATATAGACTTCAAATTCAATCATATGTGCCACTTGTCCAGGGTGAAGGACAACTTCATTAAACGCTGAATTGTGACTTTTTAATTGTCCATGACGGTGAACTTCAGATTCAAGTAAGAAACGTTCTTCTTTTATGAATTCTCCATTTAATACTTCAGTTAATGGCTCTTTAAAATTATCAGGGTCAAGATCAGTTAAGAACCCAAGATTCCCTCTATTTACGCCAATAACGGAAATATCAAAGCGTGATAATACACGTGCCGCGCCGAGCATGTTCCCATCACCACCAACAACAATTGCAAGATCGGCTAACTCACCAAGTTTAGGAAGATGGCTAAAGCATTCATCAGGTATAGTAGGGAGAGCTTCACGTAAACGCTCATCCAATAAAACCGTATAATTTAGCTCAGTAAGCCAATCGTATAAGGCTAAATGCGTTTTTATGGCATTAGGATCTCTAGGTTTACCAATGATTGCTATAACGTTAAAAGCTGTTTTCATATCCATCATCCATCATTAAATGGGGAACAAATGTTACAATTAATACTATTATGCTTGAATCGCTTTATTTAGTCCCCATAATAATGACAAAGTTTTAATTTGCTTGTAGAGCGTCGCCTTGGTTTGTATTAAGATCGCTTTATGGCTAATCAGCAGTCTTCTGGAGAAGCAGAAATGAATAACGAAGAAAAAAAAGTAAACGAAGAAATCGTAGTTGAAGATCAAATCGAAGCTATTGGTACTGAAGCCGATGTTGAGTGGAACGAATCTATGGAAGAAAGCCAAGACGCTAAAATTGCAGAATTAGAAGCGGCATTACTTGTAAGCCAAGCGCAACTTAAAGAGCAACAAGATGCGGTTTTACGAGCGAAAGCTGAAGAGCAAAATGTTCGTCGTCGTGCTGAAGGTGATATTGATAAAGCGCGTAAATACGCACTGAAGAAATTTGCTGGTGAACTATTGCCTGTTATCGACAATCTAGAGCGTGCTCTAGAAAGCGGAGATAAAGAAAACGAAGCGGCAAAAGTGTTGCTTGAAGGTGTTGAACTTACATTACAAACGTTTATTTCAACAATAGAAAAGTTTGGTCTAACAGTGATTAACCCAGTGGGTGAAACCTTTAATCCTGAGCATCACCAAGCCATTGGTATGCAAGCAAGTCCAGATCATGAATCAAACACCGTAATGGTTGTAATGCAGAAAGGCTACTCATTAAATGAGCAAGTTATTCGTCCTGCAATGGTTATGGTTGCTCAATAATCAATTTTTTTTGATTTATTAAGTTAATTTAAATTAAGCGGTATCAGCGATGGTACCGCTTTTTTTTGTCTCTGGTTTAAGATGTGAAGTCTTTGTTTTGGGAATGGGTCTTATAAATAAGGAACGAACGTCAAAACTTGAGATGTAGCCCTTATGGAGAGTCGTTATTTATTTTGTTTTTTACTACATTTTAATCATCATGGATGTAATGAGTTTCGTTAATGGAAGTAAATATGAAATTAAAATCACTGTCGCTATTTTGTAGCGCCTTATGCTTGTATGCCCCTTTTAGTCTGGCTGCACATGTTGTCGCTTCTGAAACGTACGCTTCAATGGCACTGCCTAATGATGCGTTGTTATATGATGCTCCTTTAACGTCTGCTTGGGCTCATGGAGCTACGATTGTACAAGGGGTTCCTAGAGGGGATGCGGCGCCATCTTATTGGGCTAATGAAATCGTAGATAAAAGTATCACGACGTCTGATTATTGGAGTGGGATGACTCAATGGTTTACGGTATTTGAAGCGCAAGAGAATAAGGCGACAAATGTTCGTATCGCGATCGGTGATACTGACATTTGGTTATTACGTTCGGTAGATGGAAGTATGAATCCATCTACTGCGGAATGGGTAAATGCCACTGAGGATAAACAGCCTATTTCTTGGGCGGCTTATTATTCTCATAATATAATTAAATACATAGAAGATGTTCCGTATCGTCGTTCTGATTCTGGTATCAAAGAATACAAGATTCATCGTAAGCATTACCCACTTCATGGGGGAACAAGTAAAGTTTCTATCGATGGTGAAAATGTTGTTGCTGCTTTTGTTCGAATCCAAGCTTGGTTGGTTACAGATAATGAAAACAACAAAAAAGACAGTGAAGAGGCAAAAATATTAATAAGCACGGGTGCTGATTATTATCCAACGGTAAATACGTCAGTATCACATGGTGATTTATCAAACGCTAATTATCTACCAGGTGCAGGAGGAAGTCGTTTTCAGTATTTAACAACGACGCCGACTTGGTATTATATGGGGACCGTGGCTCCAGAAAATTTGTCAATTGTTGATAATAATAGCCCTTATGTGAAAGCCGGAGGGAAAACCTATTTAACAAAAGATGAATGGTATGAGAATCCGCCTCCTGTGAGTTTTTATGATCATTAAAATAAAATGAGTCTTGATTCTTTTGTAAGAGAGCGTTCTTTTTAAAGAAGAGCTAATAAGAATATTGATTTCGAATAAGAGCCTAGCCTAATTGCTAGGCTTTTTTGTTTATTTTTAAAATAAATGACACTTTTTTTATTTTTTCCCTTGAATTGTGATTTCACGCCCTTATTTATTAGTCATAGAATGAATTATGGGATTCAGTCCCAACCTTTACTCAAGTTGTTTTGAGTAAGTTTAAATAGATAAATTGGAGATAACCTGATGGGTAAGATCATTGGTATTGACTTAGGTACTACTAACTCTTGTGTTGCTGTTCTAGATGGCGATACGCCACGTATTTTAGAGAATGCAGAAGGCGAACGCACAACTGCATCGGTAGTTGCATACACTGATGGCGAAACTCTTGTAGGTCAGCCAGCTAAGCGTCAAGCAATTACTAACCCACAAAATACATTATTTGCGATTAAGCGTCTGATCGGTCGTCGTTTTGAAGACGAAGAAGTTCAACGTGATATCGAAATTATGCCATACAAAATTATCAAAGCTGATAATGGCGATGCATGGGTTGAAGCACGAGGCCAAAAAATGGCTGCTCCTCAAGTGTCTGCTGAAATTCTTAAGAAAATGAAGAAAACAGCTGAAGATTTCCTAGGCGAAGAAGTGACTGGCGCAGTCGTAACTGTACCTGCTTACTTTAACGATGCTCAACGTCAAGCAACGAAAGATGCGGGTCGTATTGCGGGTCTTGATGTTAAACGTATCATCAATGAACCAACAGCAGCAGCGCTAGCTTACGGTCTTGATAAGAAAGGCGGCGATCGCACTATCGCAGTATACGACCTTGGTGGTGGTACATTCGATATTTCAATTATTGAAATCGACAACGTTGATGGCGAGCAAACTTTCGAAGTTCTTGCTACAAACGGCGATACTCACCTAGGTGGTGAAGATTTCGATAACCGTATGATCAATTTCTTAGTTGACGAGTTCAAAAAAGAACAAGGTATTAACCTTAAAACTGATCCACTTGCTATGCAACGTGTTAAAGAAGCAGCAGAAAAAGCGAAGATTGAATTATCTTCAGCTCAACAAACTGACGTAAACCTTCCTTACGTTACTGCTGATGCAACTGGTCCTAAGCACATGAACGTTAAAGTAACACGTGCAAAACTAGAATCTTTAGTTGAAGACTTAGTTGTTCGTACTCTTGAGCCTCTTAAAGTTGCTCTAGCGGATGCAGATTTATCTGTAAACGAAATCACTGACGTTATCCTAGTTGGTGGCCAAACGCGTATGCCTATGGTTCAAGCTAAAGTTGCTGAGTTCTTCGGTAAAGAAGCTCGCCGTGACGTTAACCCTGATGAAGCAGTAGCAATGGGTGCTGCAGTTCAAGGTGGCGTATTGTCTGGTGATGTTAAAGATGTACTTCTTCTAGATGTAACTCCTCTGTCTTTCGGTATCGAAACGATGGGTGGTGTTATGACTAAACTAATCGAGAAGAATACAACGATCCCAACAAAAGCGGATCAAACGTTCTCTACAGCTGAAGATAACCAAAGTGCGGTAACTATCCACGTACTTCAAGGTGAGCGTAAGCAAGCGACATACAACAAATCTCTGGGTCAATTTAACCTAGAAGGTATTCAAGCAGCACCACGTGGCATGCCACAAATCGAAGTAACTTTCGATCTAGATGCTGATGGTATCCTAAACGTATCTGCGAAAGATAAATCTACTGGTAAAGAGCAGAAGATCACTATCCAAGCATCAGGTGGTTTAACTCCTGAAGAAATCGAAGCAATGGTACAAGAAGCAGAAGCGAATAAAGACGCGGACAAAAAGTTCGAAGAATTAGTTGTTGCTCGTAACCAAGCTGACCAAATGATTCACGGTACTAAGAAACAAATTGAAGAAGCAGGCGATGCACTTCCAGCTGACGAGAAAGAAAAAATCGAAGCAGCAATCAAAGCTCTAGAAGACGTTAAGTCAGGCGATGATAAAGAAGTAATCGATGCGAAAACTCAAGAGCTAATGCAAGCAGCACAAAAGCTAATGGAAATCGCTCAACAGAAAGCGCAAGCACAAGGTGCTGACGCAGGTGAGCAACCTAAGCAAGAAGATGATGTTGTAGACGCTGAGTTCGAAGAAGTTAAGGATAAATAATTCCTGTCGTTTTAAGCCGCTATTTCGGCGTTAAAAGTACTCATTTACTAACGTAAACTCCGTGCTTTTTCCTTGAACTAGCGACTTATAACTTAATGAATTAATTATCGGTTTCTCGATAGAAAATATATTGCGGGCGTTGGAGTTTTCTCTACCGCCCGCAAATTCGTAATTAATAGGTCAATCTAGATAATCATTCTCGAACGTTGAACCTGATTATCTAGATTGAACTCATACTGACGGTGTCACTGCCGGCAGTATCAAAAGAATTGGTGACCAAAGCATGTCTAAACGTGATTTTTATGAAGTATTAGGTGTGAGCCGTGATGCTTCTGAGCGTGATATAAAGAAAGCCTATAAACGTCTAGCAATGAAATTCCATCCAGACCGTAATCAGGGTGATGAAACTGCGCCAGAAAAGTTTAAAGAAGTAAAAGTTGCGTATGAAATCCTAACTGATGCTCAAAAGCGTGCGGCATATGATCAATACGGTCATGCGGCTTTTGAACAAGGTGGTATGGGTGGCGGCGGCGGCTTTGGCGGCGGTCAAGGTGACTTTGGCGATATTTTTGGCGATGTGTTTGGTGATATTTTTGGTGGTGGCCGTCGTGGCGGTCAGCAACGTGCACAACGTGGTTCAGATTTACGTTACAACATGGAACTTACGCTAGAAGAAGCGGTTCGTGGTTGTGAGAAAGACATTGAAATTCCAACGTTAGCGGCCTGTGAACCATGTGATGGAACGGGCGCTAAAAAAGGTACTTCTTCAACAACTTGTAGCACGTGTCATGGTCAAGGCCAAGTTCAAATGCGTCAAGGCTTCTTTGCTGTGCAGCAGGCATGTCCTACTTGTCATGGTAAAGGTAAGATCATTAAAGACCCATGTAATTCTTGTCATGGCGATGGTCGAGTACAAAAGACAAAAACACTTAACGTTAAGATTCCTTCTGGTGTAGATACGGGCGATCGCATTCGTTTATCTGGTGAAGGCGAAGCCGGAGAGCACGGCGCTCCAGCTGGCGATCTATACGTACAAGTTCATGTAAAAGAGCACAATATCTTTGATCGTGATGGTAACAACTTATACTGTGAGGTGCCAGTAAGCTTTACAATGGCGGCACTGGGTGGTGAAGTTGAAGTCCCTACACTTGATGGGCGTGTAAGCCTAAAAGTACCACTAGAAACACAAACGGGCCGTATGTTCCGTATGCGCGGTAAAGGGGTTAAAGGTGTTCGTACTCATAGTGCGGGTGACTTAATCGTTAAGTTAATTGTTGAAACTCCAGTTAAATTAACGAAACGCCAAAGAGAGCTACTTAAAGAATTCCAAGAATCATTTGATGGGAAAGATGCGAAGAAGCACAATCCTAAATCAGAAGGTTTCTTATCTGGTGTTAAGAACTTCTTTGATGATTTAACTAAATAAGTGAATCGTTAAATAAAAATAGCCATCACGCGTGATGGCTATTTTTTTTGTCTTTTTTATACGTATAAATTAAATAATAACTCTGGCTCTTAAGCCTATGACCCATGTACTGCTTTCATTTGAAAATGCCGGATCTTTAATATATTGAAGATCAGGGGTTATCTGAATAAATTCATTTACTGCGATATTGTAATAAATTTCTGATGTAATTTGGTCTGTTTGTTTAACGCCAAACTCACCTGACAAATCTTCGCTCACCTCACTCCAATTTAACGCAAAACCGAGTGTATTCTTGTCATTCAGTAAACCAAAATAACCAACCCCTGCGGTAAGTGATTTATCATATAAGGCGACATCACCTTCAGATATACCACCTCGTAAGAAAGGCATTATTATTGGTGTTGCAAAATAACTGGCAGAGAAGTTTACACCTTGTCCGCCTTCTATTCTCGTCAATAAATCACGTCCATCTGACTTTCTCATGACGGTTCATTAAATTGAAGTTATTATTATGTAAATAGGTGCACTTATAATGCCTATGAAATTATAAGACATGAAAAATAATTGGCGGAGATAATATGTTTGCGTGTAGATTGAAAACGTTGCTATTCATGGTTTCATTTTTTATTGTGCCACTTTCTCAAGCTGAAATTATGGAAGGTGGGAGAACAACGCCCAGTTTTGAGCAAGATGCCGCCTCTATTCGCCATACTTATGAAAGCCAACTCTATACGTTGCCAGCATTTAAAGCGGGTCATTATGGATTGCGTATGTATCGTCAAACGATGGATCCGAAATACTCATCCGCTATATGGTCAGATATGGCGAGAGTGGCCAGTCGTTTGAATCAGTTTTCAACTGAGGTGCATACAAAAAAACAAATAGAAGCCTACGCTAATAAGCGGTTAAATAGTTATATTGATGAGAGCGATAGTCGCAGTATCCTTCGTTATCAAGCAACGAAAACGATGCCTGAGTATCTATATCTTGGTATTGATCTTTTAGGATCGATGGCAAGAGCGGATGAATATGGCTTAAAACATCGTAATGATAAAGAGCTGCGAGAAATCATTCGTCATTATGACTTTAAGAAGTACGCAACGAACGAAGCAATGATAAAGGCGTGGGCAGCGCAACTTGCTAATCAAGTGTATTGGTTGCGCCAGTTAGGCGAGCAAGATGTGGTTGATGAATTTATTGAGGCATTTAAATTAGCGTATCCAGATGATAAAGACGCCGGATTATCTCAACAGCAATTTGGCAATAAAATTTACGGTTTAACTCATATACTGTTGGCGGATTCAAAGTACTATCAACTTCCTTTAAAAGAATCGGATCATCAATGGATATACGATTATCTTAGAAATAACATCGATATAATTTTAGAACGTTCGAAAGAAGATATTATTTCAGAGGTTGGAATTACGTTTTTATTGGCCGGATTAGAGAATGATCCTGTTGTTTATAAAACACAAAAACACATTCAAGATGATATTAATCGCCAAAAAAACATGGTGCCATCAACGACTGAAGGTACAGATTTGACGGATGGTGAACATCGGAATGTATTGGCGATAATGTTACTCGATTGGCAGACACCACATGCCGCTCCCACTATTCAAAATGAACCGAACATATTTATTGGTAAGCCGTATGGACTTATCAAGAAATAAGAAACACACCGTTAAGATACAAAAATGCCCAATGACATTTAACGGTCATTGGGCATTTTTAGTGAAACAAGAAGAGCAGTAAAAACTAGGCGAGACCTTGAAGTTTCACAAATTTTTCTAATAGCTGATCATCCGTTTCTATGTTGTTTGGATCAGAAATAACGCAATTGTTAATCGGGCAAACTGACTGACACGTAGGGACTTCGTAGTGTCCCTTACATTCAGTACAAAGATCGGGATTGATTTCGTAGATCTTGTCGCCCATGGTGATCGCTTCGTTTGGACACTCAGGCTCACACATATCACAGTTAATGCATTTTTTATTGATCAATAACGCCATTACTTACTTACCGTGTGGGTTACGAGTGTCTTCACCCGTGTGTAAGTTACGCATTAATAGACCGTATTCTAAATCTACGTTTGCAGGAACAGGGATGAACACAAAGTGGCCATTTCCTTTCGCTGAATCAACGGCTTCACTCTTACGGTTTTCCATCACTTTTAGCGTGAAGGTTAAGTTACCTTGTGGCGTCATGATCTCAACAGAGTCGCCCACTAGGAATTTGTTTTTAACATCAACTTCCGCTAAATCACCACGACGTTTACCCGTAAATTCACCAACGAATTGTTGAGAATCAGAGATAGAGTAACCGTAATCGTAGTTTTGGTATGTATCATGTGTATGACGACGTAAGAAACCTTCTGTGTAACCACGGTGAGCTAGGCTCTCTAGTGTCCCCATTAGGCTTTCATCAAATGGCTTACCAGCAACCGCATCATCAATCGCCTTGCGATATACTTGAGCAGTACGCGCACAGTAATAGAAAGACTTAGTACGACCTTCGATTTTAAGCGAGTGAACGCCCATCTTGGTTAGACGCTCTACGTGTTGGATAGCACGAAGATCTTTAGAGTTCATGATGTAAGTACCATGCTCATCTTCAAATGCAGCCATTTTCTCTTCAGGGCGGTGTGCTTCAGAAAGAAGAACCACTTCGTCAGTTGGTTTGCCTAAACCTAATGTATTGTCAGGACGTTCTTCTTGAACTTCCACGTCTTGAATCTCAACACCGGTAGGATTAGCTTCAACGATTTGACCGTTTTCGTCTTCTTTTGCTTCTTCAGCTTTGTATTCCCAACGACATGCATTTGTACATGTGCCTTGGTTTGGATCGCGCTTGTTCATGTAGCCAGAAAGTAAGCATCGACCAGAGTACGCCATGCATAATGCACCGTGTACAAAAATTTCTAATTCGGTATCAGGACAGTTTTCACGGATCTCTTCAATTTCTTCTAGTGATAATTCACGAGATAAGATCACACGCTCAACACCTTGAGTTGACCAGAACTTCACGGTTGCCCAGTTAACTGCGTTAGCTTGAACTGATAGGTGAATAACAACCTCAGGGAAAGCTTCACGAACCATCATGATTAAACCAGGATCAGACATGATTAAGGCATCAGGGCCCATTGCTACGATAGGGGTTAAATCACGAATAAAGGTTTTTAACTTTGAGTTATGTGGTTGGATATTACATACCACATACAGTTTTTTACCTTGCGCATGCGCTTCGTTAATACCGATCTCTAGGTTTTCATGGTTGAATTCGTTGTTACGAACACGAAGGCTGTAACGTGGTTGGCCTGCATAGACAGCATCAGCACCGTAAGCAAACGCGTAACGCATATTTTTAAGGCTGCCAGCTGGCGAAAGTAGTTCTGGTTTAAACATGATTGCTTCCCAATGTTGTATTCTGATCTCAGGTCAGGTCATATCTCATGGATATGAAGGAGGCCGGATTTTACATGGAAAGGAAGGGAAGTGCTAGAGATATGATCTTTCGTGTTTATAAAGGCCTTATCTCTTTTTGATGTGATTCAATTAACTTTGTATTGTCGTTTTTCGTTCAACAAAAGCGACAGGTATCACTAATCTTACTAGGTTTGTATTTTTGTTTTCTATCTGATCTACAATGATCTTAACGGATTCACGTGCTAAACGTTGAAAATCTTGTTTAAAGGTCGTGAGTTGATAATTTAGCCACTCGGTTTGAGGAATATTATCGAATCCAATTACTTGAAGATCTTTTGGTATGCGTAAGCCGCACTCTAAACGAGCCACATCCATGACTGCCATCGCTAAATTATCCGTCGCGCAAAAGATAGCTTCAGGTCGATGAGGTTGGGAAAATAATTGTCGAATAGTATCGATTGAATCAGAATAATCATAAGTTGCTTCGACTACTTGAGCTTTATTCCCAGTTAATTCTTCGAAAGTCGTGCAAAAACCAAATTTACGTTCATCGTTAGTAAATGTAGGTACTTCACCAGTTAAATATAATGCCGATTTCACATTACTTTTATGGAAATGTTGAGCGGCTATTTGACCTGCGGTGTAGTTATCACTAATGACATAACTGCTTTTTGTTCCTTCGACTACTCGGGCGTATTGAATAATAGGAATATTGAATTCTTCACATTCTTCGTATAACGATTTGTTGAGCGTTGCTGAAGCGGCAATGACACCATCAACTCGGTACTGAAAGATATTAGGAATTGAATGTTGTTTATCTTCATCTATTTGCCATGGGATCAATACGGCTGAAAATCCTTTTTTCTGTAATTCATTAGAGATTAATTGCAGTGTTTTCATGTGGATTGGATAGTCGGCATCAGGAAAAACTAAACCAATAAGTTTCGATTCATTGGTCGTTAAACTGCGGGCAAATGCATTCGGTCGGTAGTTTAGGGCTTTTGCTGCTTCAAATACCTTTTGCTTTGTTTTTTCTGATGCGGAGCTACCAGGAATAAAAACACGAGAAACCGTAGATTGAGAAACTCCGGCAAGTTTTGCTACATCTTTAGACGTTATCATTGATTTTGGAAGAGTCATATTTTATTGATTATCAGTCAATTAAGTTGCTTAGAGTCTACCATAGAATAAAATGGTATTCATAAACTCAGCGTCTAAACGGTGATGGGAAAGTGCCTCATTTATGACAAGGCACACACCGGATAAGGTTACGATAATCTAAAAGATTATTCGTTATTTTGGGTATATTACAGCTCAGGATTCATGATTGTTTGAGTTCGTTCAAAAACATCTAAGCCTTGTTGTTTTAGCCAATAAGGGAGATCGATTAATACCCAGTTTTCAGACAGTTTATCGTTATCTCGGTAATACACATCGACGACTTGCATATCAGCACGCACTTCACCGCCAGTCATACCCAAGAAACCACCTGTTGGCGTATTTGATAGATTTGGCCATCCGAAGAAACACGAAAAATTCCCCTCAGCAAAGCGACAGACGTGACCATTGAATTTTTTATCTTTTAAGTTATTACGGAATGGTAATTGATGTTGTTGTTGGTAGCGAGGGATGGTGTAAGAGGCACCGATACCACAAGGACCATACCAAATCATATCTTTAGACCAGCTTTTTGCTAAGACTTCAGGAGGGCATCCCATTGCACCACTGTCATTAAGGGCTGAAAGGTCATCGACCATTTTATTCACCAATGCCAGCGTTGCAATTCCTTCTTCTGGTGCAGCATCTTTAAACAACAGACCATCATGGTTGCGTGGTCCAGGATAAACAAAATGCTTACCGGTTGAAGGGGGTAATGGATAGCAACCAGCTTGGTCCATCATGCCTAAAAGATCTAAGAAAAGACCTGTTTTCGTTATTTTTCCATTTTGAACGCAGTTAAATTCAGCATAACGAACGTTCATTATTTTTCCGGTAGGGCGCATACCTAAAAATTCAGCATCGAATAGACCCATAAAGTGGCCCATACTCATTACCCAAATTTCATCTGGATTAATTTCGTTATTACCACCGATGAAGATATCTTGACGACGTTGCATGCGTGTCATTGATTTTAGTATCGGCGACCAAAAAGTATCTGCAGCAGCTTGTGCCCCTTTTTGTTCACGAAATGGATAAACACTGCGCCATAAATAATCGTCAGAAGTGTGTTCTTTTAGTATGTCGGATACATTTTCGTGAGTTGCGTTTTCTATCGCATCAAAATATGCACGAACGATTCGTTTTGCTTCTTGATATTTAGACATTTTATTTCTCTCTTAATATTGGCGAGCTTAATGAAGCTCGCCTATTTTGATTGTGAGTAACTTATTTTGAATTAGGCTTGTGCTGTTTTTCGCTTTTTATTTCTATCAAAAATGCCATCTTTCAACGTTTCAGGTAGTGATAACCACAGCAGACCCGCTAGGATCCAGATGATTGGAGACCCCCACATTGCAGTTTCAAGGCTTGAACGCTCTTGAATGAAAACAAGAACCATTGGAGCCCACATCCCGATAATACGACCTCCATGAAAGAGTGCAGCACCGTAGCTGCGCAGATGAGCGGGAAAAAGTTCAGAAAAATATCCTCCCCATACGGCAGATGCAGAAAGTCCAAAGTTGTATATAAGCCCTAATAGAGCGAGCATATTTAAACTACCAATCATGACGTCACTTGGCGCAATAAAGAAAATTGACACCATAATTCCGGCAAGAATGAAGCCGAAAGCATTTACTTTACGGCCATATTTATCAGCGACGGCTCCCCATATCCAAGCACCAAATAATGAACCAAATGCAGATATTGAGAAAATCATACCAATGGTTGCACCGTCAAATTGGCGAACGTCGCGTAAGTAAGTTGTTACAAAGCCACTAAAAAATTGATATCCATAAAAGTTCAGGCCTGCCAGTAATAAACAAGTAATGGTTATTGTGCGATAAGGCTTACTTAGCATCTCGCCCCAGGTCCCTTTTTTCACTGGAGTGTCATTATTTGCTGCGTCGTTTTCGCTTTCTTCACCATAAGCAATGATCTTTTTATCGTTTGGTAGAATAAAAATCATAATGGTAGCAGCGACTAACGGAGGAATACCACCAACCCACATTAGGCTCTGCCAAGGAGCATCAATACTGGTAATGAAGGCCGCGTAAGCGCCCATGACCATTAGAGCGACAGAGAACATTGAAGAAGCGAATGCGGTTAATTTTCCTCGTACCGTTGGTGTGAAAAGGCCAATCATTAAACTCACCGCAACAGTGAAGTAGCCACCAAGTGAAATACCGATGATGAATCGCATTAGTGCCCACATGGTGTAATCGGTAAACATCATATTGAGAATTGTTGCGCCACCATTGAGAGCGGTGATCACGATTAATGTCGATTTTTTACCAAAGTTGGAAGCAACCCAAGCACAACTCAACGCACCAATAAGAGCCCCAACTGATTGCCAAGTATAGAATTGTGCGGTGTCAGCAAGGCTAATACCATCGTAGGCCTCTACGATATAAGGGCGAACATAATCAATAATTACAAAGTTATAGCAGTAGAAAAAATAGCCAACAAGAATGGCTAAATAGGCTGCTATTCTTTGGGCTATTGGGACTTCACTCATGTGTTTTTTGGTAGTCATCTTTATCAAACCTTATTTAATCCATTAGTTAGTTTTATTTCAGCACTGATAGAACGGTGCGTTTTGATGATTTACTTTTAGGGTGAATCATAGTTTTTTTAGAGATCAAAGATCGTGATCCAAGTCGAGTTTGAAATGGGTGCGTACCCATTTTTCCTTTTTTAGAGATCATGATCTCATTATGGCTATGTCTTATCGTCGCTGTGTGCTTTTTCAGCACTTGTTAGTGATTTTTATCACGTTTGTTATTGTAGTTTGATTAAACTGGATGAATTTTAAGTAATATTGGTGCTGATCATTTTCTCAGGAAGACAGGAATAATTATAAATGGTTACGTATTCAAGTTTTGTGGTGGTGGCGATCTATGTGTTTTCGACCATGTTCATCAGTTATTTTGTGAATAAACGCCATAGTAAAGCAGGGGACTTCTCCACTGGGGGGAAGCAGTTTGGCTGGTTTACCGCGGGTGTTTCGATACTGGCAACTTACATTAGTACAATGACATTTGTGGGCATGCCCGGGTGGGTTTATAGCTCTGGAATGGAAGTGATGAGTATTCATCTTAACTATCCCATTGTTATCTTTTTTACGGTGATTTTTTTTGTTCCTGTGTTTTATAAACTTGGATTAACGTCGATCTATGAATATTTAGAGCTTCGTTTTGGTGTGTATGCTCGAACCATCAATTCAATGGTGTTCATTTTAGTTCAATGTATCTCATCAGGGATTGTTCTTTATGCGGTCGCGTTGATTTTGGTGCAAGTTTTGCCGATTAATATTTCGGAAGCAATCATCGCGATGAGTGTATTTACGGCGGTGTATACGTATTTCGGTGGCATCTCTACGGTTATTTGGACTGATGTATTGCAGTCTGCCGTTTTACTTGTGGGCAGTCTTTGTATTTTTGTATTTCTATTGATAGAAATTAATACGCCGAGCGTAGTGTCTCGCGAACATCTTAATATTATTAATCTTGAGTTTAATTTTGGGGTAGACACAACATTATGGGCAGGCGTGATTGCCGTGAGCTTTCTACATTTAAGCGTGTATGGAACGAATCAACTGATTATTCAGCGTACGTTGGCAACAAAATGTGAAAAGACAGCTCAAAAATCCATGTTACTTTGTGGGTATGGTGCTTTTTTTGTGTATTTATTCTTTGCCATTATTGGCGCTTTGTTAAGTGTGTTTTATCAAGACCAACATTTCACAAACAGCAATGAAGTTATTTTGGATTTTGTGTTTAATCATACAAACCCTATTGTTGTCGGCCTTATTATTTCTGCGTTGGCTGCGGCTGCGATGTCGACATTAGATTCGACCTATAATTCGATGGCAACGGTCGCTACGTTTGATCTGTATAAGCGTTTTTTTAAACCTAATGAATCGTCGGTTCACTATGAATTAATTGCACGAAGAATGAGCTTATTGGCGGCCATCTCTGTTGTTATCCCTGCATTATTTGCGGTATCTAATGAATCGGTGTTAAAAGCCATTGCTGGTTTCACATCGATTTTTGTTGGTATCCGGCTCGGTTCATTTGTTCTTGGATTGTTTTTTAAAAAGGCAAACGAGAAGGGGGTTATCGTAGGTAGCTTAGGGAGTATTCTTTCTGTTTTAGGTACAATGTCGATGGAAATATCATGGCCTTGGTATGCGCCGATTGGAACGTGTGTTTTTCTTGTTTTAGGCGTGTTCGTCAGTCGTTATTGGGGAAGTATTAGTGCTGAACAGAAGGTGTTTATTGATGGTCAAAAGCAGTTATTTTCGAAACCGTTGCGAAGTCATTATGGCTTATTAGTTTTTGCTGTATTTACTATTGCTGCTTGTGCGGTTATTCCTGATTGGATTTATTCTGCCCTTTCTCATGAATGATGATAGGCATGAGTATCGAGGAGAAAAAGGTGGCTTGATTATGATGTCAAACCACCCTTTTTTATTCTAAAGTTACTCTTTCTCTTCAATGCCACCAAGTGCTTTGAAAAGGTCAGGCAGTAGAGCGTCAAGCTCTGAACTCATTAGAGAGAAATCAGCATCAAAACGAGCGGCTTTATCTTCAAAACCAATATCTTCGTTTTGATCTTTTACATCATCGCTGAATTTAAGGCGTTTTAGCGATAAATCATCCGCAAGGATAAACTCTAAACGGTCTTGCCATGTTAGCGCTAATTTAGTCACAACTTTGTTAGCATCAATATGAGCGTGAATTTCATCACACACTAATTCTTGTTGTTTACAACGGATCACGCCGCCGTCTTCTAAAATCGCTTTTAATTCTGCTTCTTCACCCATCTCAAAACCTTGAGGAGTGACGCCTGTTTTAACCCATTCGGTTAATGCATTCTCAATCGGTTGAGTGGCCGTTAGGGGAACAACAGGTAAGCTGCCAATAGATTTACGCAGTAATGCTAATAAATCTTCTGCTTTTTTGTAGCTGCCAGCATCAACAATAATAAAACCAGATTCAGGAAGAATTAACGCATACGTTTGTTGGTGCTTGCTGAATGCACGAGGCAGTAAATCAATCACGATGTCATCTTTGATTGAGTCTTTCTCTTTTTTCTTAAGAGGACGACCTTGTTCAAGTTCCATCGCATCAATTTTTGCGTTCATTGATTCTTTGATTACAGAAGCCGGAAGCATTTTTTCTTCTTTCTTAACACAGATAAGAATGTTGTTGCTTGCTACGTGAGTCAGCATATCGCCATGACGTCCCATTGCAGTTACCCAGCCAAATTTTTGCATATCTTGGCTGCCACAAGGTGTGAAACGGAAATCGTTCAGTTGTTTTTCAAGTTGCTCAGGATTGATATCAATCTCTTTAGTAAAACGATAAATTAAACAATTTTTAAACCACATCATGCTGCTGAATTCCTGTCTTTTTTAAGTCCGCTTATGATAGGAGATTTTGACGCATTATGCTTGTAGAGTTTTCGGGATTTTAAGGAAATGGCCACAAGGTTGAAATTCAATGATGAAATTATGAACTTTTCTTTTCAATAGTCACAAAAGTGTCATAATTACCTTTAATAATAGCGTTATAAATTTTGTTGGTTAAATTAGGTAAAGATAATGTCTAGAAGGATACTTGTCGTAGAAGATGAAGCGCCAATTCGTGAGATGCTGTGCTTTGTATTAGAGCAGAAAGGATACGAACCAATTGAAGCGGAAGATTATGATACTGCGCTTGCTTTACTCTGCGAACCCTACCCAGATTTAATTTTGTTGGATTGGATGTTACCTGGTGGCTCTGGCATTAATTTAATCAAACATCTTAAGCGTGATGAATTTACGAAAAAGATCCCTGTTGTGATGTTAACCGCTCGGGGTGAAGAAGAAGATAAAGTGCGTGGCCTTGAAGTGGGGGCGGATGACTACATAACAAAACCATTCTCACCAAAAGAATTAATGGCGCGTTTAAAAGCGGTAATTCGTCGTGTTTCACCGACTTCTGTTGAAGAATTAATTGATGTTCAAGGATTAAAACTTGATCCGGTTTCTCATCGAGTGACGGCAAATGATAAGCCGTTAGACATGGGACCAACAGAATTTAAAATGCTGCATTTCTTTATGACGCATCAAGAACGTGTATATAGCCGTGAACAGTTATTGAATAATGTATGGGGCACTAACGTTTATGTTGAAGATCGCACTGTTGATGTTCATATTCGTCGTCTTCGTAAAGCGCTAGAAGCAGAAGGGCATGATCGTTTGGTTCAAACGGTTCGTGGTGCTGGCTACCGTTTTTCTGTGCAATGCGCATAACCGTCAATAATTAAGGTAAAGGTAGGCTAAATGGTTGAGCGTCTGTCATGGAAAAAGCTAGTTGGAGAATTGGCTTTTTTCTATGTCCCTTGGATTATTGTAGGGTACTTATTTGATGCCTTATGGCCATTGTTGTTTCTCGCGTCGTTTATTTTATTGATTTGGCATTTGCACAATCAAATTAAAATGTCTCGTTGGTTACATGAAGGACGAAAAGCGACCCCACCCTCTGCTTCTGGCAGTTGGGAGCCTATTTTTGATGAAACTTATCGTTTACAAAAGCGTCATAAAAAACGCCGTAAAGAGTTATCTGTTTTAATTCGACGATTTCGACAAGGGGCAGAAGCATTGCCTGATGCCGTGGTGGTATTTCGTCATGAAGGTAACATTGTGTGGTGTAATTCTTTAGCGCAATCGCTATTGGGTTTTCGTTGGCCTGAAGATTCAGGTCATCCGATAACGAATTTAATTAGACCCCCTGATTTTGTTCAGTATTTATTAGCGCAGCAATTTGATATTCCATTGGATATGCCATCGCCAATTAATTCAGATAAAACGTTAGAAATACGTATCGCACCTTACAGCGAAGGTGAGTACTTGATGGTGGTACGTGATGTTACTCAAATCAAGCAACTCGAAGGCATGCGCCGTAATTTCTTTGCCAATGTATCGCATGAGCTACGTACACCAATGACGGTGCTTCGTGGTTATTTAGAAATGTCAGAAGATCCAGACATGCTTGTTGGCCCTATGTGGAATAGAGCGCATGGAGTCATGACTGAACAATTAACTCGGATGGAAGGGTTGGTTGAGCAATTATTAACGCTTTCTAAAATTGAAGCCGCCGCAACATCGATGCTAGAAGATGAAGTTGATGTACCGGCAATGCTTGATATTTTAGAGAAAGAAGCACAGGCGTTAAGTGGTGATAGAAACCATAACATTACGTTTAATATTGATCGCTTGCTTAAAGTTCAAGGCGATGAAGATCAATTACGAAGCGCGATTTCTAATTTGGTATACAACGCGGTTAAGCATACAACCGATGGTGCAAATATCGTCATTGATTGGCGTCTTTCTTCTGCGGGAGCGAAACTTAAAGTTACAGACAGCGGACAAGGGATTGAAGCACAACATATTCATCGTTTAACAGAGCGTTTTTATCGAGTAGATAAAGCACGCTCAAGAGAAACTGGTGGCAGTGGTTTAGGATTAGCTATTGTAAAACATGCGCTTAGCCATCATGATTCGCAATTAGAAATACAAAGCAAGCTGGGTAAAGGGAGCACTTTCTCGTTTGTATTACCGAAAAAACTCATTCTAAAGTAGAGAATAATGAACGGATTTTATAGCACGAAGCGTAAGTGGTATCAGGTATTCACCCCTGTGGCACTGCTTTGGCTATGCGTTATTAATAATGGTATGGCTTATGATGGGAAATTGGCTCATTACGAGAGAGTATCAGGTGTCTCGGGGAATTTATCGTCGATAGGATCTGATACTTTAGCGAACATGATGACATTATGGGCAGAAGATTTTCAACGTATTTACCCTCGCGTTAATATTCAAATTCAAGCATCTGGCTCATCTACTGCACCGCCAGCCTTAATCGAAAGCACCGCACAATTTGGTCCTATGAGCAGAAAAATGCGGCAAAGTGAAAAAGCGGCTTTTGAAAGACAATTTGGTTATCCTCCCACTGAAATCCGAGTCGCTATTGATGCTCTCGGAATTTTTGTTCACCAAGATAACCCAATTCAAGGACTTAATTTTACCCAACTCGACGCCATTTTTTCAGCTACGTTACGTTGCGGAGCCGTAAAACCGATTAATCGTTGGCAAGATCTTGGATTAACAACAAGTTGGGCAAAACATAGAATTCAATTGTTTGGTCGAAACTCAGTATCAGGCACTTACGGTTATTTTAAAAATAACGCCTTATGTGATGGCGATTTCAAGGTTAATGTTAACGAACAACCCGGTTCTGCGTCTGTGGTTCAAGGGGTTTCAGCCTCACTGAATGGCATTGGTTATTCTGGGGTGGGATATAAAATGTCTGGCGTTAAATTGATACCAATCAGTCGAGATGGAACCGATTATATTAATCCTACGACCGATAATATTATTAATGGTCAATATCCGTTAGCTCGATTTTTATATTTATACATAAATAAGCCGCCTACGGCTAAATTACCGAAACTTGATGCTGAATTTATTCGTTATATGCTTTCAGAAGAAGGGCAACTAAGAGTAGAACAAGACGGATATATTGCGCTTTCTGAACGGTTTGTTTTGCAAGAATTATCGAAGTTGGACTTACATTAAGTAAATTAAAGAATCAGGAATGATGAGCGTTTATTGTCATTCAGTTGTCACCCATATTTGTTAATATCAATAAGAAAATAGAGGTTAACCCATCATGGCATACGCCAAACCTAATCAGATCACTAGAGATAAACAACGTCGTATTGTTGATCTGATTATACGTGTTTGGGTGAAATCCAGTGGCGTAGGGATCATTGCGGCACTTATGCTTATCTGTTTTTATTTACTTGCTGTTATTGCCCCCATTTTTACGCCGGTCTCTGTTGAACCGTCTCATCAATATGCTGCTCAATACTCGAATGCGACGTTAGCGATTGGCTCTGATGAACAAGGTAAAATGGTTTATCGTATTGATGACAGTGGTAAGGTGCAATTTATTGATTTAACCAATAACGAATTTGTTAGCGAACAACAAATTGTTGAACATCCAACCACATTTACGGCCACTATCGAAAGCCAAGATTGGTTTGCTTTTGGTGACGATAAAGGGAAAGTGACATTTTCTCAGATAGGTTTTCAGACCAACTATAAAAATGGTAAGCGACAACTTATCCCCTTTGTTGAGAAGTTTACGCCTTTTCCATCAATTCAAGTGGATGATAAAAAACAACCACTGACACAATTAGCGTTAAGTTTAACCCCCATTGAAGGTGTTATTTTAGCCAAAACTCAAGATGAACGATTTTTGGGTGTGGAGCTAGATGGTTCTGTAAATAAAATGACAGGGGAAACTATTTGGAAAGCACAAGCGATTGAATTTAAAGCGATGGGCAGTACCAAAGGATTGCTTTCTATGGTCATTACACCAAATAACGATTTCATTTATTTATTGTTTGAGCATGAACTCCAAGTATGGACATTAAAAAATCATAACGCAGAATTGCGAGAGAGGATTACTCTTAATGGCGTCGCGCAAAAATTAACATTGTTAGCAGGGGCAAACTCGGTATTAATCCAGTTTTCCGATGGTAGCGTGTCTCAATGGTTTGATACGATTAATAATGAAAAACGCTCATTAACGTCTATTCGTTCGTTCTCGTTTGATGCCCCAATAGCTCAATTAGCCCCTGAAGTTTACCGAAAAGGGGTGAGCGTGATTGATACTGAAGGTCAGTTATCCATTATTCATACGACGACAGAAAAAACATTATTCAGCCAACATCTGTTTAATAATAAAGTACTCGCTGTTACTCAACCACCGAACGCCGAGAAATTAATTGTTTTAACGGACAAGGGATGGGAATGCTTTAGTGTGACCAACCCTCATCCTGAAGTGAGCGTACAATCATTGTTTGGGAAAATGTGGTACGAAGGATATCCTGAGCCAACGTATACTTGGCAATCAACCGCAGCTAATGATGATTTTGAATCTAAATTCAGTTTAATGCCACTGGCTTTTGGTACGTTAAAAGCCGCATTTTATGCGTTGATATTTGCGGGTCCTATTGCAATTGGTAGCGCAATTTATACTGCGTATTTTATGTCAGCGAATGTACGTCGTTATGTTAAACCTACCATTGAAATTATGGAGGCTTTACCAACGGTTATTATTGGTTTGCTCGCGGGAATTTGGCTAGCACCTATCATCGAAAATAACTTAACCGCCGTATTTAGCCTATTTATACTTTTTCCCTTAAGCATGGTGATTATTGCCTTTATCTGGCATATTTTACCTGCTCATATAATGAGAAGGCTGCCTCGTGGTCAGCATGCCATTTTATTGATCCCTGCTCTGATTGGTGTCGGTTATCTTACATTTAACTATGGTTATGTTATTGAAGGGTGGTTTTTTGCCGGGGATTTAAGAAATTACCTTGGTGATAAAGGGCTAGGTTACGATCAACGTAATGCATTGGTCGTTGGTTTAGCCATGGGAGCGGCTATTATTCCTACTATTTATACCATTGCAGAAGACGCGATCTTCTCTGTTCCTAAGCATTTATCCGAAGGGTCATTAGCACTGGGTGCTACTCAATGGCAAACGTTAACTAAAGTGGTGTTATTAACCGCAAGCCCGGGTATATTTTCTGCCGTGATGATGGGATTAGGGCGTGCCGTAGGTGAAACGATGATCGTATTAATGGCGACAGGTAACACACCAATCATGGACGGAAACATTCTAGAGGGCATGAGAACATTGGCTGCGAATATTGCGATTGAAATGCCTGAATCTGAAATGGGAAGTACACACTTTAGAATGCTCTTTTTAGCGGCCTTTTTATTATTTGTTTTCACTTTCTTTGTGAACTCGTTGGCGGAGTGGGTTCGCCAAGGGTTACGCGAAAAGTACCGTAGTTTGTAGGCTGATTTAAATGAAAATAAAGCATTGGATTAAATCAGGATCACCTTGGATATGGTTAACGGCTGGCTCAGTAAGCATCAGTATGATCACCGTGCTTGGGATCTTATTGCTTATCGGTTGGAAAGGGTTATCTTATTTTTGGCCTACGTCTTTGCAAGAATGGAAAACGGTAGAAGGTAATGTTGTTATTGGGCAACTTTATGACGTGCAAAAAATCCACAGCAATAATACGGAGAAAAAAGAACGTTTAGTGATTAAAGTCGGCAACAGAGACGTCAATGGCTTTGACTTTATTAGCTTAGACAGAGACCAAATAGCATCGGTGAGCAAACCAAAAGACTTAGTAGTGGTCGATAGAGTTCAGCACGGTAAGTTTTTTGGGACAATAATTAAGGCCTCAAGTGGTTTAGAACTGACTCGCCAACAAGTCGAATCTTGGGTGAAAAGTGAAAAAGCAAAAATAGATTTATTAGAGCAAGAACAACACAAGTTATATAAATTATTGGACGATCTTCCTGCGTTAAATTTGTCGAATAATGAATTTACACAAAAAGAGAAAACGTTAACGGAAGAGCTAACGTCGATTTCAAATCAGCTAACTCAAAGTTATTTAGTGTTAAAAGACAGCCAAAATAAATCTTATTTATTAAGCAGCGATAATGTCGTTAATATTTGGTACCCAAACGCAATGACCTTAAGTGAACAGCTTTCTCATTGGGTAAATACATTATATGACTTTTTATCTGAGCCTCCACGTGAAGCGAATTCTGAAGGCGGTGTATTTCCTGCCATTTTTGGTACCATTTTGCTGGTGCTATTGATGTCAATTATCGTGATGCCATTAGGGGTGATCGCCGCTATTTATTTACATGAGTATGCAAAGCCAAATATATTAACTCGATTAGTTCGGATTGCCGTTATCAATTTAGCCGGTGTTCCTTCTATTGTTTATGGTGTTTTTGGGTTGGGATTTTTTGTTTATGTTGTTGGTGGAACGATTGACCAATTATTTTATTCAAACCAATTACCTACACCAACGTTTGGTACTCCTGGTCTATTATGGTCAGCTCTTACGTTGGCGATTCTCACCTTGCCCGTTGTTATTGTTGCTACAGAAGAGGGCTTAAGTCGTATCCCTAATTCAGTTCGTCATGGTTCGTTAGCGCTTGGGGCAACTCAATTTGAAACCTTATGGAAAATTGTGTTACCGATGGCCAGTCCTGCGATAATGACGGGATTAATTCTAGCAGTAGCAAGAGCAGCAGGAGAGGTTGCCCCATTAATGTTGGTCGGGGTGGTAAAGCTTGCACCATCATTGCCGATTGATAGCGTTGCGCCTTATTTGCATTTAGACCGAAAATTCATGCACCTTGGCTATCATATTTATGACGTTGGTTTTCAAAGCCCAAATGTAGAAGCTGCTCGACCAATTGTGTATGCCACGGCCTTTTTATTAGTGACTGTGATTATTGGTTTGAACTTAACCGCTATCGCGATTCGTAATAATTTACGAGAAAAATACAGAACGTTGGAGTTGTAGTTATATGTATTCATTATCACCAGATCTGTCTTTTTTATCATCAATGGATGTCAATGATTTAGCTGATGAAAGTACAGCGATAGAGATCAATAATCTGAGTTTGTCTTACGACAAAGCATCGGCGCTTTCAAATATTGATATGCGTATACCAAAAGGCCAAGTAACGGCATTTATTGGTCCATCAGGTTGTGGTAAATCAACTCTGTTACGCTGCATTAATCGAATGAATGATTTAGTCGATAATTGTAAGATTAGTGGCTCAATTAAATTGTTTGGTGATGATATTTATCAACCAAATACTGACATCCCATCGTTACGTCGTCGTGTTGGAATGGTGTTTCAACGGCCAAATCCGTTTCCTAAGTCTATTTATGAGAACGTAGTTTATGGTTTACGTTTACAAGGGATTAAAGAAGCGCGAGTATTAGATGAAGCGGTAGAAGAAGCCTTAAAAGCTGCTGCATTATGGGACGAAGTAAAACATCGTTTGCATGAGAATGCATTTGGATTATCCGGTGGTCAACAACAGCGTTTAGTTATTGCCAGAGCGATTGCTATTGAACCTGAAGTTTTGTTATTAGATGAACCAACGTCAGCATTGGATCCTATTTCAACTTTGACGATTGAAGAGCTTATTTACGAATTGAAAAGTAAATATACGGTAGTTATTGTAACGCATAACATGCAACAAGCGGCTAGAGTTAGTGATCACACCGCTTTTATTAACCAAGGTAAATTGGTTGAATATGGTAATGCGAATACAATTTTCACCTCTCCAAAACACAAACAAACTGAAGATTACATTACAGGTCGTTACGGCTAAACGTTTCGATTTACTTACCTTAATAAGGACATTCCATGCAACTTGGTCGACATATTTCAGGCCAATTTAACACCGAGCTTGAAGCCATTAGAACCCATGTATTAACCATGGGGGGAATGGTAGAGCAACAGCTTATCTACGCACTTGAAGCGTTGCATAATCACGATGCCGAGCTGGCAAAGCGGGTAATGCATGAAGATCACAAAGTGAATGCCATGGAAGTGGCGATTGATGAAGCTTGTACTAGAATTATAGCTAAGCGCCAACCTACCGCGAGTGACTTGCGTTTGGTCATGGCAATTATTAAAACCATCACTGATCTTGAGCGTATTGGCGATGTGGCCTCTCAAATAGCCAAAGTCTCATTAGAAAATTTTACGAATAAACAGCATTCATTATTAGTATCACTCGAAGCTCTTGGTCGACAATCAGTCAAAATGATGCACTCGGTACTTGATGCATATGCTCGTATGGATGTAAAAGCCGCAACAGAAGCGTACAAGTTTGATGATAAAATTGATGAAGAATATGAAGCCGTAATACGTCAATTAATTAAATATATGATGGAAGACCCAAGTTCGATTCCAAGTGTCATGAAAGTGATGTGGGCTGCAAGAGCAATTGAACGAGTTGGCGATCGTTGTCAGAATATTTGTGAATACATTATTTACTTTGTAAAAGGTAAAGATGTTCGTCATATCGGCAATCAAAATATTGATGATGTTATAAATTAAGTGATTGACTTAAATATAATAATCCAATAGATATTTTGAATGAGAACCTTTATTTATCATTCGAACAGAGTATATTATGAACTATTGCATAAACTTTATGCGATGCATGATACATATAAATCGAATAAATAGATCTTAGTAATCCTAAAATAATGAAGGGAAATATTATGAATAAAGTTTTAGTTGGTACGTGTGCTGCATTATCGTTAATGTCATCAGCAGTAATGGCTGATAGTACGCCTGTGATGTTCTCATCATTAAATGGCTTTAATGCCCCTGCAGCAAGTGAAGTTAAAGGTGTTCGCCTTGCCGCTTTACATGGCAAAACGGGTGATGTAACTGGTGTCGATTTCGCATTAGGTATGTCTGAAAGTGATAATTTAACTGGTGTAAACTTCCCTCTGTTTATTGGTGCAAACAAAGTTAATGGCAACATGACTGGGGCATCTTTTGGCTTATTCAATTGGCATAAAGGCGAAGATGTTGGTGCTAACCTAGGTTTTGTTAACATTACGAACGATGTGACTGGTGCTAACCTTTCTGCAGTAAACTACTCAGAAGGTTACACAATGGTTGATGTTGGTGTTGCAAACCTTTCAAATGATTCACATGTTCAAGTTGGTTTATTTAATATGACATCTGACATTAAAGGTGTTCAGATCGGTCTTATCAACTGTGCGGAAAACGGTTTCCTACCTTGCTTTCCATTCGTAAACTTTGCGATGTAAGTTGATTTAAAAAATTAAATAAAAATGGCGCTGCTTTATTACAAAGCAGCGCCATTTTTGTATCTGTTTAATTAATATGTGGTTGGTATTAAAAAGTAAATGTCATACCAATATTAAAGTTAGTCGATAAATCATAAGGAATATAAGTATCACTCATTGGGAAATAGTTAAGATCAATACCAGCTCTTAAGCCTACTTGCTCAGTTGCTTGGAAAACATAAGCCGCGCCAAGGCTTGAACCTAATGTACTTTCTTTTGTTGTATCTCCACTTTTGGTTTTTTTACCATCATAGTTAGCAACTCCGACTTCAAATTGCACACCGTGTATTTTTGCTGAACCAAACATCTGTTGAACACCAAAACGATATGAATCTATGGCTTCGTCATACATTGAACTGCTATAAACCGTGCGACCATAACTTACATAGGCAGCATCGAAACCAAGTGCATCAGTCACACCTGCTTGAATACCAAAACCACCATAAGGACCAATCTTAATTTCTGGTGATATATGGATGTTATTAGCAAATGTATTTGCACTGAATAAAGTTGCGATAGCAAGGACTCGGTGTGTTTTTTTCATCTTGGATACTCTCTCATAATTTTTTAAAAAGCATCCGTGCTTTGTTTTATCTTTAATTGTTTTGATAGAGCTATAATAAGAAATAATTGTATGCATCACTAATCACGAGTGTTTATCTTGCTCATAACCAAAACTTATTAATGAAGAAGGAGGGGGAGTAAATCATAAAAAATAAAAAGCCCCTGCACCAACTTACTTATGCAGGGGAGAGAGTTACCAAAGGGTAATTACTTATCTTGTATCATTGATTTTATGGATATAAACAAAACGATTAGAGGAAGCGAAAGCATAATTAAAAAAGTCATAATTCCTCCAAAGATTAAAAGCGCAAGTTAAATCCGATTTCATAACTGTTTTCGGTTCTTGTTCTATCACTTGGGCTCACTCTAGATTCACCAAAGGTGTATTTAACATAAGGCTCTACCCATTTTGGCTTTAAGGTAAGAGTGATATCTTGGCTGTTGTAATGGCTTTTTGATCCCGTTAATTCTCGGTCATGAGTAAACGAATAACTAAAGTTACTCCATTGATTAATTGTGTAGCTAGCCCCAAGTGTATTTTTCCATTCTCTATCTGTGTCTAACCAATCAGAAAAAATAGATTCGCGCCACTCATGAGAGGTGTTAGCAAAAATCATAATGTCTTGAGTTAATGCTGTTCCGGTAAACAATCCAACATTATAAATATCAATAAAATCTGCTCGTCCGTAACTTACAAATGCTTCGGTATAAAATTGGCCAAGCATGACACCATAGCCGGAACCAATTTCTAAATACCCAGTTGAATCAATATCTGCTGTGAAGCTAATTTCTTCTGTAGCTTGAAGGTTTGCAGTAACGCTTCCTACCCATTTATCATTATTTTGAGACAGTTGAACGCTTAAATCTGGCTCGTGGTATTTCGCAGAAACAGATAAAGAAGTAATTAGAGATAACAATAAAAGCGAAAGGCGCATAATTAAGTACTCAGTAGTAAAAATAAAAAAGGAGTCACCAAAATAGCGACTCCTTGCTTTATCTATTGAACGTTAATGTATTTACGAACGTGCAGTTCTATCCTTGATTGCTTGTTTAATTTGTTGACGCTGTTCTTGTGATAGAGATTTAGCTTTTTGTTTAATGTCGTTTAAATCTTTTGGTAACTGCGGTTTCCAGCTTTTAATCTCATTTCGATCACTGTCACGCAGGTAGATAGTGCTACTTTCAATAGTGATGTAACCATCAACTTCACCGTGAGTTGTTATTGCCCACGCATTATCTGCAATTTTATCTACACTACGTCCGTTATCAGCTTCAATATCAATTTCTATTGGTTTTTCAGGTGTTGGTTTGGTTCCAAAATTAGGATCAATTGGTTTCCAATTTGTGATCTCATTTCTATCGCTATCACGAAGGTAAACGGTGCCATTTTCAATCGTGATATAGCCATCAATCTCATCATGGGTAGTTATCACCCACGCATTGTCTGCAATTTTATCAACGCTTCGTCCATTATCCGCTTCAGGACCCAGCTCTATTGGATTTTGAGGTGAAGGGCGTTCAATTGGGCTTTCTGGAGTAGGGATAACTCCAAAGCTTGGGTCAATTGGTTTCCAGTTTTTAACTTCATTTCTGTCACTATCTCGAAGGTAGACTGTACCGTTTTCAATGGTAATATATCCATCAACCTCACCATGAGTGGTTATTGCCCATGCATTACCTGCAATTTTATCCACACTGCGACCATTATCAGCTTCAGGATCTAGTTGTATTGGGTTCTGAGGGGAAGGACGTTCGATTGGATTTTCAGGTGTTGGGAGCGCGCCAAAACCTGGGTCAATTGGTTTCCAATTTGTGATTTCATTTCTATCGCTATCACGAAGGTAGACTGTACCATTCTCAATAGTTATGTAGCCGTCAATTTCTCCATGAGTAGTTACAACCCAAGCATTATCTGCAATTTTATCCACACTGCGGCCATTATCGGCTTCAGGATCTATTTCAATTGGGTGATCTGGTGTAGGTATAATTCCGTAGTTAGGATCTATTGGGTGCTGAACATCGGTTACAATTAATCTGCCATTTACAACATTTAAATTTACTTCTGCGCCATGGTTACCATGAAAGATAATTGAATCGCCTTCCTTCTGAATATGACCAACAGTGACGCTATTTACGTCTTTTACGCTATCGCCATCTGTTGTAAATATCTGACCATTAATACGAATAAGAGTGTCTGTTTCTTTGCCTTTAATTATAGCTGTTTGGTAAGTTCCTTCATCACCCGTTACTAATGCTGCTTGAGCATTTTCACCTTCAAAATATTGAACTGAAGCTATACCATCTTGAGGAGCTGTAGAACCTGAATCAGAAGAACCAGAAGATGAACAGCCTGCTAGGAATGATGCAGCAACTAATGATGCAATTAATTTAAGTTTCATATTGGTGTTCTCTCTTAATGTAATGGTTGGCGTAATCGCCATAATTATGGAAAGCATCAGTGCTTGTTTGTGGCGTTCCTAGCCGATGAGAGAAGTATATGAAATGCACAAAAAAGCCTCTAATCCCTTAAAAGAATAGAGGCTTTAACGCTGAGTTATTAATGAGAGATAAGAATAGTCGTAATAACTACAGGTTATCAATGAGTAATGATTGAAGGATTTTTTTTAGCCATAACATGGTCGCGTTATTTCTATTTTTGTGGTGATAATAAACACAAACTTTTGGGTTAATATATTGATTATCAAATAGTATTTTAAGGCTTCGTAGCTGATTATTATGCTCGATATCTAAGAATTTAGAAGCTGGAAACATCATGTCTGAGTTATTAACGACATCAATAACGGCTGATGGTAATTCTGATCTAAAACCAATATTTGCTTCTAAGCCTTTAATCTTTAGTATTTTTTCAGCTAAAGATTGATGGGAATTCCAATCAACAGCAATGACGGTTGCTAATTCAAAATGAACGCCATCTTTTACTTCAATACTACTGCCTTTATAGGGGTGATCTTTTCGGACATAGCCAGTAAAGCGATCTTGAGCAATTGGTTTTTGAATTAACTCTTTTGGCGCATGGCCTATTTCATAATTAAGGCCTAATTGAACTTCATCATTGATGATGTCGGTCATTGTTGATTTAGACCAGTTTAATAGCTGTACTTGAACATTAGGCGCTTCAGATCTGATCGCTTGAAATAATTTATTGGCTATTGTGCTTAAAAGAAAAGGAGATAGTGCTAGTTTGATAACTCCTTCAAGTTCTTGAGGGTTAAACTCATTACTTTCGTTTAACGTAGAAGAAAGGTCATCAAGTATTGGTGATATGCTTTCAGCCAATTGATTTGCATATTCAGTAGCACGAAGGCCATGATGGGTTTTTACGAATAATTCATCATTTAAATGATCTCGTAGGCGTTGTAATGCTTTACTGATTGCTGGTTGAGATACAAATAAGCGTTCAGAGGCTTTACGCATATTTCTTTCTTGATGTAGAACGATGAAAGTTCTTAAGAGGTTTAAATCTAAGTTGGAGAATAAGTCTTTAGCCATACGATCAATCCTTTGATTTTTTATTATTTGAACAAAGAAATCGATATGGGTAAAGAAAAAAAGCCTCTGGATGAGAGACAGAGGCAAGGGCTATCATAAGATAACATGTCAAAGACAGAATATTGTGTAGTTAAAAATAAGGTCAAATTATAGATAGAATAAAGTGCCCTACCAATCCTTGGTGGGGCGAGAGTTATTTATTTAAAGCTGTATTGAACACCAACGCCGCCAGCAACATCCGATGATGAGTAGCTACCTGATGATTCATAATGGAAAGTACCAGAAACACTTAATTGCTCATTGATACCATAAGCACCACCTAGCGCTAATGCCTCTTTAGAGCCAGAGAAACCGACACCAGCACCGATTGCAAACTCACCACTAGTTACAAATGGACGCGCATTGGCGACCGCATGTAAGCCTGCACGAACACCATCGATTTTTTCATCTTGCTCATTGAAGCGACGGTTGTTTTCTTCTGCCATCGTTTTAAAGTCATTTTCTAGTGTGGTAATGCGTTCACCGTCAGTTGTGTGTGGAATTCCCCAATCAGGTGTATCGCCGTAATCTGGAGTTGGACGTTCAGGTGAATTGTCATCTACTGGTGGCTGTGTTGGTTCTTGTGGTTGTGGTCGCTCTGGTGAATTATCAACTGGAGGTTGTGTCGGTACTCCTGGATTTGGTCTATCTGGAGTATTATCAACCGGTGGTTGCTCTGGTACGGATTGACCAAAATCTGGGTCTACAGGCTCCGGACGATCAACTGGCTTATCTGGTCCGATTCCCCAATGAGGAGTATCTCCATAATCAGGTGTTGGACGGTTTGGTGTATTATCGACTGGTGGTTGAGTTGGAATCGCTTGACCAAAATCAGGATCTGTTGGTTGCGGACGTTCCACTGGTGAGTCAGGTTGAGGTCGCTCAACTGGATTAGAAGGAACTTGCCATTCAGGTTCTGTTACCATCGGTGGTTGAGTTGGACCTAGTCCCCAGTCGGGAGTGCTTCCAAAATCAGGACTTGGTCGTTCTGGTACAGATGGAATAGAGTTGTCAATTCCTGGAAGTTCCGCTGGGTTCTGAATGGTTTCTGCCATAACAGAAGAAGAAAAGATGGCAGTTAGGGATAGTGCTAAAATAGTTTTTTTCATTTTATAACTCTCAATATTAATCATAAATTAGATTTAGTAATGAGCGTCCTTGCTTACCGATAAATCTGTTTCCGTTTGATGGAATGAATAATATTGAGAATGGTGATTACTTTCTAATCACCAGTTATTATATCTATAATAAGTACTGCTTATTATTTGGTTTGTTTTGCCCTTTATTTATAAGCATTTAGTGGTGAGCATCAGATAATAAATCAGTAATGAGTTGATTTAGCCATGAGTGCAGAGGGTTTTTCTTGTGCCTTTGATGGTAATAGCTATAGATAGGATAATTCAGAGGCACGTCACCAAGAGCAAGATCAATGCGCCTTAAGCCTAAGTACTGGTGAGTAGGAAACAACGACGTTGAAGGAAAATACATATTAGTATGTTGAACAACATCAATTAATGCCATTGGTAACTCTGAGCGAAAACCAATTTTATGTTTGATATTTAAATTTTCTAAGACTTTACCTGCGAGACTTTTATTATCGTTCCAACCTGGAATAATTAAAGAGGCAAGTTCATATCCTTCAAAGTCATAAGGGGTTGCTATTTGTTTTTTTATTGGGTGATCGGTTCTAACAATCACACAGCCTTTAATAGTCATTAAGTTACTTGAAATGAGCTCTTTTGGAACGTGGTCATACTCATAATTAATCGCTATATCTAGCTTTCCTTTGGTTAGATCGCTGAAGGTTGATGCTGACCAATTAAATAATTGTAAGTCGACATTAGGCGCGTTTTCTCTTATTTCGTGAAATAAAGCACCAGATAGGCAGGTCAATACTTGAGGAGCCAGTGCTATTTTTAATGTCTGTTGTAACTCGCTTGGCTGAAAGTTTTTTGAGGTATTTAAGACCGATGATAATCCATCAAGATACGGGTGAATACTTTCCGCTAACTCTTCAGAAAATGGCGTAGCTTTTAGGCCATGATGAACTTTCACAAAGAGCTCGTCATCAAAATGATTACGCAGCTTTTGTAATGCTTGGCTGATTGCGGGTTGAGACACAAATAAACGCTCAGAAGCTTTTCGCATATTCAATTCTTGAGAGAGAATTAAAAAAGTTCTTAGTAAGTTTAAATCTAACGTTGCAAAGAGATCTTTTGCCATATCTACTTATTTCCTATCAATAAATTGAGTTATTAAATAACTCTTCACGCATCCTTCGTTAACTCTTCTTATTGTATTGAATTTATGATGAAAAAGTATGTATTTTTTAGATACTGTAAATTATTACAGCTATTTAAAAACCTATAGAGCGAGTCTAATAATTCTTAATGAATTGATACAAATTGAATAGAGAGAATCTTCACACTTTCTTCACGATCTCTTCTTTATAGTATTCATATTGAGAATTAAGACCAAGCTTAACCCCATAACGATAGGATTGAATTTATAATGAAAAAGTATGTATTTTTACTGATGGCGGCGACGTCGACAACTACAATTGCAGCAACGTACGTTGGTTTAGAATACGGTGTTACGTCAATTGATCATAATTATTCGACTACTTATTCTGCGGATTCTGTTTCTTTATCACCTGATGATTCAAGTGATACTTTTGGTGGATTTATTGGCTATCGAATTAATGATTTTGGTCTTGAACTGGGTTATAAGAAATTTGAAAGTGATGACTCTCAAAGTAAAATGATTAATCCAAGTGAGCAAGCCGGATTTTCTCAAGAGCGTGAGTGGGATGCCGATTTAGATGCTACTCAATTAACCGTAAAACCTGTGTATTTCTATAATTTTAACGATAAATTGCAATTAAAAACGGGGTTAGGTTTAACTTATACTCAATACAAATATAATTCTTCATCACAAGATGAGTTTGAATTAATTACGAATGATGATATTGAAAGTACAAAAAATCGTTCAGGTGGTGAATCACAAAAAGACACGGTTCTTGGTGGTATCGCTAGTGTTGGCATTGAATACATGGTGATCCCAAACCTAGCATTGGGCGCATCAGCAAGCTACCAAGTAGATAATATTGCGAATTCATCTTCATTCATGTTGAGTTCAGCTTACTACTTCTAATATGTAGTCATAGAAATTCATTAATCAAATTGGAAATAAATAAAATGAAAAAAATTATATTAGTAAGTGCATTAGTATTGGCATCATCAAGTGCGTTTGCCGCTCAAAACACTCAAGTGGTTAAAGGTGGTTTCACTGGGCCAAGTACGGTTACAGTAAATACGGTTCAAGTTGCTAAAGAAGCAAAAGACGATACACCAGTGACGTTAATTGGCTATATTGTTGCTTCATTAGGTGACGAAGAGTATCAATTTAAAGATGCAACAGGTGAGATGATTGTTGAGATTGATCATCGTGATTGGAATGGCATTGAAGCAACGCCTGAAACAAAATTAGTGATTCAAGGTGAAGTTGATAAAGAATGGAAACATACAGCCGTTGATGTAAATACGGTTCAACTAGCAAAATAATGAGCTGATTGTTTTCGATGAAAAAGGCCAGAGATAATTCTCTGGCCTTTTTATTTTATAATGTATTTATTTGATGTTTTGTCTTACCGCATCGATTTTTTTAGAGTCAGTAATAGGGACAATAAAATCATCTAAATCACCGGCCCCCATTTTTACGCCGTCTAGCATCAACTTCATTTTACTTGGGCGTGTTGATTTACCTGATAAATGAACTTCAGTAACGCCTGTTTTTTCAATGATCTCTTTGGCATTTTCTGCGGTGACACCAGCTCCTGCAAGTATTTTAAAGCGGCCATTAGCCATTTTTACCATATCATTTAATACTGTCATACCATCATAAGCATTCGCCGCTAATCCTGACGTGAGTATTCTCTCGCAACCTAACTCAGCAATGTTCTCAATCGCTTTTTTATAATTGGAACATTGATCTACAGCACGGTGGAAAGTCACACCTAAGTCATTATCATTCGCTATTTTCATCAATCGAGTGGACAACGGCATGTCGATATCACCGTTTGCTTTTAGCACCCCAAATACAACGCCCTGTAAACCAGCTAGTTTAGCAGCATGAATGTCTTCAATCATGGCGGAGATATCGTCATTATCATAGAGAAAATCGCCTTGACGAGGACGGATCATGGCATAAACCGGAACAGAAGAGATCGCTGCTGCTTTTTTCATAAAACCAAAGCTTGGTGTTAAACCACCCAGAGCAAGGGAAGAGCAAAGCTCAATTCTATCGGCACCACCATTTATCGCATTATGCAGAGATTCTAAGTTGTCGATACAGACTTCAATTTGGATAGGCATGAGAGTTTAGTCAAAATAATAGAGAATTTTTTAGTGTAAGGGAAAGTCGACTTTAGATGTGTGAAGAATACGTCAAAATTGATGAGCAGATTAAGAGATTTGTTCAAATAAAGAAAAAGCCCTGAAGATAACTTCAGGGCTTTTAGTATTAGGCAAACTTTCTGATTTTAGGCTACTGCGTTTATACGCTTTTAATATTCTAGCCACATGCACCGTTGAGCGTAGGTGCATTCGAGTACTTTATTTAAAATACTCTATTTTAGCAATTACTTGCTTAGGTCGTCAGCGTGTTCAGATAGGAATGCTGCAACGCCTTTTGGAGATGCGTCCATACCTGCTTTGCCTTCTTCCCATTGTGCTGGACAAACTTCACCATTCTTCTCGTGGAAGTTTAGCGCGTCTACCATACGTAGCATTTCGTCGATGTTACGACCTAGTGGAAGATCGTTAACTACTTGATGACGAACAAGGCCATCAGCATCGATTAGGAAAGAACCACGGAAAGCAACACCAGCTTCTGGATGCTCAACGTCGTATGCTTTACAGATTTCGTGCTTAACGTCAGCAACTAGTGGGTACTTAACTTGACCAATACCGCCATCTTCGATAGCCGTGTTACGCCATGCGTTGTGAGAGAATTGTGAATCAATTGAGATACCAATTACTTCCGCGCCTTTAGCTTGGAAATCAGCTAGACGGTTGTCAAAAGCGATTAGCTCTGAAGGACAAACGAAAGTGAAGTCTAGTGGGTAGAAAAATACTACCGCTTTCTTACCTTTAGTGAATTCTTTGAAGTTGAAGCTATCAACGATCTCGCCGTTACCTAGAACAGCTGCAGCAGTAAAGTCTGGTGCTTGACGACCTACTAGTACCATTTTTGAATCTCCTAAAAGTTAGATTTTCCAAACTTCGTGTTTGGCTTTGTTTTTCAATACAATAAATTGTTTCAACAGGACAAACTATAGTACAAAAGGTATGATTGAAAAAAGCGAATTAAATAGATTGATGTAATCGAGAAAAGCGATGACTAAGTGGCCTTCATTAAAACAGTTACACTACTTTATTACTCTGCATGAAACTCGCCATTTTGGTGAGGCGGCAGAAAAATGTTTTGTGAGTCAATCAACATTAAGTAAAGGGATACAGAACCTTGAAGAGTTGATTGGTTGCCCATTATATGAGCGTGATAAAAAAACATTAATATTTACTCCAATTGGTGAAAAGGTTGTGGATCAAGGCCGCGAACTTTTAGCTAAAGGACAAGATTTAATCGAACTTGGCTCTCTATGTCAGGGTGATGCAATGCAAGGACAGCTTCGTGTTGGTTGTATTCCGACGATTGCGCCTTTCTTATTGTGTGATTTAGTACAAGAAGTGAATAAGAGCTATCCACAACTGACTTTGCTATTAAGAGAAGATACAACAACAAATTTATTGGCCGCATTAAAACAGGGACAATTAGACGTTCTTATCTTAGCGTTACCGGTTGATATTTCAGGCATGGAAAGTTTGGTGGTTGGTTCTGATCCATTCAAAATGGTGATCAGTAAAGATCAAGTGAATTCTATTTCTACACCTATTCGTTATGATGAATTACCTGATGAGTTTGTTTTCTTATTAGAGAAAGAGCATTGTTTAACAGAGCATGCGGTTTCGGCATGTAAATTAACCAGCAAAGAAAAAATCAACCCTTTTACTGCAACGAGTCTGCATACGTTAGTGCAAATGGTGGCGAATGGATTAGGGACAACCTTTATTCCTCAAATGGCGATCAAACACGGATTACTTGATAATCAAAACTTGGTTGTTGTTGAACCACCCGGTCAAGAAGCCTCTAGAGACATTGGATTAGTATGGCGTCCAAGCTCTTCTCGCTTACAAACCTTCCATCAACTAGCAGAGGTTGTTAAAGGTATTTTATAATCTTTAATTCAAAACTTTGATATCAAGAGGCGTTTATTTATTCATTTAAATAAGCGCCTTTCTACTTTTGAATACTGTGAGGTTTTAGTGATCGAATTCTCATTTCTGTATATTTAACCGTAAACAGATCCGACCTGTCTATCTTTCCCTTTCTTGTTGTATATCGTCAGATTCTTTTTACCTACCCTTAAATAAGAGTCGCTCTTTTGTTTTTTTATGTCTATCCCTCTGTTTTATTTGTGTAATTAAAAGTGTGAATTTTACATGTTCAATTTTACAGGTTTAATTTGTGTAATTTTATTACGTTTTTACTGGATCTTTAATGTCTTTCAATGTTGATTGATTGTTAAAATTAATTTTTGACAATTGCCTCTATAGAGCATTTACTCATAACTCAACTTACTGAGGTTTAGCGACATATTGCTGATTTTTTAAGTGTTTATTAGCCTTTGGTAGGGGTTGTAATTGAATCTATCTTTAAGGAATGTAATAGGAGTTCGCGGAAAAACAGTTTAATAGGATGAGACATAAAAACTAAAAGGTAGTTTTTTAGTTACAAATGTAATTTTGCCGGAGGCGTAAGCTATGACAGATACCATGACAACCACTGAACAATCACTCTCAATAATTGCTCCTGATAGCTTACAAAGAGAAGAAATATTAACGTCTGGCGCAATACGTTTCCTTACTCATGTTGTCGATAAGTTTGCTCACCGCATTCCAGAATTACTTAATACTCGTCAGGATCGTCAGAGACAAATTGATGCAGGCCAATTGCCCGATTTTTTACAAGAAACGCGCTCTATTCGAGAATCTGAATGGACGATTCAAGGGATACCCACTGACCTTCAAGACCGAAGAGTTGAAATTACTGGGCCGACAGATAGAAAAATGGTGATCAATGCATTGAATGCGAATGTAAAAGTATTCATGGCCGATTTTGAAGATTCATTAGCTCCTTCTTGGGAGGCCGTGCTGGATGGACAGATAAACCTGAGAGATGCAATGAACGGCACAATTCAGTACACCAACCCAGAAACGGGGAAGGTGTACCAACTAAAACAAGATCCTGCGGTATTGATTTGTCGCGTTCGTGGTCTACATCTTCCTGAAAAACATGTGCTGTTTAATGGTGTACCTATTCCCGGTGCTTTATTTGATTTTGCTCTCTATTTTTATCACAACTATCAAACGTCATTAAAGAAAGGCAGTGGTCCTTACTTTTATTTGCCTAAATTACAAGCTTACCAAGAAGCTGCGTGGTGGAGTGATGTGTTTAGTTTTGCGGAGCGAGAATTCGGATTAAAACAAGGCACAATAAAAGCAACAGTATTGATTGAAACATTGCCTGCTGTGTTTGAGATGGATGAAATCTTATATAGCCTTAAAGAGCATATTGTTGGATTGAACTGTGGTCGATGGGATTACATTTTTAGCTACATTAAAACACTTAAAAATCATCCCGACCGTGTATTGCCCGATCGCCAAGCGGTGACAATGGAAAAACCGTTTTTAAATGCTTATTCACGATTACTGATCAGAACCTGTCACCGAAGAGCCGCATTTGCGATGGGAGGAATGGCCGCCTTTATTCCATCAAAAGATCCGGTAAAAAATGATTGGGTTTTAAATAAAATTCAAACGGATAAATCATTAGAAGCAAATAATGGACACGACGGAAGTTGGGTTGCTCATCCGGGACTGGCTGATACCGCAAGAGCTGAATTTGACAAGGTATTGGGTGAACGCTCTAACCAATTAGACATTAGCCGAGATACTGATACGCCAATTACGGCAGAAGAACTATTAGCACCGTGTGAAGGCGAAAGAACAGAAGAGGGAATGCGTCATAATATTCGAGTCGCAGTTCAATACATTGAAGCGTGGATAACGGGTAATGGATGCGTCCCTATTTATGGATTAATGGAAGATGCCGCAACGGCAGAAATATCACGAACGTCTATTTGGCAATGGATACAACATGGAAAGACACTAGATAACGGTGACACAGTGACCGCGGATCTGTTTAGAACCATGTTATTAGAAGAAATGAAAATAATAGAAGAGGAGTTGGGAACTGAACGTTTTGATTCAGGACAATTTACTCAAGCAGCAAAACTGATGGAGCAATTAACCACCAGCGATCAACTAACGGACTTTTTAACACTCACTGGCTATGACTATTTATAAAAGAGGGAACTATTATGACTACATTTAAACCGCAAACTCGCCAACAGCAAATTGATGCGTTAAAAAAAGATTGGGCTGAAAATCCTCGTTGGAATGGGGTAACTCGTCCATACACAGCGGAAGAAGTAATTAACCTTCGTGGATCTTTTGCACCAGAGAATACGATTGCTCAAAAAGGAGCGGATAAGCTGTGGGATCTCGTTAATGGGTCGTCTAAAAAAGGGTATGTGAATTGCCTCGGTGCGTTAACTGGTGGACAAGCGGTCCAACAAGCGAAAGCTGGGATTGAAGCGATTTATCTTTCTGGTTGGCAGGTGGCAGCAGATAATAATACGGCATCAACGATGTACCCTGATCAATCGTTGTATCCAGTAGATTCAGTACCTTCGGTAGTTAAGCGTATTAATAATTCTTTTCGTCGAGCGGATCAAATTCAGTGGTCAACAGGCACAACACCAGAAGAAGGCATTGATTATTTCCTTCCCATTGTTGCCGATGCAGAAGCGGGTTTTGGAGGCATTCTAAATGGCTATGAATTGATGCGTAATATGATTGAATCTGGTGCGGCAGGCGTTCACTTTGAAGATCAGTTAGCATCGGTGAAAAAATGTGGTCATATGGGGGGCAAAGTATTGGTTCCGACTCAAGAGGCGGTTCAAAAATTAGTGGCGGCTCGATTGGCGGCTGATGTTGCAGGTACAACAACGTTAGTTATCGCAAGAACCGATGCCAATGCTGCGGATTTGTTAACCTCAGATTGCGATGCTTATGATCAAGAGTTTATTGAAGGTGAACGTACTGCTGAAGGGTTCTATAAAGTAACGGCAGGGATTGACCAGGCAATTTCTCGTGGTCTTGCTTATTCTCCTTATGCTGATTTAGTGTGGTGTGAAACCGCAACGCCATGCTTAGAAGAAGCGCGTAAATTTGCTGAAGCGATTCATGCAGAATATCCAGACCAATTATTAGCGTATAACTGTTCGCCATCGTTTAACTGGGAGAAAAATCTCGATTCAGAAACGATTGCGAAGTTCCAACAAGAACTGGCTGATATGGGGTACAAATACCAATTTATTACACTAGCTGGCATTCATAGCATGTGGTTTAACATGTTTGAATTAGCGCATTCTTATGCTCAGGGTGAAGGCATGCGTCATTATGTTGAAATGGTTCAGCGTAAAGAATTTGAATCTGCGTCTAAGGGCTATACGTTTGTCGCGCATCAGCAAGAAGTAGGTACAGGGTACTTTGATAAGATGACAAACACGATTCAAGGCGGTAATTCATCAGTGACCGCATTAACGGGCTCAACGGAAGAAGAGCAGTTTAAAACGAATGCCTAAACCTAGATAGAACCCCATAACATTTTTTGCGGTATACATAATAAGAGATAAGCGTATTACCACGTTTGAGGGAGAATGGAGTCTCCCTTATCTTTTTTATTCATCAATTTCCATCGGATCCACTTCTTCTTGTAATTCCAATAAATTAATCGCAATCGTAACAAAATCAGAATCTGTGATTATGCCCACCAATTTGCCATGTTCAACCACTGGCAGGCAACCTACTTTGTGTTTTTGCATGAATACTGCGGCTGCTTTTAATCCCCCATGAGGAGAAATACTCATGACATTTTTATGCATGATTGAGTTTAATGGGATATCTAACGTTGATATTTCTTCAAATGTTGGTTTTTCTAGGCAAGACTCTTGAGCTGCCAATAAGTCTCGTTGTGTGACTAATCCAATCAATGAGTGATCTGTTTCTATAATCGGTATGTGCCTAATACAATGTTCATCCATTAGTGTTTTAGCATCTTCTAATGAATTTGAACGAAGCAGGGTATGAGGATGTGTTGTCATCATATCGTTAACGGTAAACATAGCGTGCTCCTGTTATTTACGTGCCTATAGTAAATATAGAAGCAGGAGAAATAAAAAAGTGAGAGCTAGCCTAGGATTTGAAGAGTTTTATATTGTGATTAAACTTTCTCTGTTTAAGGTCAACTTCCTTCTCTAAAGTGCATATTTTAGGAAAAAATGAGAGGTATATACCTTCACCTCTTGCTATTGCTCTTCGCGTGAATATACTACTCTGTCTGCCATTTTTGATGAAGAAGTAAACCATGCAAGTATCCGATTTCCATTTTGAATTACCTGATGAACTTATTGCGCGTTATCCTCAACCAGAGCGTACCGCAAGTCGCCTATTACATTTAAACGGTAATAGTGGTGAATTGCATGATGGTCAGTTTACTGATGTGCTTGATTTAGTACAGCATGGTGATCTTGTTGTATTTAATAATACTCGCGTTATTCCTGCTCGTATGTTTGGTGTTAAAGCCTCTGGCGGTAAACTGGAAGTGTTAGTTGAGCGCGTTCTTGATGATCATTCTGTGTTGGCTCATGTTCGTTGTTCAAAATCACCAAAACCAGGAAATCAACTGTGGTTAGGTGAGAACCAAGAATACGAAGCAGAGATGGTTGCACGTCACGATACATTATTTGAAATTCGTTTTACTTCAGAAAAGAAAGTATTGGATATTTTGGATGAAATTGGCCATATGCCATTACCCCCTTATATTGATCGTCCTGATGAAGATGCGGATAAAGAACGTTATCAAACGGTTTACAATGAAAAACCGGGAGCGGTCGCTGCTCCAACGGCTGGTTTACACTTTGATACAGACATTTTAGAAAAGATGAAAGCAAAAGGGGGAGAATTTGCTTACGTCACCCTTCATGTTGGCGCTGGAACCTTTCAACCAGTACGGGTTGATAATATTTTAGACCACCATATGCATTCTGAATATGCCGAAGTATCTCAAGAAGTCGTTGATGCAATTAAAGCCACGAAGGCTCGTGGAGGTCGCGTTATTTCTGTTGGGACGACATCGGTTCGTTCTTTAGAAAGTGCTGCACAACACGCCTTAAAGCAAGGGACGGAGTTAGCGCCATTTTTTGATGATACTGAAATATTTATCTATCCAGGGTATGAATTTCAAGTCGTTGACGCATTGGTGACAAACTTTCACCTGCCAGAATCTACATTAATCATGTTGGTCAGTGCTTTTGCAGGATATGACAATACAATGAAAGCGTACGATCAAGCCGTAAATCATCAATATCGTTTCTTTAGTTACGGTGATGCGATGTTTATTACGAAGAAGACGTCGTAGTAAAAAGTGAGTTAGTGCTCATTCTTAATTCAAACTTCACTCACGGAGCCAGTGAAATAAGGAAAACAGGACGTTTTCAGCTAGACTACTCCTTTCAGTGAAAAGAGTAGCTAGAGGTGCATTTATTAAATGTCTTAATAAATGCAAAATAAACAAGTCGTCAGATTGTTTCTCTGGCTTATTGGAGGTTTCGTGAAATACGAACTGATCAAAAAACAAGGCCGCGCACGTCGTGGCCAACTGCAATTCGACCGTGGTACGGTTGAAACTCCTGCGTTTATGCCTGTTGGTACTTACGGTACTGTTAAAGGTATGACTCCTGAAGAAGTAAAAGACACAGGTGCAGAAATCTTACTAGGTAACACATTCCATTTATGGTTGCGTCCTGGTCAAGAAATCATGAAATTGCATGGTGACTTGCATGATTTCATGAATTGGAAAGGTCCTATTTTAACCGATTCAGGTGGTTTTCAAGTATTTAGCCTTGGTAAAACACGTAAAATCACTGAAGAGGGCGTGCATTTCCGTAGCCCTGTAAACGGTGATAAGATCTTCATGGATGCAGAGAAATCAATGCAAATCCAATATGATCTTGGTTCTGACGTTGTCATGATTTTTGATGAATGTACGCCATACCCAGCAACGCACGATGAAGCTCGTATTTCAATGGAACGTTCAATTCGTTGGGCTGATCGCAGCCGTAATGAGTTTGATCGCCAAGAAAACCCGAATGCATTATTTGGTATCGTTCAAGGTGGTGTATACGAAGATTTACGTGATGTTTCTGTTGAAGCACTAACGAAAATTGGTTTTGATGGTTATGCTGTTGGTGGTCTAGCAGTAGGCGAGCCAAAAGAAGACATGCACCGCATTTTAGAGCATACGTGCCCACAACTACCTGAAGATAAGCCACGATACCTAATGGGTGTTGGTAAACCAGAAGATTTGGTTGAAGGCGTCCGTCGCGGTATTGATATGTTTGACTGTGTTATGCCAACGCGTAATGCTCGTAATGGTCACTTATTTGTGACTGGCGGTATCGTTAAGATTCGTAATGCGAAACATAAAGTAGATACAACACCACTGGATCCTGAATGTGATTGTTATACTTGTCAGAACTACAGTAAATCTTATTTACATCATTTAGATCGCTGTAATGAAATTTTAGGTGCACGTTTAAATACGATTCATAACTTACGTTATTACCAACGTATTATGGCGAGCATCCGTAAGGCCTTGGAAGAAGATCGTTTCGAGCAGTTTGTAGAAGAGTTCTATGCACGCCGTGACCGTGAAGTTCCACCATTAAAAGACCTTTAAAAGCAGAGTAATCACCCATATATCCATAGGGATATGTGTATGGTCACATTTTAGAAACCGGAAATTAGAAACTAGATACGAGGACGTTATTAAATGAATTTTTTCTCTCAAGCTCATGCAGCTGGTGAAGCAGGAGCGCAAGGCGGTGGCATGCAAATGTTTATCATGCTTGGTATGTTTGCTGTTATCTTCTACTTTATGATTTATCGCCCACAAGCGAAACGTCAAAAAGAACACAAAAACCTAATGTCTTCTATGGGCAAAGGTGATGAAGTCCTTACCGCAGGTGGCCTAGTAGGTAAAATTACGAAAGCATCTGACGAAAATGATTACATTGTTATTGAGCTTAACGCAAATAATGAAGTAACCATTAAGAAAGATTTTGTTTCAGCGGTTCTGCCAAAGGGCACTCTGAAATCACTATAAAAACTGTACCCTCTAACTTCGGTTAGAGGGTATTTTTCGTTAAGGACATCGCTGTGTTAAACCGTTTCCCTTTATGGAAGTATTTGATGGTAGTTTCTGTACTACTTATCGCCGCTCTGTATGCGCTTCCAAACCTTTATGGTGAAGATCCAGCCGTTCAAATCACGGGTAGTCGTGGTGCTGAGGTTCAAACCTCTACGCTGGATGTCGTTGCTGAAAATTTAAAAAACAATAACATCGCTTATAAGTCTATTGCATTCGAAAATGGCAGTGTTCTTGTTCGCTTCAAAGACACTGACTCTCAGATCAGTGCCAGAGATATTATTAGCCAGTCATTAGGTAAAGATTACGTAGTGGCGTTAAATCTTGCTGCACTAACGCCTAATTGGTTAACGTCCATTGGTGCTGCACCAATGAAGCTAGGCTTAGACTTACGTGGTGGTGTTCACTTCTTAATGGAAGTGGATATGGATGCCGCAATGAGCAAACTTGTTGGTCAGCAAGAAGAATCTTTCCGAACCGATTTACGCGAAGCTAAGATCCGTTATCGTGCTATTCGCAGTTCAGGTAAAGAAAGTGTTGAAGTTGTTCTTCGTGACGCGGATCAACTAGAAGAAGCCAAAAAAGTATTATCCGATGCGCATCGTGATATGACGTTTGTTGATTCTGAATCAAATGGCCAATTTAAATTAATAGCAAGCTTTACTGATCAGCGTTTACAAGAGATCCGTAATTATGCGGTTGAGCAAAACATCACGATTATCCGTAATCGTGTGAATGAACTTGGTGTTGCTGAACCATTAGTTCAACGTCAAGGTGCAAGCCGAATTGTTGTTGAGTTACCGGGTGTTCAAGACACTGCTCGTGCAAAAGAAATTTTAGGTGCAACGGCGACACTTGAATTCCGTGAAGTGGATGACAAAGCGGATTTGTCGGCTGCAGCTAATGGCCGAGCACCGGCGGGAAGCGAAATAAAAGAAGATCGAAATGGTCGTCCTGTTGTTCTTAAGAAACGTATTATTCTTGGTGGAGCGAGCATTACAGATGCAAGTTCAAGTGCTGATGAATATGGTCGTCCTCAAGTTAACATCTCACTAGACAGTGAAGGTGGCAGTAAGATGACGGCGTTCTCTCGTAAAAATATCGGTAAGCTAATGGCAACCGTGTTTACAGAGTATAAAGACAGCGGTCGTCGTACGCCTGAAGGTCGCGTTATTCTTGCTAAGACAGAAGAAGTGATTAACCAAGCAACGATTCAATCAGCTCTTGGTCGCAGTTTCCGTATTACGGGTATTGATTCTCAAGCAGAAGCTCATAACTTAGCACTTCTCCTTCGTGCTGGTGCACTAATTGCGCCAATTTCGATTGTTGAAGAGCGCACGATTGGTCCATCAATGGGTCAACAGAATATTGATATGGGTGTTCAAGCGTGTATCTGGGGTATGGTAGCCGTAATGCTATTTACTCTAATTTATTATCGTGGCTTTGGTTTGGTTGCTAACTTAGCGCTTGCCGCTAACTTGGTACTTATCATTGGTGTTATGTCGATGATCCCTGGAGCGACAATGACGCTTCCTGGTATTGCCGGCATTGTATTAACCGTTGGTATGGCCGTGGATGCAAACGTACTTATCTTTGAACGTATTCGTGAAGAGTTAAGAGATGGGCGTAATCCGCAGCAAGCGATTCATCAAGGTTATGCAAACGCATTCAGTACCATTGCTGATGCAAACATCACGACATTAATTACAGCGATTATCTTATTTGCTGTAGGTACTGGTGCGATCAAAGGTTTTGCAGTAACGCTATCAATTGGTATTTTGACTTCAATGTTTACAGCTATCGTCGGTACTCGTTGTATTATTAACTTAGTTTACGGCGGTAAGCGCGTAGACAAACTGTCGATCTAAGGGAATATTTGTCATGTTTCAAATAATGAAAGCAGAGAAAACGATCGACTTTATGCGTTGGTCCAAGCCTGCCTTTTTCTTCTCTATGTTGATGATTGTAGCGTCAATTGCTACGTTATCAACAAAGTGGTTGAATTGGGGACTAGATTTTACGGGCGGAACGTTAATTGAAGTCGGCTTTGAGCAACCAGCTCAATTAGAAGATATTCGTGGCGCACTACAAGCAAAAGGCTTTGGTGATGCGACGGTACAAAACTTTGGTACAGCACGTGATGTAATTGTTCGTCTTCAACCTCGAGAAGGCATGAAAGGAGAGCAATTAGGTAATCAAATCATTAGTGCGATTAAAGAAGGTACGGGCGATCAAGTTGAGATGCGTCGTATTGAGTTTGTAGGCCCAAATGTAGGCGGAGAATTAGCAGAGTCGGGTGGTTTAGCTATCCTTGTGTCTTTGTTATGCATCTTGGCTTATGTGTCGATTCGTTTCCAGTGGCGTTTAGCTGCGGGTGCGGTATTAGCATTGGCCCACGATATAATTATCACATTAGGTATTTTTTCGTTCTTACAAATTGAAGTCGATTTAACGATTATCGCAGCATTACTAACGGTAGTGGGGTATTCCTTGAATGATACCATTGTTGTATTTGATCGGATCCGTGAAAACTTCTTAAAAATGCGTAAAGGTGCTCCTGAAGAGATAATGAATGACTCCATTACTCAAACTTTAAGCCGTACGTTGATTACATCAGCAACGACTTTGTTTGTGGTTATCGCATTGTTTGTTCAAGGCGGAGCAATGATCCATGGTTTTGCTCTGGCATTGCTATTAGGTATTACGGTTGGTACGTATTCTTCTATCTACGTAGCTTCTGCATTGGCTCTTAAATTAGGTATTACACGTGAACATCTAATGCCAACACCTATCGATAAAGAAGGTGAGGAAGAATTTGAAGAAATGCCTTAATCGGTAATTTTAATATTCTGATCATAAAAAATGGACCGTAATTGGTCCATTTTTTTATTTGTATAAATGAGTTTTACAGTTTATCGAGATCTCTTTCTATTTCTTCAATCTTACTCGCAACGACTTTTTCTAAATGACGAAGATCATTAAGGATTTTTTTCTTCACATCCGCCGGTGTTGTTTTTTCTGGACGTGTAATTTTATTTAACTCATCAATAATGAGGATAAGATTACGATTAATTTCAGTCGTTTCTTTATAACGGTGACTACCGCCATCGACTAAGACATTTTTCACTTGGCGAGGGTATTTAAACTTTACGCTTTTTGCGAATAATTCCCCTTTTTGCTTTGAAAAATAAATCTTTAAGACGTCCTTGTGCGCTTCTTGGCGCAAAGAATAGCGTTCAATTTTTTCAGGTTCTGAAATTCCAAGACTAACTAAATGTGGATACATGGTTTACTCCATTATTATTATGTTGTCGCTTCAATCTTTATCTAAGATAGAAGAGATGACAAACAGTGTTCAGTAAACTTGTGGGATAGATCCGTTTAGTTGAAGGTATCCCACAGAAAAATATTAATTAATCAATTCATCTACATTTTTGATTAGCGCTATTTTTAGTTCCGCTTGTTTTTCATCGTCAAGTCGTCCACCCGTTTCAGAGGTGAGAATAAATAAATCTTCTGCTCTTTCGCCAATGGTCGTTATTTTTGCTGCATGGAGGTTGACTCCTAAGCGTGCAAAAGTGGCCCCGACAGTGGCGAGTAACCCCGGAGTATCTAAGGCGACAAACTCCATTAACGTTCGTTTCCCTGTTTTTGTTGGAAGGAACTCCATGCGAGTTTTTACGGTAAAATGTTGCAATTGACGTGGTGGACGGCGAGTTCTTATATGCGTATCTTGAGTTTCGAGCTCTACGGCATAAAGTTGATCAATTAATAGCTGTTGTCGCTCTTCATCAATCGGGTCATCATTTTGGTCAAGTACAATAAAAGTATCAAGCGCGTACCCATCTTTACTCGACATGATTTGAGCATCATAAATCGTAATACTTCGTCGATCGAGCTCAGCGGCGACGGTAGCAAAAAGGTGAGCTTGATCTTTACTGTACACGAAAATTTCAGTCCCGCCTCTTGTCGCATTTTTACTAATCAGAATGAGTGATTTTTCTATGTCGTTATGCTGCAAAAGATTACTAGTATGCCAAGCAATTTGTTGTTGAGTATGTCTTAAAAAATAATCGGCTTTAAAGCGACGCCATAGGCGATCTATCTCGCCCTGATTAAATCCATCACTTCGTAATTGTGCTGAGGCAAGGTGTTGATTATGACGTATACGATCTCGAAGGTCGGGTGGGTTCTCTAAACCACGACGTAGTGCTCGTTGGGTGGCATTGTATAAATCGGCAATGAGAGATCGTTTCCAGCCATTCCATAAGTCAGGGTTTGTTGCACAAATGTCAGCAACGGTTAAGCAGACTAAATAATCGAGTCGTTCTTCATCACGAACTTGTTGTGCGAACTCAGTAATGACATCAGGATCATAAATATCTCTTCGTTGTGCCGTTACTGACATGAGTAAGTGGCTTTTTACTAACCAAGAGACAAGATTGGCTTCTGGCTTTGATAAACCATGTTCAATACAAAAATCATAAGCATCAACGGCTCCTAATTTAGAGTGATCACCACCGCGGCCTTTCGCTATATCATGGAAAATTGCAGCAATAAGTAATAACTCTTTTTTATTGATCTTAGGGTAAACCTCACAACAAATAGGGTGCTTTTCTCTATTTTCAGGATCTGAAAATTTATTGATGTGTTTTAATAATCGAATGCTGTGTTCGTCAACGGTATAAGCATGAAAAAGGTCAAACTGCATTTGACCTACAATCTGGCTCCATTGCGGCAAGTAAGCAGAAAGTACGCCTAATCGATGCATGACACTAAAGGCATTATGAAGCGCGTTAGGGTGTTGAGTTAGTGTCATAAACTTATTTCTTGCTTCGGGGATTTCACATAAAAAGCGATTTAGTCGACGGCGAGCAGTGCGCAATTGACGCATTGTTGGTGGTGAAACCCCTTCAATCGTAGAGTCATTTGCTATGAGTAAAAACATATCTAAGATGGTATCGGGTCTTGCTTGAAATAAGGCGGGTTTTCTTGCTTCGATTAAACGACCACGACGTTGAAAATCATCATTAATAATAATGGCTTTCTCTTGCTCGCCTTGATTGATAATTGCTTGATCAAAAATCTTCAACAGCATGCTATTGAGTTCAGCGACACGGCGTAGTGTTCGATAAAATTCTTTCATCATTCGCTCTACACCGCGATTTCCCTCACCTAGAAATCCTAAATGTTCAGCAACTTGAGGCTGATGTCCAAATGTGAGGCGATTGTCGTAGCGTTTTAACTCGATATGAAGCGCAAATCGAATTCGCCATAAGAACTCTTGGCATTCAACTAATTCTCTATACTCAGCATCCGTTAGAAAGCCAGCTTGGCTCATTTCTAGTAGTGAGGTGGCTCCAAAATGACGTCGAGCGATCCAACTTAAAGTATGAATATCACGCAGTCCACCAGGGCTTGATTTGATATCGGGCTCTAGGTTGTAGGTTGTATCGTGATAGCGAGAGTGACGTCTTTTTTGTTCATTTATTTTTGCTTGATAAAAAGATTCGCTCGGCCAAAAGCTATCAGAATGAATATTTAATTTAAGTTTATGTGCGTATTCTTCATCCCCACAAATATAGCGGGCTTCTTGTAAATTTGTTGCGACAGTTAAATCGTCTTTTCCGATGGCAATGCATTCCGCTAAATTACGAACGCTGTGTCCTACTTCAAGTTTTAAATCCCAAAGTAAGGTGACGAAATTACTGACTTTACGCTGAAACGTCTCATCAATATGAGTGTTTGTTAAAATTAAAATATCAATATCAGAAAGAGGGTGGAGTTCATTACGCCCATAACCGCCAACAGCAATGAGTGATATTTCTGGCTGGGAATCGAATTCAAAAAATAGCCAGAGACGAGTAAGTAATTGATCAAAATATTGAGCTCGTTGGAGTACTAATTCTGACACTGGAGTATGTTGATGAAATTTATGAATTTGATAATCTGAGAAAAAACGTAATTGTTGTTTTAACTCAATGAGGGAGATGTCTTCGTTATTAAATAAAAGAGGAGAGATGTGATTCATAGCAATCCCTGCTGATATTGACAATCGCATTAATTACTGACTTATTTATACTTAGATGTCGAGTCTTAATTATTATGTTGGTTTTTCTATTACGAGAGTCGATGTAAATTAGAAAAAACCGCTATCACAATTTCTGACGAATTCTTAAGTATAATAAATAAAACATCATTATTAATGAGCTTGGTATGAAAACAGAAGACCGAGGCCTTCTGTTTATTTAATGATTATTTGTTGTTCATATGACGAGGAATCGTTTCTTCCGCACGAAGAGTAAGCACCTCACAACCCGTTTCGGTTACTAATATTGTGTGTTCCCATTGTGCTGTGTTTTTACCGTCACCAGTATACACCGTCCAACCATCGTTATCGTCTTGAAGACAACCAAATTTACCAGCATTAATCATTGGTTCAATCGTAAACGTCATGCCAGCTTTTAGCATAGTACGGTCATTGTTTTTGTAATGAACCACTTGTGGTTCTTCGTGGAATTGAGAACCAATGCCATGGCCGCAATAATCACGAACAATTGAACATTTAGGTGTTGCGCCCTTAATGTATTTTTGAATCGCAGTACCAATTTCACCTAATTTAATACCAGGTTTTACTTTTTTCATTGCGATATACAAGCTTTCTTGTGCGATTAAACATAAACGCTTGTCCATTGGACTTACATCGCCAACTAGGAACATTTTTGAAGTATCGCCATGGTAGCCATCTTTGATCACGGTAATATCAAGGTTAATAATATCGCCATTTTTTAAAATCGCTGGTTTTACGAAACCGTTATAGACTTCGTCTTTCGTCGCTGGAATACCGTGACAAACAATGTGATTAATTGAAGTACAGATAGACTTAGGAAAACCATGATAGTTTAAAGGTGCCGGTATTGCGCCTTGGACTTCAGTAATGTGCTTATGGCAAATTTGATCAAGTTCTTCTGTTGTAACCCCAACCTTTATAAAGGGTTCAATCATTTCAAGTACTTCGGCGGCTAATCGGCCGGCAACGCGCATTTTTTCAATTTCTTCTGCGTTTTTAATATTTACTGACATGAGCTTTTCTCTATCTAGAATAAATCGTTCTAGTTTAAACGATAATTGTTCTTAGTTTACCTAGGCTGTGTTTATCTTTCAACATGAGTGGGATGAAAAGTAATACCTAATTTTTGTCTGGTTATGAATGAATTTATTGAAAGTAGTAGATTTTAACAACGTTTTTATGATATAAAGCGCGCCGGATTGGTTAACTATTGTTTGATGCAATGGCTTACCAAATCCACATACTTTTATCTTAAATCACACACATATCGTCACGCAGTCTGGGGTGCTCAATTTTTTGATTATTTAATCAATTAGTTAGGGTCGGATTATTAGCGGGATATGTGGAGGCTTAACCCCACTAACAGAGGAATTCTCAAATGGCAACTGTATCAATGCGCGATATGCTTAAAGCTGGTGTTCACTTCGGTCACCAAACTCGTTACTGGAACCCAAAAATGAAGCCATTCATCTTTGGTGCTCGTAATAAAGTTCATATCATCAACTTAGAAAAAACTGTACCAATGTTCAACGAAGCTTTAGCAGAACTTGCTAAAATCGGTAACAAAAAAGGTAAAGTTCTTTTTGTTGGTACTAAGCGCGCTGCATCTGAAGCTGTTAAAGAAGCTGCAATCAACAGTGACCAGTACTACGTGAACAACCGTTGGTTAGGCGGCATGCTTACTAACTTTAAAACTGTTCGCCAATCTATCAAGCGTTTAAAAGAATACGAAGTGCAAGCTCAAGATGGTACTTTCGAGCAAATCACTAAGAAAGAAGCGCTAATGCGTACGCGTAGCATGGAAAAACTAGAGAAATCTCTAGGTGGTATCAAAAACATGAACGGTCTTCCAGACGCGTTATTTGTTATCGATGCTGATCACGAGCACATTGCAGTTAAAGAAGCAAACAACCTAGGTATCCCAGTATTTGCTGTTGTTGATACTAACTCAAACCCAGATGGCGTTGACTACATTATCCCAGGTAACGATGACGCAATCCGCGCTATCCAACTTTACCTGAACGCTGCTGCTGATTCTGTAAAGTCTGGTCGTAACCAAGACGTTGCAGCTGCTGTAGCTGAAAAAGACGGTTTCGTAGAAGCTGAGTAATTTTCGACTCGTCGAATTATTATTTGCTCCTAGTGAGTCTTTTAGTTTCGTAGTAAACTAAAAATAGTTAGCAGGGGCCCAATTTGGCCCCTGATTTTTAACTTTAAATCTATTTATATTGAGGAATTGAGAATGGCAACTGTAACTGCTGCTCTAGTTAAAGAACTTCGTGAACGTACTGCTGCTGGCATGATGGAGTGTAAAAAAGCACTTGTTGAAGCTGAAGGCGACATCGAATTAGCAATTGAAAATATGCGTAAATCTGGCGCAGCAAAAGCGGCTAAAAAAGCAGGCAACATTGCTGCTGAAGGCACAATCATCATTAAAGAAGAAGCTGGCGTAGCCGTTCTTCTTGAAGTTAACTGTCAAACTGATTTCGTAGCTAAAGATTCTGGTTTCCTAGCATTTGCTAACGAAGTTGCAGAAGTTGCTCTAGCAGAACGTCTAAACGACATCGTTGCTCTTCAAGCTAAATTTGAAGATGCTCGTATCGCTCTAGTTACTAAAATTGGCGAAAACATCAGCATCCGTCGTGTTCAACTAGTTGAAGGCGTTGCACTAGCTTCTTACCGTCATGGCGAGAAAATCGGTGTTGTTATTGCTGGTGAAGGCGATGCTGAAACACTTAAGCACATCGCTATGCACGTTGCTGCTTCTAAGCCTGAATACGTTAACCCATCTGACGTACCAGCTGAAGTTGTAGAAAAAGAAAAAGCAGTTCAAGTAGAAATCGCTATGAACGAAGGCAAGCCTCAAGAAATCGCAGAGAAAATGGTTATCGGCCGTATGAAGAAATTCACAGGCGAAGTTTCTCTAACAGGTCAAGCTTTCATCATGGAACCTAAGAAAACTGTTGCTGACATTCTTAAAGAAAAAGGCGCATCAGTATCTAACTTCGTACGTTTAGAAGTTGGTGAAGGTATCGAGAAAGCGGCTGAAATGAGCTTTGCTGACGAAGTAGCAGCAGTACAAAAAGGTTAATCCTTACGTATTGTTGAAAAAAGAGACCGTGGCTTTGCTGCGGTCTTTTTGTGAATGCGACATAAAGATTTAATCAATAGGTAAATGATAGTTGTAACTTTTTGTTGTTTTTTATTTAATATCAAAAGGTTACAGTTATTTCGACAACTCTTAGTGAAAAGGTAAGAACCATGACGACGAACCCGAAACCAGTATATCAGCGTATTCTATTAAAACTTAGTGGTGAAGCACTTCAAGGCGAAGAGGGTTTTGGTATTGACCCTGCAACTCTTGAGCGTATGGCTCAGGAAGTAAAAGAACTGATTGAACTTGGTGTTCAAGTTGGTGTTGTTATTGGTGGCGGTAATCTTTTCCGCGGAGCCGGTCTGGCTGAAGCAGGCATGAATCGTGTTGTTGGTGACCACATGGGTATGCTAGCAACGGTAATGAATGGCCTTGCTATGCGTGATGCGCTTCATCGTGCTTATGTTAATGCTCGTGTTATGTCTGCGATTCCTCTAAAAGGTGTGTGTGACGATTACAACTGGGCTGACGCTATTGCTCAACTTCGTCAAGGCCGTGTAGTGATTTTCTCTGCTGGCACAGGCAACCCATTCTTTACGACAGATTCAGCTGCGTGTTTACGTGGTATTGAAATCGAAGCTGATGTTGTATTAAAAGCAACCAAAGTTGATGGCGTATACACTGCTGACCCAGTATCTAACCCTGATGCAGAATTATATGATAAACTTGATTACAACACAGTTCTTGAAAAAGAATTAAAAGTTATGGACTTAGCAGCGTTTACTCTTGCTCGTGACCACAAAATGCCAATTCGTGTGTTCAATATGAACAAACCTGGTGCATTACGTCGTGTAGTAATGGGTGAGGCAGAAGGTACTTTAATCAGCAGTGCTGAATAATTGTCTGTAATAAAATAACATTTAAGGTGAAGTTGTGATTAACGAAATTAAAAAAGACGCTCAAGAGCGTATGGAAAAAAGCGTAGAAGCACTGAAAAATAACCTGTTAAAAATTCGTACAGGTCGTGCTCACCCAAGCCTTCTATCTGGTCTTAGTGTTGAGTATTATGGTGCAAGAACACCAATCAACCAAGTAGCTAACATCATTGCTGAAGATTCTCGTACTCTTGCGATTACTGTTTTTGACAAAGAACTTGCTGGTCTTGTTGAAAAAGCGATCATGATGTCTGATCTGGGTTTAAACCCTATGTCTGCGGGTACGGTAATTCGTGTACCACTTCCACCATTAACTGAAGAACGTCGTAAAAGTCTTGTTAAGATTGTACGTGGTGAAGCTGAAAATGGTCGTGTTGCCGTTCGTAATATTCGTCGTGATGCAAACGGTGATATTAAAGCGCTTCTTAAAGATAAAGAAATCTCGGAAGATGATGATCGTAGAACACAAGACGAGATTCAAAAACTAACAGACATTGCTGTTAAAAATATTGATGATGTACTTGCTGTTAAAGAAAAAGAGTTAATGGAAGTATAATTTACTTTTATTACTCATAGTTCAGGCTGATTTTTATCTATTTTTAGTGGTATGATGACGGCGATGAACACTGTAAGAAGCGCTATGTGCAGACATCAGCGCTTTTATTTTTAAGGGAGTTATATGACCAATCACATTCACACAGAAGCCTTATCATTAGATATATTGCCAAAACACATTGCGGTAATTATGGATGGTAATGGGCGCTGGGCAAAAGCTCAGGGTAAACCTCGTGTATTTGGTCATAAGGCTGGGGTTGATGCGGTAAGAAAAACCATATCAGCGGCCAGTAAGTTAGGGATTAATGCCATTACTCTGTTTGCTTTTAGCAGTGAGAATTGGCGTCGTCCAGAAGAAGAAGTAAGTGTTCTCATGGAGTTGTTTATCACGGTACTTTCCCGTGAAGTAAAACGTCTTCATAAAAATAATATTCAGTTGCGTGTTATAGGTAATACCTCTCAATTTAGCTCTCGTCTTCAAAAGAAGATTTTAGAAGCAGAAGCATTAACACTTGAAAATTCAGGTTTAGTGTTAAATATTGCGGCTAATTATGGTGGGAAATGGGATATTACCCAAGCAGTGCAGCGTCTTGCTTATCAAGTTGAGCAAGGTAATTTACAGGCAGATAATATTAACGAAGCATTGATCGCTTCGAAACTGACGATGTCAGATTTGCCTGATGTGGATTTGATGATAAGAACCAGTGGCGAATGCCGGATCAGTAACTTTATGTTATGGCAGATGGCTTATGCTGAGTTTTACTTCACTGACCAATATTGGCCTGATTTTAATGAACAAAGCTTAGCGAATGCAGTTGCTTGGTTTGTTAGTCGAGAAAGACGATTTGGTTGTACCGGTGAGCAAATCCAAGCTCTTATGAACGAAAAGGATCGATAAAGTTTGAAACAGCGTATAATTACAGCCCTTATTTTAGCTCCTCTAGTTATTGCCGGTATTTTCATGCTGCCAATGCAAGGTTTTTTAATCGCGATTACGGCCATTACACTGATTGGTTTTTGGGAGTGGACTCAATTTACTGAGTCAAAATCTCGTTATATAGCTATTATTCCTTCAATTGCTGCATTAGCGGCTTCATTGGTATTTCTCCCTACTTCAACGCTTGAGTTAGCAATCCCATCGGATAGTCATTATATGATGCTCTTAGTTGGTTCGATTTGGTGGTTGATCGCTTCAGGCTTAGTGCTTACCTTTCCTAGCAGTAAAAAAATGTGGCAAAACAATCTACTTTTAAAACATCTTTTTGGTTGGCTAACGATGATCCCATTCTTATGGAGTATTTTATTACTTCGTGCTGATAACTATGCGTTTGATAGTTATTATGGGGCAAAACTCGTGCTGTTAGTTTGCCTGCTTGTATGGGCAGCCGATAGTGGCGCTTATTTTGCTGGAAAAACATTTGGTAAACGAAAAATGTCGCCTGCAGTTAGTCCAAATAAAACGATCGAAGGTTTAATTGGCGGGATCATCACAGCAATTATTATTGGTTGGGGAGCGGCAAGCGCTTTTGAGATCAAATTTGATAGTACCGCTGCGATGTTAGGTATTTTTATTGCTACCATCATTATTTCAGTACTTGGTGATCTCGTTGAAAGTATGTTTAAACGAGCATCTGGTATTAAAGATAGTGGAACTATCATTCCTGGGCACGGTGGTATTTTAGACCGTATTGATAGTTTAACGGCTGCCTTTCCTGTATTCGCATTTTTATATCTCTTTTAGTCATTCTTCAGCTCTTTACGTAGAGCGACATAAAAAATGATAGGTTTAATGCGGCAGATAGTATGATCTGCCGCTTTTCTTTCTTACTTTCATCATGGTCACTTCATTATGCGCAAGTTAACCGTTCTTGGGGCTACAGGCTCTATTGGTAGTAGTACACTTTCAGTCGCAAAACAAAATTCACATCAATTTGAAATCGTTGCTCTCGGGGCGGGTTCAAATGTACAAAAGATGTTTGAACTATGTTGTGAGTGGCAACCTAAATATGCGGCGATGGCCGATCCAATCTCTGCTTTAGCTCTTCAACGTCAACTAAAATCAAACTCGATAAGAACAGACGTTTTTTCTGGAGAAGAAGGTCTATGCCATATTGCTCAACTTGATGAAGTTGATACTGTTATGGCTGCTATTGTCGGTGCTGCTGGCTTGCTACCTACGATGTCTGCTGTTAAAGCGGGTAAACGTATTCTATTAGCGAATAAAGAAGCGTTGGTGATGTCGGGTCAATTATTTATTGATGCTGTTGAAAAATATGGGGCCGAATTACTCCCTGTTGATAGTGAACACAATGCTATATTTCAATGTTTACCAGAATCAATTCAAAGAAAATTAGGGCGTTGTGATTTAGATGCCCATGGCGTGAGTTCTATTTTATTAACCGGTTCTGGTGGCCCATTTCGATATACTGATATTTCAGAATTAGTGTCAGTGACACCAGAAATGGCAATTGCTCATCCTAATTGGTCTATGGGGCCTAAAATATCCGTTGATTCAGCAACGATGATGAATAAAGGATTAGAGTACATTGAAGCTCGTTGGTTATTCAACACAACAAAAGAGCAACTAAAAGTAATTATTCATCCTCAATCTGTTATTCATTCTATGGTCCAATATAAAGACGGTTCTGTATTAGCTCAAATGGGACTGCCAGACATGAGAACACCAATAGCGTGTACAATGTCTTACCCTGAGCGTATTAGTTCAGGTGTTGAACCTCTTGATTTCACTAAAATTGGAGAGCTTTCCTTTTTAGAGCCAGATTACTCTCGTTACCCTTGCTTGAAATTAGCTATTGATGCGTGTTACTCAGGTCAGCATGCGACAACGGGATTAAATGCGGCAAATGAACAGTCGGTTGCTGCATTTTTAAACAATGAAATTGGTTTTACGGATATCACTCGAATTAATGAGCAGGTTTTGAACAAAGTATGTGCAAACTTCCAAAACCTTGAGCTAGATAGCTTGGAAAGCCTGATCGACCTAGATAGAATGGCGCGTAATTATGCCGATGAGGCTCTTAAAAAGGTTTAACTATGTCAGAACTACTTTGGAATTTAGCATCGTTTATCATTGCTCTCGGTATTTTGGTTGCCGTGCATGAGTATGGCCATTTCTGGGTAGCTCGCCGCTGTGGCGTTATTGTTGAAAAATTCTCTATTGGATTTGGTAAATCTATTTGGAGTAGAAAAGGCAAAGACGGTACAGAATACAGCATTTCAATGATCCCTTTAGGTGGATATGTGAAGATGCTGGATGAGCGAGTCGATGACGTCCCTGAAGAATTAAAAAAACACGCATTTAATAATCGTCCGTTATGGCAACGAAGTGCAATTGTTGCTGCGGGTCCTATTGCTAACTTTATTTTTGCCGTTTTTGCTTGTTGGTTAGCTTTCATGATCGGGGTGACTGCATTAAAGCCAGTAGTTGGTTCTGTTGAAAACAACTCTATATTTTCTCAAGCAGGAATTGAATCAGGAGTGGAACTAAAAGCCATTTCAGGAATCAAAACCTCGGATTGGGAATCGGTTAATATGGCGATTGTTTCTCATATTGGTGATGAATCAATGACGGTAACTTATAGTGACAGCGATAATATTGGTGTTGATGTAACTAAGCGTTTGGATCTATCGTCATGGAAATTCGATCCTGAAAAAGATTCACCAATGCTAACGTTGGGTTTTAGACCTTACCGACCAGAAGTAACATTAACGATAGCTAATGTTAGTGATAATAGTGCCGCGAGTCGTTCTGGAATGTTAATTGGGGATATTCTTTCTTCAGTGAACGGTAAAGAATTATCCAAATGGCAGCAAATGGTGGATGAAATTCAAGGCAATCCTAGTGCGCCAATGTCAATTGTTGTTATTCGTGATGGCATTGATACGACATTGACGTTAACACCAGATAGCCGCGAGGATTCGGAAGGTAAATTAATCGGTTTTGCCGGTGTTTCACCTGAGTTTAAAGGGTGGCCTGAAGGATATCGTTATGAAAAACAATATGGTCCAATTGTTGCGTTAGAAAAAGCAATGATAAAAACTGGCAATATTATAGATTTAACATTGACCATGACTAAGAAGTTATTCACGGGTGATGTCGCTTTAAATAACCTAAGTGGTCCTATTTCTATAGCAAAAGGAGCAGGGGCCACCGCGGATTATGGTATTGTTTCATTTTTAGGATTTTTAGCCTTAATTAGCGTAAATTTAGGTATTATCAATTTATTACCTCTTCCGGTATTGGATGGCGGTCATTTACTGTTTTTTGCTATCGAGGGAATTACACGTAAACCCGTACCAGAAAGAGTTCAAGAAATCGGTTATAAAGTAGGAACAGCACTTATTATGTCTTTAATGGCTGTTGCATTATTTAACGACTTTATGCGCCTTTAAGCAGTAGCAAGGAATAATTAGACGTATTATGGCGATGAAAAAATTGTTGATTGCTACATTGCTTTTTAGCAGTGTAGCAGCACAAAGCGCAGAAACATTTGTAATTGATGATATACGCTTTGAGGGATTGCAGCGTGTAGCATTAGGTGCTGCGCTTTTAAAAACACCAGTCCGTGTTGGCGATAGTATGAGCCAACAAGATGTATCTCAGGTAATTAAAGCTCTATTTGCCTCGGGTAACTTTGAAGATGTAAAAGTATTTCGTGATGGGAGCACGTTACTCATTCGAGTAACTGAGCGTCCGACGATTGCTAATATTTCCTTTTCTGGAAATAAAGCAATTAAAGAAGAGCAATTACAACAAAATTTAGAAGCGTCTTCTGTTCGAGTAGGTGAGGCTTTAGATAGAACAACATTAAGTAACATAGAGAAAGGCTTAGAAGACTTCTACTATAGTGTTGGTAAATACAATGCAACAGTGCACGCCATTGTTACTCCATTACCTCGAAATCGTGCTGATTTAAAATTTGTGTTTACTGAAGGTGTTTCCGCTAAAATTCAACAAATTAACTTTATTGGAAATAAAGTATTTACTGATGAGCAGCTATTAAGCCGTTTTAATCTAAATGTTGATGTTGCTTGGTGGAACTTTTTAGCGGATGAAAAGTATCAGAAGCAGGTTTTAGCGGGTGATATTGAAGCGTTACGTTCATATTACCTTGATCGTGGTTACTTAAAATTCCAAGTAGACTCAACACAAGTCTCAATCTCTCCTGATAAAAAAGGTGTGTATATCGCTTTAACCGTAAAAGAAGGTGAAGCTTATACTGTCAATGGCGTTAAGTTCCAAGGCGACCTTATTGGTAAAAAAGAAGAGTTTGAAAAACTGGTTACTTTTGAGGATGGTGATGTTTATAACGGCTCAGCAGTTACGCGCTTAGAAGAAAGTGTAAAGCGTATTCTGGGTGAAGCGGGTTATGCATACCCTAAAGTTCGAACTATACCTGAATTTGATGATGAGAATCAGACCGTATCTTTGGCTATAAATGTTGAAGCTGGTAATCGCATATATGTGCGTGATATTAAATTTGTTGGTAACACATCAACAAAAGATGAAGTATTACGACGTGAAATGCGCCAGATGGAAAGCAGTTGGTTAAACTCTAAATCTATTGAAACGGGTAAAGCACGTTTGAACCGTCTAGGTTTCTTTGAAACTGTCGATGTTCAAACCGTACGTGTTCCTGGCTCTGATGATCAAGTTGATTTAATTTATTCAGTTAAAGAAGCGAACTCAGGAAGTGTTAACTTTGGTGTTGGTTATGGTACTGAATCAGGCGTAAGCTTCCAAGTTGGTCTGCAGCAAGATAACTTCATTGGTTCTGGTAACCGTGTTGGTATCAATGCCATGATGAACGATTATCAAAAGAACATCAGTTTAGATTATCGTGACCCTTACTGGAACCTAGATGGTGTCAGTCTTGGTGGTAAGATTTTCTATAATGAATTTGAAGCTTCTGATGCTGGTATCGTCGATTATACCAACCAAAGTTACGGTGGTAATTTAACGTGGGGTTTCCCATTTGATGAATTAAACTACTTTGAAATTGGTGTTGGTTATACGCATAACAAGATCTCTAATCTTGAAATGTATATGCAGATTGAACAATACTTGAATTCGGTTGGTGAAGCTTATGATGAAGCCGATCAAACACTGATTGTTAGTGATTTTGATGTAACGTTATCGTGGACGCGTAATAACTTGAACAAAGGGTATTTCCCTACAGCAGGTAACTACCAACGTGCTTCTTATAAAATAACAACACCAAACTCAGATTCTCAGTTCTTTAAAGCACAATATGAAGCTCGTCAATATTTCCCATTAACTAAGAAGCACGAGTTCGCTTTATTAATGCGTGGTAAAGTTGGCTATGGTAATGGTTATGGACAGACCGACGGTAACGATAACCTGTATCCATTCTATGAGAACTTTTACGCAGGTGGTTTTACAACGTTGCGTGGTTTTGGCTCAAACTCAGCAGGACCAAAAGCGGTTTATAATGAAAACTCAGTAGGGAATAACCCTAATTATAAAGCAACAGATGATTCTGTTGGTGGTAATGCAACCGCATTAGCAAGTATTGAGCTAATTGTACCAACCCCATTTGCAAGTGAAGAAGCTCAAGGTCAAATACGTACCAGTGTTTTCTTTGATATGGCAAGTGTGTGGGATACGGAATTTGATTATAAAGATCCAAAACCGGGTATGGACGGCGCTCAGTATTATTATGATTACTCTGACCCAACGAATTTCCGTTCATCTTATGGTGCAGCACTACAATGGATGTCACCAATGGGGCCGTTAGTATTCTCAGTTGCGAAACCAGTGAAGATTTATGAAGGTGATGATGAAGAATTCTTCAGTTTTACCATCGGGCGAACTTTCTAAGCATTGAATGCTCTAATAGAAAAGTGTTAATGTAAATGTTATCTATAGTAGATACTACAATAATTAAATAAGGGTATGATTTTGAATAAGTTGGTAAAAGCAGCCGCTTTAGGCACCGTTTTGTTAAGTGGTTCTTTTTTCGCTAATGCAGCAGAAGCAGCAACGAAAATTGGTTATGTAAACATGGCTCAAATTGTTCAGCAAATGCCACAACGTGAAGCTATTTCAGAAAAGCTTCGTGCCGAATTTAAAGATCGTATCGATGAGCTTCGTGGCTTAGAGTCAAAAATCAAAGATAAAGTAGAAACGATTAAACGTGATGGTGAGCTACTTGGTAATTCAGGTAAAACAAAACTTGAGCGTGAAATTGCGTCTTTGCAATCAGATTATAAACTGAAGGCTCAAGCATTAGATGAAGATAATCGTCGTCGTCAAGGCGAAGAGCGTCAGAAACTAATCATGCAAGTTCAACAAACAGTTGAAAAAGTAGCAAACAAAGAAGGCTACGATATGGTTGTTGATGCAGCAACTCTACTTTGGGCACAACCTGAAGACAACCTATCAGAAAAAGTAATCAAAGCAATTAAATAAGGTTGAATATGACTCGTATTACGCTTGCTAAATTGGCAGAAAAATTAGGTGCAACCGTTCATGGTAACGGTGATGTTATTGTACATTCGATTGCTTCGATGAATAAAGCAAGAGAAGGAGACATTACGTTTCTTTCGAATGCAAAATATCGTAAGCAGTTAGCTGAGTGCCAAGCATCTGCAGTAATAGTAAAAGAAGCAGATGTTGAATTTTGCCAATCGAATGCATTAATAATGCGAGACCCATATTTAGGCTTTGCTCTAGCTGCACAGGCATTGGATACAACGCCTGCGCCAGCTACGGATATCGCCCCTTCAGCTTATATTGCAGCTGATGCAATTATTGGTAAAGGGGTCGCTATTGGTCACAATGCGGTCATTGAGTCAAAAGCGGTGATTGCAGATGGAGCGATTATTGGTTCTGGTTGTTTTATTGGACAAGAAGCAAAGATAGGTGAAAATACCAAGCTTTGGGCTAATGTTTCAATCTATCATCGAGTTGAAATCGGAAAATCCTGTTTAGTACAAGCTGGCACTGTTATTGGTTCTGATGGTTTTGGTTATGCAAACGATCGTGGCACTTGGGTTAAGATCCCACAATTAGGCACTGTTATTATTGGTGATAATGTGGAAATTGGTGCAAATGCAGCAATTGACCGTGGTGCGATTGATAATACGATTATTGAAAATAATGTAATTATTGATAATCACATTCAAATCGCTCATAACGTACAAATCGGATCTGGTTCAGCGATGGCTGGTGGTACTATTGTTGCCGGCAGCACGAAAATTGGTAAACATTGCATCATCGGTGGCGGTTCGGTTATTAACGGTCACATTGAAATCACAGATGGCGTAACGATTACTGGCATGGGAATGGTAATGAGAGGCATCTCTGAGAAGGGAATGTACTCATCTGGTATTCCACTTCAGCCGAATAAAGAATGGCGTAAAACCGCGACACGAGTTCATAAAATTGATGATATGAATAAGCGTTTGAAAGCGGTAGAAAAAAAACTGGTTGATTAAGCTCAGTTTTTCAACATTCTAATTAATAAGTATTGGTCTGCATTTTGCAGGCCTTTGTCTATCTATTATTACTCTATTTGAGCTACACTATTACTCAGATATGATATTGTTTTACAGGAATACTATTTTGACTCGTGAAAATAAAACACTAACGATTACAGAGATTCAGGCACTATTGCCTCACCGTTACCCATTTTTATTAATTGACCGCGTAATCGACTTTGAAGAAGAAAAGTACTTGCATGCGATTAAAAACGTGTCAGTTAATGAGCCTCAGTTTACGGGTCACTTCCCTCAAATGCCTATATTTCCCGGTGTTCTTATTCTTGAAGCTATGGCTCAAGCAACGGGTTTGTTAGCGTTTAAATCGTTTGGTGCTCCTGCTGAAAATGAATTGTATTATTTTGCTAGTATTGATAAAGCAAAATTCCGTAAGCCAGTAGTGCCAGGTGATCAGCTTGTTCTTGAAGTTGAATTCATTAAAGATCGTCGTGGTATTGCTCTATTTAATGGTGTCGCAAAAGTTGATGGCGCTGTCGTATGTTCTGCTGAACTTAAATGTGCGAGACGAGAGTTTTAATTATGATTCATGAAACGGCTCAAATTCACCCATCCGCAGTTATTGAAGGTGACGTGACTATTGAAGCTAATGTATCTGTTGGCCCATTTAGTTATATTTCAGGTAATGTAACTATTGGAGAAGGTACAGAAGTAATGTCGCATGTTGTCATCAAAGGTGACACGATAATCGGCAAAGATAACCGTATTTTTTCATTCGCGATTATTGGTGAAGAAAGCCAAGATAAAAAATATGGCGGTGAAGCAACAAAAGTCGTTGTTGGTGATCGTAACTTTATCCGTGAAAGTGTTCAGATCCATCGCGGTACGGTTCAAGATCGCGGTGTAACAACCGTAGGTAATGACAATTTACTTTGTGTGAATGTACATATCGCGCACGATTGTATTGTTGGCAGTAACATCATCATGGGTAACAATGCAACGTTAGCTGGCCATGTCACTATTGAAGATTATGCGATTGTTTCTGCATTATCTCCAGTGCATCAGTTCTGTACGGTTGGAGCTCATAGCTTTATTGGCGGTGCATCGGTTGTTGTTCAAGACGTTCCTCCTTTTGTTATGGCACAAGGAAATCACTGTAAACCTTTTGGTATTAATATCGAAGGGCTAAAGCGCCGTGGTTTTGAAAAGCCTGAAATTCATGCTATTCGCCGTGCTTATAAAGCGCTTTACCGTAACGGTAATACGTTAGAAGAAGCAAAAGAAGAGATAAAGACAGAAATTGAAGCATTCCCAGTTCTTCAAGGTTTCTTAGATTTGTTTGAAAAATCTACGCGCGGTATTATTCGTTAATTATGGCGTTTAGATAATTATATAAGCATATTATAAAGGCCTATTTCGTGTAGGCCTTTTTTATTTTGGAGTAAATATGACCAAACCATTACGAATCGGTATCGTTGCAGGAGAACTCTCTGGTGACACGCTAGGTGAAGGCTTTATTAAGTCGGTTAAAGCACAATATCCTAATGCTGAGTTTGTAGGGATCGGCGGACCTAAAATGATGGCTCAAGGTTGTGAGTCATTATTTGATATGGAAGAGCTGGCGGTAATGGGCTTGGTTGAGGTTCTTGGACGTTTACCTCGTTTATTAAAAGTTAAAGCTGAACTTGTCCGTTATTTTTCTCAAAATCCACCGGATGTTTTTATTGGTATTGATGCGCCTGATTTTAACTTACGTTTAGAGAAAACGTTGAAAGATTCGGGTATCAAAACCGTTCATTATGTGAGTCCTTCTGTTTGGGCTTGGCGTCCAAAGCGTATTTTTAAAATCGATGCCGCAACCGATTTAGTTCTCGCCTTTTTACCGTTTGAAAAAGCATTTTATGATAAATACAATGTGGCTTGTGAATTTATTGGTCATACATTGGCAGATGCGATCCCAATGCAGAGTGATAAAATAGCGGCTCGTAAATTGTTGGGTCTAGAATTAGATCGCCAATGGTTAGCGGTATTACCTGGGAGCCGTGGTGGTGAAGTGGCATTAATCGCAAAACCGTTTATAGAGACGTGTCAGAGAATACATCAAAAACACCCTAATATGGGGTTTGTTGTGGCGGCCGTGAATGAAAAACGTCGTGAGCAATTTGAAGTAATTTGGAAAGAAACGGCTCCTGAACTTGAATTTATTATCATTCAAGATACCGCTCGTAATGTAATGACTGCCGCAGATTCTGTTTTATTGGCTTCTGGTACAGTAGCACTTGAATGTATGCTAATTAAAAGACCAATGGTTGTTGGTTACCAAGTGAATAAATTAACCGGATGGATTGCGCAAAAACTCTCTATCACCGAATTTGTTTCATTGCCTAATGTGTTAGCAGGAAAGGAATTGGTTCAAGAGTTTATTCAAGAAGAGTGTCATCCTGATTTTCTATACCCTGCGATGGAAAAAGTATTAAGCCAAGATAACAGCGAATTGATCGATACATTTACAGAGATGCACCAGTGGATTAAAAAAGATGCAGATAAACAAGCTGCTAATGCCGTCTTACGTCTAATTAATAAAGAAACAGCAGAATAATCTAATGACAAAGAAAATAGATTCTAAAGAATTACCTCCATTTGAGTACCCACAAGGCTATCAGTTATTTGCGGGCGTTGATGAAGTTGGACGCGGCCCGTTAGTGGGTGCGGTTGTGACTGCTGCTGTTATTTTAGATCCTAATAATCCAATTGAAGGATTAACGGATTCAAAAAAGTTGACAGAAAAAAAACGTGATTTGTTATTTCCTGAAATTCAAGAAAAAGCGTTAGCTTGGTCTTTAGGGCGATGTGAAGCACATGAGATCGATGAGTTGAATATTTTACAAGCCACAATGGTTGCGATGCAAAGAGCTATTGCTGGGTTGAAGGTTACTCCTGATTTCGCTCTAATTGATGGGAATAAAGTGCCTGAATTGCCAATGGCTGGTTTAGCGGTTGTAAAAGGTGATTTACGCGTTCAAGAGATCAGCGCGGCTTCAATTCTTGCTAAGGTTACTCGTGACAGAGAAATGGAAGTATTGGATAAAGAGTTCCCTCAATATGGCTTTGCTAAACACAAAGGCTATCCAACCAAGGCGCATTTTGCTGCGATTGAAGAGCACGGTGTTATTTCAGAGCATCGTCGTAGTTTTAAACCTGTAAAACGTGTTTTAGGGATCGAGTAATGTCTGAAACCAAATTCGTACACCTTAGGGTACACAGTGATTTCTCCTTAATTGATGGGCTTTCAAAGGTTCCACCATTAGTTAAAAAGATGGCTGAGTTAAATATGCCAGCGATGGGGTTGACTGACTTTACCAACTTGTGTGGTTTGGTTAAATACTATTTTGCAGCACATGGTGCAGGTATTAAACCGATTATTGGTGCTGACTTTAAAGTTCAATCAACAGAGTTTGGTAATGAACTGTTTAATCTGACCGTTTTGGCAAAAAATAATGAAGGTTATAAAAACCTGACTTTATTGATATCAAAAGCTTATTTGCGTGGCCATGTTCAACATACCCCTGTTATGGATAAAGAGTGGTTAATCGAACATAAAGAAGGATTAATTATCCTTTCTGGTGCGAAAAATGGGGATGTAGGTAAAGCCTTATTAAAAGGTAATCAAGAATTAGTTAATGAATGTGTCGATTTTTACAAAACGTATTTTCCTGATCATTATTATTTAGAATTGATCCGGACAGGGCGTGTTGACGAAGACAGCTATCTTCATTTTGCTGTTGATCTTGCTGAAAAAGAAGGGTTGCCAGTTGTAGCAACAAATGATGTTTGTTTTATCAAAGCCGATGATTTTGATGCTCATGAGATCCGTGTAGCGATTCATGATGGCTTTACTTTAGAAGATCCTCGTCGACCTAAAAACTACAGTTCACAACAGTATTTGAGAACGAAAGAGGAGATGTGTGAGCTTTTTGCTGACATCCCAGAAGCGTTAGAAAACAGTGTTGAGATAGCCAAGCGTTGTAATGTTACCGTTCGTTTAGGTGAATACTTTCTGCCTAACTTCCCAACGGAAGGAATGAAAATTGAAGATTTCCTCGTTAAGAAATCTCAAGAAGGGTTAGAAAGACGTTTAGCCTTCTTGTTCCCAGATGAAAAAGTACGTTTAGAGCGTCGACCAGAATACGATGAACGTCTGCAAATAGAACTCGATGTAATTAACCAAATGGGATTCCCAGGTTATTTCTTGATCGTAATGGAGTTTATCCAGTGGTCAAAAGATAACTTAATTCCAGTTGGACCTGGGCGAGGGTCAGGTGCTGGTTCACTTGTTGCTTATGCGTTAGATATTACCGATCTCGATCCACTTGAATATGACCTGTTATTCGAACGATTCTTGAACCCTGAGCGTGTCTCGATGCCCGATTTCGATATCGATTTCTGTATGGATAAGCGTGATAAGGTTATTGAGCACGTTGCTGAAATATATGGTCGTGATGCGGTATCCCAAATTATTACCTTTGGTACGATGGCGGCTAAAGCGGTAATTCGAGATGTTGGTCGAGTACTTGGTCATCCTTATGGTTTTGTTGATCGTCTTTCAAAGTTAATACCGACAGATCCAGGTATGACGTTAGCGAAAGCTTTTGAAGCAGAACCACAACTGCCTGAACTGTATAATGCAGATGAAGAAGTTCGTGCTCTTATCGATATGTGTAGAATCTTAGAAGGTTGTACACGAAATGCTGGTAAGCATGCGGGTGGTGTTGTTATTTCACCAACGACGATTACGGATTTCTCACCGTTGTATTGTGATGCGGATGGCAATTTCCCTGTTACACAGTTTGATAAGAATGATGTTGAAACCGCAGGTTTAGTTAAATTCGACTTCTTAGGCCTACGAACCTTAACGATCATTGATTGGGCGTTGGGTTTAATTAACCCTCGACGAGAAAAAGAAGGAAAAGAAGCGGTTCGAATCGAATCGATCCCTCTTGACGATCAAGCGTCCTTTAAGTTGTTACAAAATTCAGAAACGACCGCGGTATTCCAGTTAGAATCTCGTGGAATGAAAGATCTGATCAAGCGATTACAGCCCGATAGCTTTGAAGATATCATCGCCTTGGTGGCGCTTTTCCGTCCTGGTCCTTTGCAATCAGGGATGGTAGATAACTTTATTGACCGTAAACATGGTCGTGAAGAGGTGTCTTATCCTGATGTAAATTGGCAGCATGAGTCATTAAAAGAAACGCTAGAACCAACGTACGGCATTATTTTATATCAAGAACAAGTAATGCAAATTGCACAGATCTTAGCGGGTTATACGCTAGGTGGCGCCGATATGCTTCGTCGTGCAATGGGTAAGAAAAAACCCGAAGAAATGGCAAAACAGCGTGGTACGTTTAAAGACGGCGCGATTGCGAATGGCGTAGATGGCGAGTTGTCGATGAAAATCTTCGACTTGGTAGAAAAGTTTGCTGGTTATGGTTTTAACAAATCGCACTCAGCGGCCTATGCTCTGGTTTCTTATCAAACATTATGGTTAAAAACGCACTATCCAGCCGAATTCATGGCGGCGGTAATGACGGCCGATATGGATAATACGGACAAAATCATTGGTCTTGTTGATGAATGTTTCCGTATGAAACTGAAAGTATTACCGCCAGATGTGAATGCGGGCCTTTATCGTTTTAATGTTGATGAAGATGGCGCCATTGTTTACGGTATTGGTGCGATTAAAGGGGTTGGTGAAGGCCCCATTGAAAATATTATTGAAGCACGAAATAAAGGTGGTTATTTCCGTGATTTATTCGATTTTTGTTCTCGAATTGACACGAAAAAAACCAATAAACGTATTGTAGAAAAATTAATTCGTTCTGGTGCTTTGGATCGCCTTGGTCCTCATAGAGCCGCATTAATGGCATCGTTAGAAGATGCAATGAAGGCGGCAGGTCAACACCATCAAGCAGAATCGTTTGGGCAATCAGACATGTTTGGGGTATTAACTCAAGCACCAGAAGAAGTCGAACAAGCTTATACGCATGTTCCGCGATGGCCAGAGAAAGTATGGCTTGAAGGGGAGCGGGAAACCTTAGGTCTTTATCTAACGGGGCATCCCGTTAATGCGTACATTAAAGAATTGTCTCGATATACGACGTGGCGTTTGAATGATGCTCACGTTACGAGACGCGATCAAACTGTAACGGTTGCAGGTTTAGTTATTGCTGCTAGAGTAATGACCACTAAACGAGGCAGCCGTATTGGTTTAATGACATTAGATGACCGATCTGGCCGAATGGAAGTGATGTTGTTCTCTGATGCCCTTGATCGATACGCTGATTTGCTAGAAACTGACAAAATAGTGCTTGTTTCTGGACAGGTCAGCTTTGATGATTTCAATGGGGGGCTTAAAATGTCTGCCCGTGAAGTGATGTCATTGGGAGATGCACGAGAAAAATACGCTCGTGGATTGTCCGTTTCTGTTACCGATGCGCAAATTAACAACCAATTTTTTGAACGCTTTAGTCAAATACTAGAGCCTAATCGGGCAGGGACTGTCCCGGTAAACGTATATTATCAGCGAGCCGACGCTCGTGTTAAGTTGGTCCTAGGGACGGAGTGGCGAGTTACGCCAACAGACCAACTAATAGATGATTTGAAGTCGTTGCTTGGCGAACAGCAAGTCGAGCTTGAATTTAACTAGAATAAGTAAGGCTGCTAATTTGAGCGGCCTTGAACTAACAAGGATTCTTTAATGAGCCTAAATTTTCTTGAATTTGAAAAACCAATTGCAGAACTAGAAGCTAAAATTGAAGCGCTGCGTGATATTTCTCGTCGTGGTGGTGATAATGCACTTGATCTAGATAAAGAAATTAAGCAATTAGAAGATAAATGTTTAGATCTTAAAAAGAAAACATTTAGTGATTTAGGTGCGTGGGAAGTTGCTCAACTTGCTCGTCACCCAGAACGTCCATATGTATTAGATTACATTGAACTTATGTTTACTGAGTTTGATGAATTAGCCGGTGATCGTGCTTTTGCTGATGATAAAGCATTAGTGGGTGGTATGGCTCGTTTAGATGGTCGTCCTGTGATGATAATTGGTCATCAAAAAGGACGTGGTACGAAAGAAAAAGTACGTCGCAATTTTGGTATGCCAAAACCTGAAGGTTACCGTAAAGCAAAACGTTTAATGCAAATGGCTGAGCGTTTTAAAATGCCGATCATTACTTTTATTGATACTGCTGGTGCTTATCCAGGTGTTGGTGCTGAAGAACGTGGTCAATCTGAAGCCATTGCTACGAACCTTAAAATCATGTCAGAGCTAAGTGTTCCTGTGATTTGTAATGTCGTTGGTGAAGGCGGTTCTGGTGGTGCTCTTGCTATCGGTGTAGGTGATTATGTCAACATGCTTCAATACTCTACGTATTCAGTGATTTCTCCTGAAGGTTGTGCTTCAATTTTATGGCGTGATTCAGATAAAGCACCTCAAGCGGCTGAAGCAATGGGACTTGTTGCTCCTCGTTTAAAAGAGCTAGAGTTGATTGATACGATCATTGATGAACCATTAGGTGGTGCGCATCGTAATCATAAAGCAACGGCTGAGAATATTAAGCAACGTTTAATTGAACAATTGAACGAGCTTGAAGGTTTTGATGAAGAAGCGTTGCTTGAACGTCGTTACCAGCGTTTAATGAATTACGGTTACTGCTAATAATTATGAGTAAAATTCAGAACTAGATTCGCGAATTTTAATAATATAGAGTAAAGTGAAAACGAGCCTTAGTGCTCGTTTTTTTTCATTTTTAGGTTTTAATTTTATATGCTTTCTTCTCATTTCTCTCAGACATTATCTCTTTATATTTCGCCTAAATCAGAACTCGTGGTTGCATTCAGCGGCGGTGTTGATTCTGTTGTATTACTTCATCTAGCGGCTTATTACTCTAAGTTACATCAATTACCTTGTGTTGCTGTTTATGTAAATCATGGATTAAGTGAACACGCTGTTGAGTGGGAAGTTTTTTGTCAATCTTATTGCGATAGCCTTGGTATCTCGTTGTTTATTGAACGAGTTAATTTAGATATTGGTCCACAACAGAGCTTAGAAGAAGTTGCGCGAGAAGCGCGTTACGATGTGCTTGCAAAACACATTAATAACCATTCTTTGTTATTAACAGGGCAGCACCAAGATGATCAAGTAGAAACCTTTTTCTTAGCATTGAAAAGAGGAAGTGGTCCTGCTGGTTTATCGTCAATGCCCGTAATCGCCCCTTTTGTTACGGGACGAAAATGTCGACCATTATTGTCTACTTCTCGGTGTGATATTGAAGCGTATGCAAACGTGAATCAATTGAAATGGGTAGAAGATGAAAGCAATAAAGATACTCGCTTTGACCGAAACTTTTTACGCCACAAGGTAACCCCATTGTTGCGTCAACGTTGGCCTAGTTTTGCTTCAGCGGTGAATCGCAGTGCACAATTATGTGCAGAACAAGAGCTGTTATTGACTGAACTACTTCAACCAAAAGTGAAGGCTTATCAAAATACGATTCAAGGTATTTCGATTGAATCGCTTGCACTTGAATCTGAAGCGGCTTGCAAGGTTATATTAAGGTTATGGTTAAAACAGTTTTCTATTCTTTTGCCGACCCAAGCTCAATTAGGCGTGCTATGGAACGAAGTGGCTAATGCACAGCAAGATGCAAATCCTTGTTTAGAAATTAATTCCATCCAATTACGACGTTTTCAAGGTTACCTGTATTGCCTTCCACAATATGGAGATGTCTCGCAGTGGAACTCGGAATTAAAAGAAATATTAACCTTACCTGATGGGTTAGGAAATATCGAATTGAAGCAAACACTAGGCGCCAATGATTCTGATTTGATGCCTTTATTTCTGCGATCGCCTTTGAGCGATGAGAGAGTTACGGTGCGTTTTGATAGTACGGGATTAATTGCTCATCCAGAGACAAGACAACATAGTCGTAAAATGAAAAAATTGTATCAAGAGTATGGGATCCCTAGTTGGCAAAGAACACGATTACCACTCATTTTTTATAATGACCAATTAGCGGCTGTTACTGGGTTATTTGTATGTAAAGCATTTTCAGGAAAAGAGTGTGAGCTGATCTGGCATAAATCAGGCTCAATATAGACATCCGGAATTTACTTGGCAAAATGACTAAAAAAATAAAGGAGCAGTGTAAATGAAAAAAGTAATTGGACTGGCAGTTATCGGCTTATTGGTATCAACGTCTACATTTGCAGCGGGTGATGCCGCAGCAGGGAAAGCAAAATCTGCAATTTGTGCTTCATGTCATGGGGCGAATGGTATTGCGGTGATTCCGGGCTACCCGAACTTGAAAGGGCAGAATGCACAATATATCGAATCTTCATTAAAAGCTTATAAGAGTAAGCAGCGTAATGGCGGTAATGCGGCAATTATGCAACCAATGGCGGCAATGCTGAATGATACTGATATCTCAAATTTAGCGGCTTACTATTCTACGATGAAATAGAGCGGAAATAAGTAATGCGATTCCTTGGTTGAATGTTGATGGCCCCTCGACGATAATGGTCTGATATTTAATATTGATGTTAAGGGACTAATATGAAGAAGATCGAAGCAATCATCAAACCGTTTAAATTAGATGATGTGCGAGAAAGCCTTGCTGATGTAGGTATCACAGGTATGACTGTCTCTGAAGTAAAAGGCTTTGGACGTCAAAAAGGTCATACTGAATTATACCGTGGCGCTGAATACATGGTCGATTTCTTACCGAAAGTAAAATTAGAAATTGTTGTGAATGATGATGTTGTCGATCAATGCATTGACGCTATCATTGAAACGGCGCAGACTGGAAAAATTGGTGATGGTAAAATTTTCGTCACTGACGTAAGCCGTGTTATTCGTATCCGAACGGGCGAAGAAGACGAAGACGCAATTTAATTAATACTGTTCTGTTTGAATGGTATAACGTAAGGAAGGAGTGATGATTCACTCCTTTTTTGTTTATGAAAAAGAAAACAATATTAATATCAACCGTTGCACTGCTTATTGGTGCAATGATTATGGCTAAATCGTTTATTTTTACGATCCCTTTAAAACCAGAGTTAATAGAACTTACGCCTGATTCTATGGATTATAAGACGGGTTGTGCTGAGTTCGATGAATCAAAACCTATCGACCGTGATGGTACAATCAACCTACTTGTTTGGAATATTTATAAACAACAAAAACAAGACTGGGAACCTGCGTTAGGAAAGTTAACTCAAAAAGCGGATTTGGTTTTATTGCAAGAAGCGAGTTTAACGCCTGAATTAAAAACGTTTATTATTGATAAAAGCTATTCTGCTGAATTGGTCAGAGCGTTTGATGTGTTTGATACCAGTGCGGGAGTGTTAAGTCTTGCAAAAGTACAAGCGGAGCGCGCCTGTGCCCATACCGCGATAGAACCTTGGTTACGTTTACCTAAATCAGCGTTATTATCTGAATACGCGTTATCTAATGGTGAATCGTTAATGGTGGTTAATGTTCATGCCATCAATTTCACATTAGGAACCGAAGATTATCAACGTCAAATGAGTGATTTAGAAAAGGAAGTTAAAAATCATGTTGGGCCACTGATTCTGGCGGGTGATTTTAATTCTTGGAGTAGTGCTAGATTAGAGACATTAGATCAAGAAGTGGCTCGCCTTAGATTAAAAGAAGTTCGGTTTACGCCTGATGAGCGAATGACATTTATGACAGGGTTACCTTTGGATCATGTTTTTTATCGAGGTTTAAATGTAAAAGAAGCGCACTCAATAAAGAGTAACGCTTCTGATCATAATCCATTAGAAGTTAGTTTTAGCCTGAAAAGGCCGTAATTAATCCCCATAATGTAAAGCAAGCAACCCATGGAAGGGCGGAGATTATAAGTGCTCTTGCTCTGTCTAAATCCGTCCATGCGCCAAGAGCTGCATAGCCTAAAACAATGTACCAAGGCATTAATAACGGGAATGAACTCGCGTAAGCAGACCAATGATCTGTCATTGGTAGCTTGATTAAGCCATTCAAGCTATTTAAATCAGCCGCGTAAGGCATCGTATTCGCGTGATTTAGTAAAAGACTTATATAGCTAGCAATATCGCCAATAAGTGCTGGAAACATCACTATTGTGCTTGCAGCGACCCATTTAAAGTAACCATGTTGGTACTTGCTTTGCTTTGTCGCTAATTTGAACCACAAAGCTAATAGCAATACAGAAGCAACTCTTCCCATCACGTCGTTAATCACTTCCCCTGCTAACAGAATTTCTTTTGTTAGCCACTCTGCTTTTACTTGCCCGCCAATGCTGTCAATTTGTTGAGTTAAACTTGTTACGACCCAATCAAAATTAACAAGGTCAAAGTACGTACCCCAAAAGATAAAAGGCGAAAAAATCAAGAGCAAGAAAGGAAGCCAAGCCCATTTTCCATGTTCATATAACGCGGCGAAACAATCTGTTGGCGATCGAAAAATATCGACTAATAAAATTAACGGATTTGAAGAAGGGGTCATACATTTGCCTTAGTAACATCAACGTAAAGTTTTAATTTTTGTCCCGGCTTAATATAAGAGCCACGTTCGATGCTATTCCATTTCATGATGTCTGTCACAGAGACACTGAATTTTTGTGCAATAGAGCTAAGGTTATCGCCTTGACGGATCTGGTAATGAACCGTACGGATTATTCCACCATCAGAATTGCTTTTCCAAATGACTAATTTTTGCCCAACACGCAATGAATCTTTTGGTGCCATACCGTTCCATTTTGCTAAATCACGATAAGAGATGCTGTTATCACGAGCGATGCTCCATAACGATTCTCCATCTTTAACGGTATGGTCAGATTTGTATTTTCCTTTTGCTTTGGCTTGAGTTTTCTTTAAGCGCTGTGGTGCACTTAATGCATAGGTTTTATTGCCTTGAGAAGCGGTTGGAATTAATAAATACTGACCAACTCGAATGCTCGTACCATTTAAGTCATTGGTTTGTTCAATGATGTTAGAGGTCGTATTATGCTTCACCGCTAATTGACTAATCGTATCGCCAGATTGAACTTTATAGCGCACAACTTTCATTGTTTTATTGCCATTCTTTTTCAGGTTGGCATTAAAACGATCGACTTTATCAATCGGTAATAATAGATGATAAGGGCCATCTGGTGACGTTGCCCATTGATTGTATCCAGGGTTATAGCCTTGCAATTCAGAGATTGAAATACCCGCAAATTCTGCCGCAATCGCCAAATCTAATTGTTTATTTGGGTCTACCATTTCGAGTACAGGTTTGTTGGCAATAGGTGGAAGTTCTACCCCGTATTTTTCATGGTTTTTAATGATGTCAGCTAATGCTAATAATTTAGGGACATAACCGCTGGTTTCTTCTGGTAAATCTAATGAAAAGAAATCGGTAGGTTTACCTAAGTTTTTATTTTTTCGGATTGCTCTAGATACTCGTCCACCACCACTGTTGTAAGATGCAATCGCTTGTTGCCAATTGCCATCAAAGCGACGGTCAAAATATTCCATATAATCTAATGCTGCATTCGTTGCCGCAGGTACGTCACGACGACCGTCATACCACCAATTACGTTCTAATTTAAAGCGATCAGCTGTTCCAGGGACAAATTGCCATAGACCAGCGGCACTGCCGTGGGAGTAAGCAAAAGGGTCAAACGCACTTTCAACGATAGGAAGAAGCACTAACTCCATAGGAAGTCCGCGTTTTTCAATTTCAACAGTGATCATATACAGAAACGGTTGAGCTCGTTTGGCAACAGTACGCAGGTGACTTGGGTGTTTAATGTACCAATTACGATAATAATCGACCGATTTATGATCTGGAATTGGCATATTTAATTGCATTGCAATACGTTGCCATACGTCTTCTTGTTCTTGAGGGGTAAGCTCCGGTTTTTCGATTGGTTTAATTTCTGCTGGTTTGGTATCTTGCTTTGAAGGCGTAGAGATAGCAGAAGTCGTATCAGGCTGTGTTTTTTCTGATGGTGGAGCACTTTGACAGCCTGCCAATAACGCTAATCCAATCCAATGGAGCTTAAGTTTCATTAATTATTGCCTTCAAGTTGTGTTTGATTATTTTTTATTTGGGTGCAGATAATACTTGTCAACAATCGTCCAGACAAGTTTCATCATTAAAACTCGTCTTTCCATCTCCTTAATGCGGCAAAGGTTGCAACTTCGGAATCATTTTCTACTTTGGATGAAACGGCTTGTTTTACACTTGTTTCACTGGTTCTTAAAAAAGGATTAATGAGCTTTTCTCGTTGCATCGTTGTTGGGATCGTTGCTTTTCCATTTGCTCGAAGTCGTAAAACCTTTTCACGATATTGTTGTAAATAATCGTTATCAGGTTCAACCGCCAACGCAAAAGCAAGATTGGACGCAGTGTATTCATGGGCGCAATACACTTCTGTTTCATCGGGTAACGCGGCCAATTTTTGCAGTGAATGAAACATTTGTTCTGCGGTGCCTTCAAATAAGCGACCACAACCGGCAGAGAAAAGGGTATCACCACAAAATAGTTTTTCATCACCAATGTAAGCGATATGACCTTTTGTGTGTCCTTCAACGCCTAGTACCATAAATTTTTCATTGAATAATTCAACAAAATCACCATCACCAACGGGATGAGTGAGGGTTGGAATAGGTTCATTTTCAGGGCCTACAACATTGATGTTTGGAAATTGACGAACAAGCTCAGGAACCCCACCAATATGATCATGGTGGTGGTGCGTAATTAAAATTGCATCTAAAATAAGACCATGCTCTTTAATGCAGGCAAGCACTGGGGCTGCTTCTCCTGGATCAACCACAACACAATGATTATCATTGTTGTGAATTAACCAAATGTAATTATCATTAAATGCAGGTATGCTTTTTATTAATAGCATTCACCTTTCTCCAAATTTTTATAAAGTATTAATATTTTGTAGGTAACTGTATTGATTAAGCCAGCACTGCTTGATGAAAAAATTGAAAAACCGCATTCATGGTCATCAATTCCTCATGGGAACTGGATCCGTGAGTTGATCCAATCACGCCTTGATGAATGGTGCCCTAAGCTATTTGGTTATCATATGCTAAAAGTGGGTGGTTTGAGTGCTGAGCTAGATAGTCACTTTTGTAACATTAAACACCAAGTTAGCTTAGATAACAAAAATTCCCTAAAAAATATTTGCGCTGATTTACCTCAACTTCCTTTTCTTGAGAAAAGTATAGATGCGTGTGTGTTAGCGCACCAACTTGATTACTCATCGGACCCTCATCAATTATTGCGAGAAGTTGATCGTGTTTTAATTCATGATGGTTACGTGATCCTTACTGGATTTAACCCAATGAGTGCCATTGGTATCGCAAGTTTATTCCCTTGGCGTAAAAACAACTTACCTTGGAGTGGGCGAATGTTTACTCCTCATCGAATTAAAGATTGGTTAGCGGTGTTAAATTTTGAAGTGGTATATAGCGATTGTTTCGCTTTAGCGCCGTTAACTCGCTATCAAACGATTTGGACATGGTTTGAGAATTTAGGGGGGGAGTCGGTAAAACCGGTAAGTGGTATTTATTTTATTGTAGCAAGAAAGCGGACCTACCCATTAAAACCGATAAAATCGGCCTGGAAAAAGAAGCCTAAATTGGCTCCTATTTCGGTAGCACAGACTCGTCAAGGAAAAGTGAACTCAGATTAGCCTGGGTAACCTGTATCGTCCTGAGTTGGATTCTCTGCGGCGGTACGTGCTAAATCGTCACACATTTCATTCTCACGATGACCAGCATGGCCTTTAACCCAGCGCCAATCGACGGTGTGACGTTCTGCCTCTGCATCTAATTGTTTCCAAAGGTCGGCATTTACGACTGGTTTTTTATCCGCTTTTTTCCACCCTCGTTTTTTCCAACCATGTATCCATTGAGTGATACCTTGACGAACGTATTGGCTATCCGTCGTTAACACCACAGTGCAAGGTTCTTTAAGGTTACGTAAGGCGACGACAGCAGCAAGCATTTCCATACGGTTGTTTGTGGTTTGGTTAAACCCACCTGAAAATGTTTTTTCTGTGCCTTTATAGCGCATAACAATACCATAGCCACCAGGACCGGGATTGCCTAAGCAAGAGCCATCTGTGAAAATTTCAACCTGTTTCATTATCTCTGTTATCATTAGAGGAATTTAGAAATAGTCTGACACAAATGAGCCTATGAATACTAGCGACAATTCCCCGAATAGAATTATTGTTCTCGATACAGAAACCACCGGTATGAATTTATCTGGCGGCCCTATTTATGAGGGTCACCGTATAATTGAAATTGGTGCGGTAGAAATAATCAACCGAAAATTAACTGGAAATCATTTTCATGTATACATTAAGCCTGATCGACTGATTGATCTTGAAGCTATTGATGTTCATGGTATTACCGATGAATTTTTGTATGATAAGCCAGAATATAAAGACATCCATGATGAATTTTTAGCGTTTATTAAAGGGGCTGAGCTTGTCGCCCACAATGCCCCCTTTGATGTTGGGTTTATGGATTATGAATTCAGTAAACTTAACAAACTTATTGGTACCACGGATCAGTATTGTAAGATCACCGATACCTTGGCCATGGCGAAGAAAATTTTCCCTGGTAAGCGAAATAATCTAGATGTGTTATGTGGTCGTTACGGCATAGATAACTCGCATCGAACGCTTCACGGCGCTTTACTCGATGCCGAAATACTGGCAGATGTTTATCTGTTAATGACAGGCGGACAAACCAGCTTAAGTTTCTCAGCAGGAGGAAATGAGTCTGATTCTTCTGAAGAAAGTATTAATAGATTGAATTTAGGACGAAAAGGATTAAAGGTTTTACGTGCAACGGCCGATGAATTAGAAGCGCATGAAAAGCGCTTGGATATCGTTGGTGATGCCTGTTTGTGGCGTAATTAGGAGTTTTAGTATGTGGCGGTTATTGATAATTGCACTTTTTGTACCGATAGTGAGTTGGGCAAAGAGCACCGAAATGTCGTGGTTGGACAACCGCTTTAGAGTTGATCCTACGATTAAGCAAGTGTCATTTTTAGTTCATAGAGAGAAAGCCTCTCAAGCCGTTACTCTTGTGCGTCCTGATGGAACAAAATATTACGCATGGAAACACCCAGATAATGTGGCGTGGTATGAAGAAAATGGTATGGATATTATCTCTATTGAGAATCCTATGCCTGGACCATGGCAAGCGATAGGTAAAGTAACACCGGATAATAAGATAAAAATTCTATCTAATTTAACGCTGAACGTAGATTCGTTACCAAAAAAATTATATCAATCTGAAAGTTTAAAATTTACGGCTCGTTTACTTGAAGATGGAAAACCATTGGTATTACGAGAGTTTTTAAACCGCATCAAATTGAACGTGACGTTTACGCCTTATCTTGCGAATGAAAAAGATCTAGTTAAAGAAGCTCGCCCATTGGCGGAAGTGTTAGGTACGTTTGAAGATAATGGTGAAGATCTCGATGAAGTGGCTGCTGACGGTATTTTTACTGTTAACTTACCAATAAAGATAAAGCCGGGTAAATATTGGGTTCGTATTCAATCGCGTAATGGTGTTTTCTTGAGAACGGTAGAGCAAGATGTCTTGGTTTATCCTGCTCCCATTCGAGCAACGTTTACTCAAGCTCGTGATGACAGTACAAAGCATTCAATGAACATTGATACTGAAGCTGGAGTGATTAAAGCGGGATCGTTAGCGGCTCATATTGAACAATTTAATCCAAAAGATCGCAAAACCGTAACTGAAGCACAATCTGAAAAAGACGAATCAAAGCTTTATTTTTCGTTGCCTAATGATTATATGTCCGGAAAAAACAGTTGGACAGGTTGGGTATACGCAACAGATAAGGCAACGAGTCGACCATTGCAATTTTACCTTGGCTTGCACAATTATGGGGTGACAGAGCCGATTGATTTAAAAGCGGCTTATGAAGCACGAGTAAAAGAAGCGGCAATACAACGTAAAATAGAAGAAGAAAAAAGACTTGAAGAAGAAAGAGCGACTGCTCGTCAACATTTTTGGGTTTACGTTATTGTTGGAAATATAGCCATTATATTGTTAATTTTTGGCGGTATTTTTGGGTGGAAGAAATGTAAATTGCTGAAAGAGAAAAAAGCATTTGCCCCTAAATCTGAAAAATTAACAATGCCGCCACCGCCTAAAGTATAAAATACTTGAGTAATAAGAAAAAACCGCAGTTATGGCGGTTTTTTATTTATCAAGGCCTTTTTTGTAGCTTTTTGTTACATTTATCCAGAAGTTAACGATTGCTTTTTTATAAAGTTTGAATTATCGACTTTGGTTAAATATACTGCTCCATTCATTGAAATGGAGAATGTTGTGAATAAATATAAATCTAAGTTAGAGGCAGCATTTAAACAAGCACTCAAAGTGAATGATGATACAAAAATCAATCACGAGTTGTTAGGCCTAAACAATGAGAGTATTAGCTACTTATCGCTTGAAGAAATAATTTATCTAAAGTTAGTCGTCAGCCTTAAATAAATAAGATGTATATAGAAAATAAAAAGGCCAGAACAGTATATGTTCTGGCCTTTTTTATGTTTTAGATAAGAGAATTAACTAAGCAATTTTACTGTGTTCAAAATGATTAACTTCTGGCTTTACGATAAGCTCACTTGGGTCAAAATCTTCAACACTAATCGTCGCTAGTCGACTTTTCTCTGCTTTACGAAGTAGTAGGGCTTCTTTATCTGAAATAATATTTAACTCTAAACCGATTTTTGCAACACGATCTAATTGCATGAAGGGTAGGCGTTGTTTTGATTCTTTACATACACGATCATAAATTGGTTCTGCGGTTAAGATATCAATCAGTGCTTCTTCCATTTTACCTACCGGATTAAAGCGACTCGCCTCTAAGAACAGACCTCGACCAATTCGACTACGGACTCCTGATGGTTCTTGAAGAATTCGAGCTAATTTATGATCCAGTTTATCACTTGGGCGTTGACGGCGAAGCCCAGTTGGAAGCAAGATTAAACGCATTGCCTTGGCGATAAATTGATTTGGGAAATTACTTAATAACCCATCAATCGCTTGCTCTGCTTGATGTAACGAATCTTGCACGCTCCAATGTACTAACGGTAAATCTTCCTTCTGACGACCTTCATCATCAAAACGCTTAAGTACTGACGTTGTTAGATACAGTTGACTTAAAATGTCACCTAGACGTGCTGACATGCGTTCACGGCGCTTCAAACTGCCGCCAAGAACAGCCATTGATACATCAGATAGTAATGCTAAGTTCGTACTGTAACGATTTACTTGTTGGTAATAACGTTTGGTTTCATCGTTAAAGGCGGTTTTTGAACCACGACCATCGGTTAGGCCAAACCATAAACTGCGTACAAAATTACTGATCCCAAAGCCAATATGACCAAAGACAGCAGCATCGAATTTATCAAGAGACGCTTGCTTATCTTCTAAGTAGGCCGCGTCCATTTCTTCAAGAACATAAGGGTGGCAGCGAATAGCACCTTGACCGTAGATAATCATTGAACGGGTCAGTATGTTTGCGCCTTCAACAGTAATAGCGATTGGCGATCCTTGATAACTGCGGGCTAAGAAGTTTGAGCTGCCTAGACAGATCCCTTTACCACCTGCGATGTCCATGCCATCAATGGCAATACGTTGTGCACGGTGGGTACAGTGATATTTTACAATGGCAGAGATAACCGATGGCTTTTCGCCTTGTACAATACCGGCAACCGTTAGTGCACTTGCTGCGTCCATCATATAAGCATTACCTGCCATACGCGCTAATGGCTCTTCGATCCCTTCCATTTTACCAATGGGTAATTTGAATTGGCGACGAATTCGAGCATAAGCACCCGTAGCAAGCGCTGCGGTTTTTGCCCCCCCCGTTGCGTTAGATGGCAAGGTGATACCTCGACCCACTGACAGACACTCAACCAACATACGCCAACCGTGACCGGCCATTTTTTCGCCACCGATGATGTAATCAAGTGGAACAAATAAATCGTCACCTTGTGTTGGACCATTTTGAAATGGCACATTCATAGGGAAATGGCGGCGTCCAATCTTAACGCCTTCTAAGTTTGTTGGAATAAGAGCACAAGTAATACCGAGGTTTTTCTTATCGCCTAATAAACCATCAGGATCTTGTAGTTTAAACGCCAAGCCTAAAACGGTAGCGACAGGGGCTAGGGTAATGTAACGCTTATTCCAAGTAAGGCGCATACCTAGTACTTCTTTTCCTTCCCACATGCCTTTTGTCACGATACCAAAATCAGGAATTGACCCTGCATCGGAGCCCGCTTCTGGGCTAGTTAGTGCAAAACATGGGATTTCCTTACCTTCGGCTAAGCGAGGTAAGTAATGATTTTTTTGATCTTCAGTACCGTAATGTTGAAGAAGTTCGCCTGGACCTAATGAATTCGGAACCCCAACCGTAATAGATAAAACACCAGAAACACTGGTCAATTTTTGCAGAACAGAAGATTGTGCATAAGCTGAGAATTCTAAACCACCGTATTTTTTCTTAATGATCATGGCAAAGAATTTGTTATCTTTCAGGTATTGCCATACTTCTGGTGGTAAATCAGCAAGCTCATGAGTGACTTCATAATCATTGATCATACGGCACACTTCGTTTACTGGACCATCCATGAATGCTTGTTCTTCATCGGATAGTGTATTTTTAGGAATATTATGAAGGAATTTCCAATCAGGATTGCCTTTAAACAGCTCTGCTTCCCACCAAACCGTACCCGCTTCAATGGCATCTTTTTCTGTTTTTGACATTTCAGGCATAACACCTTTAAACATCGATAAGGCTTTATTACTAAACAGAGATTGTCTAATTGAAGGGATGTTTAGAGGTACCGCGATTGCTAAGAAAATAGCCCAAGTGATAACGCCGGCATAACCTAATCCGGTACTCACCGCCAAAATTGCTGCCGTTACTAGTGTAGCGGTTCGTAATGATTGTCGATGATAACTTAATGCAGCAAGTGCAATTAATGTTGTTAGTAGTGTGAGGGCCATGTGATTCTCCTTTTCCGGCGCTGTTTCTGTTTGTAGGAACAGAATTGATTACGATACTCGGTCGTAATGTTATTGTTTGTTTAAAGCTCTTTCTGATAAGAGGTCTAACCAGTTAAATTTAGTGTAGATCAAATGTTAATAAAAAGTAAATCTACATAATGGCTAAAAAGTGATCTAGCTTGAGTAATTAATAAACAAATTGCTAATTAGAGTGAGTGAACTCTACTTTTATTTCCTACGGTTTTAGGAATTTGTGGTATGTAGAAGAAATATGAAGTGAATTGCTTTAAATGGTTTACTGGGATAGGTACACTGAGATGAACCCCATTAGGGAATATAATAAAGAGAGAATCCTATGTCTTATCAAGATCTGATCCGTTCTGAGCTAACAGAAGCAGCTCAAGTACTGAATGACTTTTTAGCTGATGATAAAAACCTTGCTCAAATTGAGCTAGCTGCCAAAACGATTGCTGATTCATTTAAACAAGGCGGCAAAGTATTGTCGTGTGGTAACGGTGGCTCTCACTGTGATGCAATGCATTTTGCGGAAGAATTAACGGGTCGTTACCGTGAAAATCGCCCAGGTTATCCTGGTATCGCGATTTCAGATCCAAGCCACTTATCTTGTGTTAGTAACGATTTTGGTTATGACCATGTATTTTCTCGTTACACTCAAGCGGTTGGTTCAAAAGGTGATGTGTTATTTGGTTTGTCGACTTCGGGTAACTCGGCCAATATTTTAAAGGCGATTGAAGCGGCTAAAGAAAAAGGCATGAAGACCATTGCACTGACTGGTAAAGATGGCGGAAAGATGGCAGGTCTTGCTGATGTGGAAATTCGTGTTCCACATTTTGGATACGCCGATCGTATTCAAGAGATCCACATCAAAATTATTCATATAGTGATTCAACTGATTGAAAAAGAAATGGAAAAATAATCCATTGAATTGCGAATAAAGGAGTAACGCAAGAATGTGTGAATTGCTCGGAATGAGTGCAAATATACCAACGGATATTTGTTTTAGTTTTAAAGGTTTAGTTCAACGTGGCGGCAATACTGGTCCGCATCGTGATGGTTGGGGGATTACTTTTTATGAAGGGAAAGGATTTCGTACATTTAAAGACCCTAAACCAAGTTGTCATTCTAAAATTGCAGAATTGGTTCAAGACTACCCTATAAAAAGTAATGCAGTAGTGAGTCATATTCGACAAGCTAACCGAGGGGAGGTGAATTTAGAAAATACACATCCTTTTACGCGTGAATTATGGGGGCGATACTGGACTTTTGCACATAATGGGCAGCTTACAGGGTTCGATGAATTATCAACTGGGCGTTTTCGTCCTGTCGGTGAAACAGACAGTGAACGTGCTTTTTGTTGGTTATTAAACCAGCTTGAAGAAAAGTATCCAGAACCACCCCAAGATATGATGCTGATGTTTGAATATATTTCAGAATGCAGTGATCAACTAAGAGCGCTTGGTGTTTTTAATATGCTATTGAGTGATGGTGAATACGTAATGACGTATTGCTCGAATAATTTGCATTGGATCACTCGACGAGCTCCTTTTGGACAAGCTTCTTTGATTGATGAAGACGTGACCATCGATTTTCATAAAGAAACAACACCAAACGATGTCGTGTCAGTGATTGCAACTCAACCTCTGACTGATAATGAAGAATGGCATAAAATGAAAGTGGGTGAATATGCTCTGTTTCATTTTGGCGAACTAAGTGCCGGAAACCACGATACGGTGCTTGATATGGCGCCGCCACCTTCTGAGTGTCCAGTAAATACATAATAAAATATAAACGTCATCTTATGGTTTAAGATGACGTTTTTACTAAGTGATATTATCTTACTCTTCTGTTTCTAATCCAAATGTTCCTAGCACATCTCCATCAAGAACTGCTTTTCCATCTGTCATTATTAAACGCTCTTCTATAATCCAATTAGCAACCATAGGGTAAATGACGTGTTCTTGAGCTTGAACACGTAAAGCGACATCTTCAGCTGTATCTTCGTCAAAAATAGGCACTTTTGCTTGAAGAATAACAGGACCTCCATCGAGCTCTGGCGTGACAAAATGAACACTTGTACCATGTTCTTCATCTCCGGCGTCAATCGCACGTTGGTGAGTATGTAATCCTGTATATTTAGGTAGGAGAGAGGGGTGGATGTTCAGCATCTTACCTTGATAACGTAAGACAAAATCTGCACTTAAAATACGCATAAAACCGGCCAGAATAATTAAATCAGGCTGATAAAGATCGATAAGAGTAGATAGTGCGATATCGTACTGCTCACGATCTTCATAGCCCGCAGCACTTAAGCTGTGTACGTCAATACCGGCATTAATTGCACGTTGTAGTCCATAAGCATCGCTTTTATTTGAAATAACCGCAGAGATGCGTGCATTTGGAATTTTGTTACCACAAGCATCGATAAACTCTTGTAGGTTACTGCCGTTTCCTGAAACTAATACAACAATATTCTTCATCATAATCTTTTTTAGTTATTGTTTAATGAGAACCATTCGAACACAAATTACAGATATAAAAAAGGTGACCGAATAATTGATCACCTTTTATTTATTCTTTATGAACTAGTTCAAAGTTTGTAAGTCCCGATTAACGGATCTCAACTTGTTCTTCGCCTTGCTCTGCTGCTGCTACTTCGCCAATAACCCAAGCGTTTTCGCCTTCCGCATTCAATAATGCGACAGCTTGTTCTGCTTGTTCTTTTGGAAGGGCAACAATAAGACCAACACCACAGTTAAAGGTACGGTACATTTCGTAGGTATCTACGTTGCCTTTTTCTTGTAGCCAGTTAAAGATAGCAGGCCACTCCCAACTCTTACCATTAACAACTGCTTTAGTTCCTTCAGGAAGTACTCGTGGAATATTTTCCCAGAAACCGCCACCCGTAATATGAGAGATAGCATGAATATCATGCTCTGCAATCATTTTAAGTGCTGATTTAATGTAGATTTTTGTTGGTTCAATTAAATGGTCTGCAATCGTTCTGCCATTTAATTCTTCTGTAAGATCCGCATTTGATACTTCAAGGATTTTACGAATTAATGAATAACCATTTGAGTGAGGGCCACTTGAACCTACAGCGATTAATGCATCACCTGCAGCGACTTTAGTGCCATCAATGATGTCTTCTTTCTCGACAACACCGACACAGAATCCAGCAACATCATAATCTTCGCCTTCATACATGCCTGGCATTTCAGCCGTTTCACCACCGATCAATGCACAACCAGCTTGAATACAACCTTCACCAATGCCCGTTACTACTTGAGCTGCGACATCAATATCGAGTTTGCCTGTTGCATAATAATCAAGGAAGAACAGAGGTTCACCACCTTGAACAATTAGGTCATTTACACACATAGCCACTAAGTCGATACCGATCGTATCGTGCTTGTTTAGGTCTAAAGCTAAACGAAGTTTAGTTCCTACGCCATCAGTACCAGAAACTAAAACAGGTTGTTTATATTTCGTTGGAAGTTCACATAACGCACCAAAACCACCAATGCCACCCATAACTTCTGGGCGACGAGTACGTTTCACTACGCCTTTAATTCGATCAACAAGTGCATTACCAGCATCAATGTCTACGCCAGCATCTTTGTAGCTAAGAGAAGTTTTGTTGTCGCTCACGGTGGTGTCCTCGCCATAGGTTGGATTTCAAAAATCCGCGCCATTCTAACAGCACAATGTAAAAAGGGAAACGTTTGCGTAAGGAAATTTGGAGAAATTTTGTAATTAAAAATGAGTAAGTTAGTTATTTGAGAATGACGGCATAAATTATTTTAATGTGTAGTCATTTTTTATATGAAAAGTATGTATAATTGAAAGGTTTGATTAATGTATCTGGAGTCAGAAATGAAAGTTGTTGAAGTAAAACATCCGCTAATAAAACATAAAATTGGTTTAATGCGCGAAGGCGATATCAGCACTAAGCGTTTTCGTGAATTAGCAACTGAAGTAGGTAGCTTACTTACTTATGAAGCAACATCAGACTTTGAGACAGAAAAAGTAACTATCAATGGCTGGAACGGCCCTGTTGAAGTTGACCAAATTAAAGGTAAAAAAGTAACGGTAGTGCCAATCTTACGTGCAGGTCTTGGCATGATGGATGGCGTTCTTGAGCACATCCCAAGTGCGCGTATCAGTGTTGTTGGTATTTACCGTGACGAAGAAACGTTAGAGCCTGTACCTTACTTTAACAAGTTAGCGTCTAACATCGATGAGCGTATTGCTTTAGTTGTTGATCCAATGCTAGCGACTGGCGGTTCTATGATCGCAACGCTTGACCTTTTAAAAGAGAAAGGCTGTAAGAACTTTAAAATTCTTGTTCTTGTTGCTGCTCCTGAAGGCATTGCTGCATTAGAAAAAGCGCATCCAGATGTTGAGCTTTATACTGCGGCTATCGATGAGAAGTTGAATGATAAAGGTTACATCATTCCAGGTCTTGGTGATGCTGGTGATAAGATCTTCGGTACTAAGTAATCTGCACCATTAAGTAATTATATTTACTGGATGCTTTAAGTATTAAAAAAGGATTGATGGGTAACCATCAATCCTTTTTATTTACCCTAGGTCTAGACCTTAGATTTATTTATCATCTTCCATTTGTGTATTATCAACAACATGGTTTTCACCTAAGTCATCAGGAAGAATTAAATTAAGAGCAATAGCTACAATCCCACAAAGACTTACGCCCTGTAAGTTAAAATCGCCAATACCCACAGCCATACCACCAATACCAAATACCAAGGTAACGCCAACAATGGTTAAGTTACGTGCTTTATGTAAATCAACTTGGTTTTTAATCAGAGTATTTAGACCAATCGTCGCGATTGAACCAAACAGTAAGATCATAATGCCACCCATTACAGGGACTGGAATAGTTTGTAATATTGCGCCTAATTTACCCACAAGAGCCAAAACAATCGCACAGACGGCAGCCCATGTCATGATCACTGGATTAAACGCTTTAGTCAGCATTACCGCACCAGTCACTTCACTGTAAGTTGTATTTGGTGGCGCGCCAATAAGAGAGGCTGCCATGGTTGCAATGCCATCACCAGTAATGGTGCGGTGCAAGCCTGGTTTTTTAAGGTAGTCTTTTCCGGTTACATTTGAAATTGCCAACATATCACCCACGTGCTCAACCGCAGGGGCGATGGCGACGGGTATCATAAATAGAATGGCATTAATGTTAAATTCAGGATAAGTGAAGTTGGGTACTGCAAACCATGCGGCTTGTTGTACTGGCGTAAAATCAACGATGCCGAAAAGCAAACTTAATGAGTAGCCAACAATGATGCCTGAGAGAATAGGTAATAATCTAAAGAACCCTTTTGAAAAAACACTTACCCCAATTGTGGTAAATAATGATGCAGCGGCAATCCAGAAAGCCAATTGGTCATCAACTAATTGAAATCCACCATCGCCTGTTTTTCCTAACGCCATATTAACCGCTGTTGGCGCTAAGCCTAGGCCGATCACCATAATTACAGGGCCAACAACAACAGGAGGCAGTAATTTATGAATGAAAGCGACCCCTTTCACTTTAATAACGGCACCTAACGCAACATAAACTAAACCGGCAACCATTAGGCCACCCATTGTTGCTGGGATCCCCCATGTTTGGGTTCCATAAATAATAGGAGCAATAAAAGCAAAAGAAGACGCGAGGAAGATAGGCACTGAACGACGAGTAACAAGTTGAAAAAGAAGAGTACCAACACCGGCACCAAAAAGAGCGACGTTAGGATCGAGTCCAGTAAGAAGAGGAACAAGAACAAGGGCACCAAATGCAACAAAAAGCATCTGAAAACCTTGGAATAAATTGTATAGCATTACTATTTCCAGTAGTGAATTTGAGGGATTCTATCACTTTTATAATAATAAATATCTTGATTTTAATCGTGAAAAAATAAAACTTTTACACAAAGTATCACTCTAATAGCTTGAAAGTTAGATCTGAGTCAATTCGAATCCTTGCTGAATAAGGGGATAGCCCTTATTATCAGCGGTAAATTATAAAAGTATTTATAGGTTGTTTGATGTTACGTATTTTTTGTTTATTAATCTTTATGGTTGCGGGGCCTGTGTGGGCCCAGCAACAAGCAGATATCTATCATACTGAAGTTCAGTTAACTGCCTCTGATAATGCTGAAAGTGTGGCAAAGACAGAAGGCTTGGTTAATGTACTAATTAAAGTATCAGGTCAAAGAGACATCGCTAATAACGGTGTAATAAAAAAAGCACTGACACAAAGCGATCGTTATGTAACTCAAATGAGTTTTGTTGACCATAAAGATGCCCCTCGCGGTATGAAATTAGGGTATAACCCAAAAATGGTGACGCATTTACTGACTCAATCTGAGCAAAGTATTTGGGAAGCACCACGTAAGCCAGTATTGGTTTGGATCGTAAATGAATATAACTATCAACGTAGTATTATTTGGGAACAATCGGATAGCAATTTAATCACTAGAATCAAACAAGCGGCTTATGATCGAGGCTTACCTGTTTTATTCCCTGTCGGTGATTTTGATGATGTGACCTCTATTGAGATCCCTGATCTGTGGGGTAGTTTTAAAAAACCGATTGCAGATGCGAGTGAGCGCTATAACCCTCAAGCCATTTTAGTCGTAAAAATTCGTGGTAATAGTTTATCGTGGGATCTTTTTGATACTACGCCTCAATACTTGGTTAAAACCTCGAAAAAAGCAATTGAAGGTACGGCTTCTGGTGCTGTACAGCTTTCTGATATGATTAATGATGTTAGTGATTATTTTGCTGATACGTATTCTAAGAAGCTAGGCACGACAGTGAGTCAATCGGAAATGATTTCAATTGCAGGCATTCACTCTACTGAAGGGTTCTTCACGTTAGAAAAACAACTGAAGCAATTGAATTCAGTCGCTAGCGTTCAGGTGGATAGTATTCAAGGTGATAAAGTTATTTACACATTGAATTTACTTGGTGATTGGGCGCAATTTAATGCGGAATTGCTTAGCCGAAATACAAGAATTAGTGTGGTTCCTGAAGAGGTGATTACCTCTAACAATAATACGATAGACGCTAATGTGGATGCCGGTGCAACAGAGCAGAACAATGTTACAGATACGACGTCAGTAAATAAATCTACGATTGTTGATGCATCAAAACCGGATGCCGTGATAGCAAGTGATAAAGACCCCGTTAATCAAAAAACAGACACACCAGTGATACACGCTTATCAACTGAAGAAGTAAATAATATTGACTCAATAAAAAAGGTGGCTTATGGCCACCTTTTTTATTCAATTATCAGACGATAAATGCAATAGAGAACATACAGATTAATCTTGTTTGTTTTCTGCGTAACTGGCTTTTTCTATTTTTTCAACTTCCGATAAAAGTTTAAGTTTTAAACCTAACTCTTTGCCTCGTAGACGAGCGTAATAAATGTTTCCAATAAACGCCCCAGAGGTAAGGATGAGTTCTATTACCGCCAAATAACGCTCTCCTTCATCGACCCATAATAAGGTGAATCCATGAAGAAAATAAAACATTAATATAAAATTAGCCCATGCGTGAGTATAAGGCTTCCCTTCTAAAATGCCTTTTAATGGCAATAGCAGCGGTATCATCCAAGCAATCATCAACCCATAAGGATTGATTTGAGGATGCGGGGAAATAACACTGTGCCATAGCATGACAAAAATCAATAACGATAAGTTACAGAAAAGAGCCAGCAAACGGTAACGTTTTGTTTGCGATCCTAACTCAACGACGTCCATGTTCACTTCCTTACTAGTAGCTATAAAATATCCAGAACTTGTTCCGGTGGGCGACCTATTTTAGCGTGGTTATTATGAACAACAATAGGGCGTTCAATTAGTTTTGGATTCGCGTTCATCGCTTCAAATAATTGTTCATTACTTAATGCGTTTTCACCTAAGTTTAGTTCTTTATAAATATCTTCTTTAGTTCGCATCATCTCTCGAACAGAACTGAACCCTAGTTGAGAGAACAGTGTTTTTAACTCATCAATACTTGGTGTTTGTTCAAGGTATTTTATGACCTCTGGTATGATTCCTTTTTCTTCTAATAAAGCCAAGGTTTGACGACTTTTAGAGCATTTTTGGTTGTGATAAATAACAACAGACATAAGTTTTCCTTTTTATTTTTCTTTCGTTATAACGTGCTGAATCTTTCTCTAGAGAGGCGTAATTGATCTATTCTTGCATCATATCGAGCTTGATCTAAGCTGCCCAACTCGGCGAGTTGGCTTGCTTGTGTGTAATTACTTAACGCTTTATTCCACATGCCTTTAAGCGCATAAACTTCAGCTCTTGCTGCTAATTCTCCATCAGAGCTGCCGTCATCATGGTAGGCTTTAGAGAGTAATTGCCATCCAGTCGGATCTTTAGGGTGGTCATGAGTGTAGCGTTGAAGAATTCGAACCGCTTGAGGCGTTTTCCCCGATTCAGATAAAGCATGGGCATAATTAATCATTAATACTGGGTTGTTGGGCAGATGAATTAATCCATTTTCTAAGCGTTTTATCGCCTGTTCATTTTTCTTTGTATACAGATCTAAATCGGTAGCTGCATCAATATAAAACGTATTCAGAGGATCATTTTTGAGTAACGTTGACATTATTGGTGTGGCTTTATCATATTGGTTTGAATCAATATAAACTAAGGCTTTACCGTATTCGATGGCTGTCTTTTGATCGACTTTAGCCGACTTTGATTTACGAGAAAACCAATCAAGCGCGGCATTACTATCAATACCAGCAAAGCGAGCGACGATACGAGAGCGAGCAAGTTGGTATCGCAGAGATGTGTTTACACGGCGCATTGGGTATTGTTGTGCTCTAGCTCGGCTGTCTGTTATTCGGTCTGCGGGTAAGGGGTGAGTTAGAAGCATTGGTGGTGGTGTACTTGCGTATCGATATTGGTCGGCTAATCGTGAGAAAAATCGTGGCATTGCCGTTACATCAAATCCTGATTTTGCGAGTGTATCAATCCCAAACCTGTCGGCTTCTTTTTCATTGCTTCTTGTATAGTTAATTGAGCTTTGCATTGCTCCAGCGGTTGTTGCATGAATCGCGGCAATGCCTGCTTCTGGTGCTGCAATCGCCAATAATAAAGAGCCAACAAGTGCTGCAATCGTTGCTGGTGAGCGTCGAGCTTGATCTTCCATACTTCGAGCAAGGTGACGTTGTGTAATATGCGCAATTTCGTGAGCAACCACCGAGGCTAATTCGCTTTCCGATTGTGCGTATAGAAATAATCCTGAATGCAACGCAACATAACCACCAAAAAAAGCAAAGGCGTTAATTTCTCTATTATTGATTAAGAAGAAGTGGAAAGGGGTTTTGACATCACTTGCATTAGCAACTAAGCGGTGGCCTAGATTTTGAACATATTCAGTTAATACTGGATCATTAATGACTGGTTGGCTAGCACGGAGCATCCGCATGTACGCATCACCATAAACCAGTTCTTGATCTATGGTCAGAGTACCCGCTGCTGTGGTTCCTATTTCAGGCAAATCTAAATCGTTATTTGCACTAGCAGGTAGTGAGCTTGTTAGCAATGAGGCAATGAGTAAACTACTGGCCAGCTTTTTTAATTTGAACATGTATTATTCACAAATCCTTTTAATAACATTCCACTATGAAAGAGATGGATATCTGTAATGAGAGTGGAGGTTGCTTATCTTAATATTATAAGAGTAGCAAATCTGTTATTGGTTTCTTTTCTGTCATAATTATGTGACTTATACTCTCTATACATGGAATCTATCATATCTATAGTCGAGTCGTCGAATGGAAACCCAGTACTTAGATTTATCAAAACACCGTTGTCCTATGTCTTTATTATTGGCTAAGCGTGCAAGTCACCGCTTAATAGACAGCGAAAAATTAATCATTAAAGTCGTCGACAAAGTGTCTTTACAGGATATGATGACATACTTTCAGCAATCCTCTTTCCATACTCATCTAGAGCAAGCTGAACCGTGTTCTTTTTTAACCGTAACGAGAAGCAGAACTTAATATGTTAGACATGGTTACTCAATGGTATAAACGTCGTTTTTCCGATCCTCATGCTGTTAGCTTAGTGGCAATATTAGTCGTCGGGTTTATTACTATTTATTTCTTTGGACATTTAATTGCGCCTTTATTGGTTGCGATTGTATTGGCTTATTTACTTGAATGGCCAGTCGCAAAGCTGAGTAAGTTTGGTTTACCAAGAACGCTTGCCGTTATGTTTGTTGTTTTGCTTTTTATTAGCCTGATGCTATTGGCGGTGTTTGGCCTTGTTCCTACTATTTGGAATCAAGTTGGTAATCTAATTAATGACATACCATCCATGTTTAATGGGTTACACAGTTTATTATCAAGCTTGCCTGATCGTTATCCTGAATTCATCCAACCTCAATCCATTGATACGTTATTAGACACCGTACGCGGCAAAGTATTAGGCATGGGAGAAACGATGGTTAAAGGGTCATTATCTTCTTTAATAAGTTTAGCCGCATTAGGGGTATATCTTATCTTGGTTCCATTACTCGTTTTCTTCTTACTAAAAGATAAAGATGAAATGGTCAGAACGATGAGCAATATCTTACCTAAAAATCGCCGTTTAGCGACGAAGGTTTGGGTTGAAATGAATGAACAAATTAGTAACTATATTCGTGGCAAAGTCGTTGAGATTCTTATTGTAGGAACAGTGAGCTACGCTACCTTCTTTATTATGGATCTGCGTTACGCATTATTACTTGCCGTTATGGTTGGGTTTTCTGTGTTAATTCCTTATATTGGTGCCGCTGCTGTAACGGTTCCAATTGCAATTGTTGCGTTATTTCAATGGGGGCTTACCCCCGATTTTTATTGGCTAATTCTTGCTTACGCTATTATTCAAGCATTAGATGGTAATGTGTTGGTGCCTGTTCTTTTCTCCGAAGCGGTAAACCTTCACCCTGTGGCGATCATTGTGTCAGTTCTAGTGTTTGGTGGGTTGTGGGGGTTCTGGGGGGTATTCTTTGCGATTCCATTAGCGACACTGGTTAAAGCGGTTTGGAAAGCACTGCCAGCAACCGATGAAGTCTTTAAAAAAGCGTAACAATTATTATTATTAGATAAAAGAAAGGCGGTGCTTTGATGAGCGCCGCCTTTTTTATTTCTCGTCTTTAAAAATGCTTATTTTTCGTTTAAATAATCCAGAACGACTTCATGGTGTGTTTTGGTTTTAAATTTAGTGAAGACGTGTTCAATAACGCCATCTTCATTAATTAAGAAACTAATGCGGTGCAGACCGTCATACACTTTGCCCATGAATTTTTTCTCACCCCAAACACCAAAAGCATCCGCAGCCGAGTGATCTTCATCAGACAGTAACGTAAAGTTTAATTGGTCACGCTCAATGAATTTACCTAAGCGTTTCACCGCATCAATGCTCACGCCTAACACGACAACATTATGCGCATCTAATTCTGCTTTTACATCTCTAAGGCCTTGAGCTTGAACAGTACATCCTGGTGTCATTGCTTTTGGATAGAAATAGAATAAAACCTTTTTTCCTTTTAGATCGGAAAGAGAAATAGTCTCTCCATTTTGATCCAAAAGAGAGATATCTGGTGCAGGAGAGCCTGCCGTTAATGGTGTGATCATAATATTTCCTTAACGTTGACGGTATATTTAGTTTTTATAAAAATTGATTTTTCCGCTGACATTTAATGTTGAGCATAGATGTTCAAATTCTTCTTGGATTTCCATAATATGACATTCTTGAAAAATCTCAGCTGTAATTTGAATTTGAAACGAATTCTGGTTAGTTGCTTTCTTTAATGTTTGAGCACTCAGTGTTTTTAGATCAATGTCTCTGTTGGCTAAGAAATCAGTAAACTTCTCCGTTAAGCCCGGACGATCTTCCGATTCAACAAACGCATCAATCGTATAGAAAGTGTCTCTTTCTTGATGAGGCGATGTGCGCTTTATTATCGTTATTAGATCGTGTTGTTGACCTAATAAAGGTAAGGTATTTTCAATTCGAGAAACGGCATTCGCGCTTCCTGACAACAACATGATCAATGTGAATTCATTACCAAAAGATGCGATACGGCTATCTATGATATTACAGCTTGATTCAGTGACGAGGCGAGTCACCTTATTCGAGATACCAGGTCTGTCAGTTCCGACCGCAGTAATTACAAGGTATTGGGACATAAAAATCTCGTTGTTGATAAATATAAAACCATACTAACACGCAAGTGATTGTGTGATAAGCAAGCAATAGTGAACAATCGTCAAAAAAAAGACTCTACAACATAGCCTTTAATGTAATATCCTTGAAGATTATTGATTTGATAATTCGACTTATTACATAGAAGATGAAAATCATGTGATTGTATGATGAACAAGGGCGATAACGCTTTGCCATCATATTAATGAATAACTCAATTTGTTCGCCATTCTCAGGCTGATTAAAAAGGGAGAAGGATATGTTCTCAGGTAGCATTGTCGCCTTAGTGACACCATTGGACACCGATGGTGAAGTTGATTACACAAGTTTAAAAAATCTCGTTGATTATCATATTAATGCAGGTACAGATGGCATTGTTGCCGTTGGCACCACTGGTGAGTCAGCGACATTAAGTGTAGAAGAACATGTCAAGTTAGTGATGAAAACGCTTGAGTTTTCTGATGGCAGAATTCCTGTTATTGCGGGTACTGGCGCAAACGCGACTCATGAAGCGGTAACGTTCAGTAAATTATTTCGAGATTCAGGTGTTGCGGGCTGTTTAAGCGTAACGCCTTATTATAATAAGCCAACACAAGAAGGTTTATTCTTACATTATAAAGCGATTTCGGAATCCACCGATGTACCTCAAATCCTTTACAATGTTCCGGGTCGTACGGCTGTAGATTTATTGCCAGAAACGGTAGCTCGTTTAGCTGAACTTGATAATATTGTTGCTTTAAAAGATGCGACAGCAGAATTAGACCGAATTGCGATTACGCGTGAACTTTGTGGTGATAAATTTATCCAACTAAGTGGTGATGATGCAACGGCACTTGAATTTGTTAAAATGGGCGGTCATGGTGTTATTTCTGTAACGGCAAACGTAGCAGCAAAAGACATGGCAACCATGTTTGCATTAGCGGCTCAAGGTAAGTTTGAAGAAGCGGAAATTATTAATCAACGCTTAATGCCATTACATCAGGATTTGTTTGTTGAAGCGAATCCAATGCCTGTTAAATGGGCCACTCATCGTTTAGGGATGATTACTCACCCTGATATTCGTTTACCACTAACAGAATTAAGTCGTTCAGCACAACCAGTTGTTGAACAAGCATTAATTCGTGCTGGTGTGTTGAAGTAGTAGGATAAAAAATGAAAGTGAACACTCGCTTTGTTGTTGGATCATTGATGGTTGCTATGTTAGCGGCTTGTTCAAGCAGTCCAACTGAGCGTCGCCAAGCTAAACAAGATTTTAAATATTTAGATACGGCACCATTAAAAGAATGGCAGCAACCAGCGGAAGCTAAACCTGAGTTCTATCCTCAATATGATATTCCTAAAGGGGAGTATGTTGGTGGAGTCGGAAAAGGTGTCGATATTCGACCTCCTCAGCAAGTATTAGAACTGATCCCAGGGGCTCGTATAGAAGAGCAACAAGGGGAAGTCTCTGTATGGCTTGTGAAAGATGAAGATCTTGATAAGCTTTGGCAAACGGTGTTGGGCTTAATTAAAAAACGAAATATCACATTACTAAAACAGTCGGATACTGAACTTGAAACTGATTGGTTAACGTGGAATTCAGAAGATGAAGATCATGAGTTTGGTTCTCGTTATTTGATTACTAAGTTAAATCAAAACAATCGTTCAGGATTTAAAATTGTTCTGATTGATTGGCAAGTTGATGGTAAACAAGCTGAAGTTACTCAAGCAAATAAAGCGCGTTATAATATTTTAATGACGAATTTAGTGACGTCTGCTTATGACGAGCAGCTTCGCGAAGAAGCGCGTATTCGTGCTGAAGAGCTTGTTAAGCGCATCCCTATTTCTATGGGACAAGATCGCAGTGGTCTTCCTGTGATAATCGCTCGTGCGCCTTATAATGTTTTCTGGGAGCGTCTTGGTGATTTATTGCCGATGATGGGACTGAATATTGAAGATAGAAACCGTTCGCAAGGAACCATTGAGGTTAAATATAAAGAGCCTGATGATGAGTTCTGGCAAGAGATTGGTACAAAACCATTGTCTTTTGAAGGTCGCACTTACAACCTACTATTAGGTGATCTTGGTAACCGTACTTCTATTAATGTAACGGATGCTGCGGGTAAACCGGTAGATGAAGCGACGCTTGATTCATTAGTTCCTGTGTTGGCTGCAATGATTGAAAAATCAAATAAGAAGTCAAAAACAGAAATAACGGAAGAATAGACACGTTTGTTATATAAGAAAGACGCTCAAATTATTGGGCGTCTTTTTTTTTGTCTTCAGATTGATTCATTGCTACCGATTCATTTTTTTCAGAACCTAATTCGTCCTCTTTTTCTTGTGGTGTTATCGGTTTTTTCGGCTGTTTAAATTTCATATTTGCCGTCGCTTTTAATGCGGCAAGGTTACCAATAACAACACTTAATACGATGACGATAATAACCCAAGGGTTCATTAACCATTCCATGACTATTCCTTATTTATGTTCATGATGTAACGATGAAATAAGATATCGATATGTTTAATGATACTCTCTTTTCCTGCCAGTTCTACATCTCGCCATGCTTGACGTAAATGTTCAGGTGTAAGTTGTGACATGTATTTATCACTGGTTGTTTTGTAACTAAGGTGCCAAGGTTCAATCGCGACGCCTTTTTTATCATGCTTATAAGGGAAGAAAAAACCATATTTAGGGGCATTTTCAAATAACCATAGACTGAATTCTTTTTGATGTCCTGTTTCGTACTCCCAAGGTTCAAGCTGCAATGTGACCCCTTTAGGAAGATGGTTGCTCGCATAGACATCAAGATCGGTTCCCCAATGATGGCGACTTCCTCCTGGCAATGCAGACCAACGCATAATGGCGTGAATCTTTTCAATATCACTCATCTTATTCGTATCTAACACTTTACTGTCAGTTCCTAGAATGGGACGAATACCTGTAAACTTATTATTCCAAATCATTAATTGACGTTCAAAATCACGAAAACTGCTTGCGATAGTGAGAGTAAATCCCGCTTTTCTTGCCGCAATTTCTAATGCCTTAAATGAAGAAATACAATCATGGTGAAGTTGGCGATGGGGGTTAACAAAGGAGAGGTGTTGAGTTGATAGACCTGTGAGCTGTGTATATGTCATAAGGTACCTAATAAAAAACGAGAGGATCAAGACCCTCTCATCATATACTTAAAAGGTGGCTAAGCGAGTAAATTATTTAGGACTTCTTGATACATATCAGTCAGTTTTTCTAAATCATCAACCTTGACACACTCATTCACTTTATGAATAGTGGCATTAACCGGACCAAGCTCAATTACTTGTGAACCCATTTGAGCAATGAAGCGGCCGTCGGATGTTCCACCTGTTGTTAGTAATTCAGGCTTCTGTTGATTAACAGTGGCAACGGCATCAACAACGGCTGTTAATAGATCGCCAGTATCGGTTAAGAACGGAAGTCCATTGATAATCCAATCCAGATCGTATTCTAAATTGTGTTTATCTAAGAGTTCAATCACACGCTGTTGTAGGCCTTCGACGGTAGATTCAGTGCTGAAGCGAAAGTTAAACATGATTTCCGCTGTTCCAGGGATCACATTAGAGGCACCTGTACCACTGTTCATGTTCGGAATTTGAAAGCTGGTTGGTGGAAAATAAGCATTACCTAAATCCCATTCAGTCGTTGTCAGTTCAAGTAGTGCAGCCATTGATTGGTGGATCGGATTTCGTGCAATGTGTGGATAAGCAACGTGCCCTTGAATGCCTTTGACGGTTAAGTTTCCAGTTAAAGAGCCTCTACGACCGTTCTTGACTACATCGCCAACATATTGGGTGCTTGACGGTTCACCAACAATACACATATCAATAATTTCATTACGCTCTTTTAGCGTATCAACCACACGTGTTGTGCCATTAATGAATGGACCTTCTTCATCTGAAGTGATTAAGAAAGAGAGTGAACCTTTATGTTCTGGGTGCTCAGAAATGAAACGCTCAACAGCAACAATCATGCAGGCAAGAGAGCCTTTCATATCGGCAGCTCCACGAGCGTATAACATGCCATCGATGATCGTTGGCTTAAAAGGATCTGTATTCCACTGCGTTAATGATCCTGTTGGAACTACATCTGTGTGGCCTGCGAAGGTAAATAAAGGTGCTTCTGTTCCACGGCGAGCCCAGAAATTGGTGGTGTCTTCAAATACCATGATTTCAATTGTAAAACCAAGAGCCTCAAGGCGTTTAATCATTAATTCTTGGCAACCCGCATCTTCTGGAGTGACTGATTGGCGACTGAGAAGATCTTTCGCGAGAGTGAGTGTTGGAGTGTCAGGCATGTTGTATTCCTTTACTTATCTTTAAAATAAAATTAACCGTTAAAAATTGCATCATATTGAGCGGGTTTGAAGCCTAAATGGTAGAGATCGTTATGGATTAAAATCGGGCGCTTTATCATTGCCGGCATTTCTAGTAAAAGATCAATCGCCGTGGTTTCATTTAATGATGCTTTTTGCTCATCATTGAGTTGACGGTAAGTAGTACCTCGCTTATTTACGACATTTTCCCAACCAAGTTGTTGAACAAAAGTCGTAATCATTTCTTTATCAATGCCATCCGTACGATAGTCATGGTAAGTGAAATCAATGTCGTTTGCTTCAAGCCACTTTTTGCATTTTTTTATCGTATCGCAGTTTTTTATTCCGTAAATTATCGTCATGACTTTCTTCATTATGTTATTAATTATGCTTCCTTTATAACGAGAATTGAACAAATACGCCAGTGTTGGAGAGTATTTAGTGTTTTGTTAATTATATTTTGAAGTGACTCGTCTTTTTCTTTTCTAAAATCGTCATTGTTGTTCATTAAACATACACTTATTTTTTGATGTATGAAATGGACAAAAGAGAATGGGAAATGCAGTGAAAGTGGGTGATATTGGTACTGCCCATGATGGGTTTCATCCAAGTCCGATATTAGCGGGTTCGGGAACGGTCAAAGTTGATGGTGTACCTGCAGCAAGAAAGGGGGATCCTCTTGCTCCTCATAGTAAGCCTAAACATCCACCGCACCCGCGAGCCATTTCTGAGGGATCGAACTCTGTGTTTATGGATGGGCAGCCGGCGGCGAGAAGTGGAGATGCGGTTGGATGTGGAGGTAAAGTTCAAGGTGGTGGAACGGTTAATATTGGTTAGAGGTTCTGCTTTTATAATGATAGTTATGAAAATTAATTACAAAAAAAACAGATTTATGAGTTATTTCGTTAAATTGTAGGATTATTTTCGTAATTAGTTGATCAATCTCAACATCATTAATATTAAATGATTAATAATTACTCTTATTAAATCAGGAGGTATCAATGGAGTTGAATCCAGTGTTCGCCAGACGCTTGTATTTAGCGTTGTTGGTGCATAATTTAGAAAGGCCTAATGTACCTAAACTTGTAGAGTTAACAGGGTGGCCCCGTCGTACAATTCAAGATGTACTAAAAGCATTACCAGGCATAGGCATTGAATTGATGTTTATCCAAGATGGACGCCGTCATAATGATGGTTATTATCGTCTTTCTGATTGGGGACCTTATGATCCTGATTGGGTATGCTCGAGAGAAGATCAAATTGCTTCCACGTTATACCATTAAAATGTAAATCAGTTTTATACGTGGATATGGACAGACAATAATAAAAAAGCCAACTTACGTTAAGTTGGCTTTTTTGTGTCAATTTATAACGAGGGGCATAAATAGGCAGATCCAAGCAGAGTGACTGACGTGTTAAAGGCTGAAGGAGAATGGATAACAATGCTGTTTCCTCCTAATAGGGTGGCTTCATTTTTCATGTCATTAACGGCTGATATGAGTAACTCTTTATTTGTAATAAAGAAGAAAGTATACCAATGGCCTTCACTGCCTGTAACGGTTCCGACTGGAGTACAATCTGTAATTGAACTATCATCAAAATATAAAAAAACCTTATCTATATTCGTATCTTCTACTTTGGTTGTTGATGCACAACCTGAGAGTAGTGATAGCAATATTAAAGAACATAAGGCTGTTTTCATTTTATGCATCCAAATAAAGTAAGGTCGCTGCTACTCTCGATTTTACATTGAGTTTTTTAAGTAGGCTCTTCATGTGCACTTTTACTGTTGCTTCTGAAATGAACAGTTTGTCTGCTACTTGCTTATTTCTCATTCCTTTCGCTACATTTTGTAATATTTCAAGTTCACGAGCGGTTAAACTAGACAGTTTATCATCACCATTCTTCCCTTCTTCTAAACAAATTTTCACTTGCTCTGAATAGGCTTTGTCACCTTGTATTGCTTGCTTTAGCAGTGCAATAAGCTCGTCAGGTTCACTGTCTTTAAGTAAGTAACCGTCAGCACCTGCTTTTATTAAGGTTTTAATGTCTTGTTTATTATCGGATACGGTAAGAATGACAATCGGGCAAGTTACGCCTTCATTGCGTAATGCATGCAACGTATCAAGGCCTGACATGCCTTTCATATTTAAATCGAGAAGAACAAGGTCGGGTTCATCTTTAGAGATTAGAGCAACGGCATCTGTGCCATTACTTGCTTCACCTGTTAGGGTAAATTCATCTTCAAAAGAAAGGAGTTGGCCAATGCCTCGGCGCATTAAAGGATGATCGTCAACGATAACAACATTCCACATAGGGTATATACCTTTTAAATTAATTATTGGTTAAGTGGAAACGTAACGTTCACTGCACAACCGTGTTCTAATTCTGATGCAATGGATAAAGTACCTCGAACGAAGTTTGCTCGTTCTTGCATTATTCTTAATCCATAATGATTTATTTTTTCTTCGGTGGAGTCAAATCCTACGCCATCATCTTCAATGTTAATGTAACCTTGCTCACCTTCTTGGTAACACGTAATGATAATATTATCAGCTTTTGAGTGTTTGATGGCATTTAATGTTGCTTCGCGTATTAATTGCAACAAATGTACATGCTGTTGTGCATTAATTGGCAAAGATGGCAGTTCATTATTTACATGTATACGAATGGCTGTCTGTGATTGTAAGGTATTTATAATCTCTTGTAATGCCTCACCAAAGTGCGCCTTATTAATCGTTAATCTAAAGGTGTTTAATAATTCTCTTAACTGAGTATAGGCACTTTTAAGTCCCTCATCCAATTCCGTCAATGTACTTCCTGTGTTTTGACAATCACATTTCTTAAGTTGGCGTTTCAATAAGGTCGTTTGAATTTTTAAATAAGAAAGCGATTGTGCCAGTGAGTCATGCAGTTCTCGTGCAATTGCTGCTCGCTCTTCAAGAAGAATAAGTTGATGCGTTTGTTTTTGGGTTAGGTCATAGAACAACCCACGAGCAAGAATATTAGCGATGTTGATGATTAGCTTTTGATCTGGGCATGGAAGAGAAAATTGCCACAATAAGTAACCTAATTTTTCTCCATCAATGATCAGCTCTTCTAAACTCCAAGGTGAATTGTTTGGGGTTCCACTTGTTATTTCCCAATCACCGCCAGACTCTTCTTCTACAATTAACCTTGCACTAATAACACCTTCAATATTAGTAAACATGTTAAGAATGTTTTTAAAGGCTTTTTCATCAAGTTGAGAGGCTGATAGCTCTTGAGAGCAAGCATAAAGAGTGGTTAGCGATCGATTTGCTTGACTGAGTTTTCTGGTTTTATCTTCAACATGACTTTCGAGCTCGCGGTAGCTAGAGTGCACTTGTTTTGCCATGTGATTAAAGGCGCTACCTAATTGCCCTAATTCATTACCACTATTTAAATCCACTTGTACTGAAAAATTGCCTTTTGTCATTGCGTGACTTGCGGCAACAAGGTGATGCAGCGGACTCACAATTTTTCGTTGAGTAAATGAAATAATAAAAAGACCAAGACAAAGAATGAGAGATAAACCTATCGCACCAATAAAAGAAAGTAATTGAAGTTTTCGCTCTGAAAATTGCTGTAAGCGTAGAACGAAATGATCGATTTCATCCACAAAGAGCGACACTTTAGTGAGATAAATTTGTTTATCATCACTTAGTAATGCGGGTTGCAATAACTGCCACTGTAATCGAATGTCAGAATAATAGGATTCAATGTCGTCCGGTACAAACCATTGATCTAAAGAGTGGAAAGCGGGTGACTCAATGGATTCTGAAAATTTGGCTAAGTGATCTAGCATGTATGGTGAATTGGTTTCAATATCGTAGGCTAAACGATAACTTTGCATGCGTAAAGAACCTGCAATATTGACCGCTTCGGCGTCTTTTAAACTTGATGACAATGTGACCAAAGCTAAGCTTGTTGTAATGATCGAAATAAGGACAATCCACAACATCACTTGAGCTATTGTTTTTGTTAATATTGATGTTTTATTATGTTTCATAATTGTTGTGGCTGGCCTATAGTTAAAAGGAGGGGATAATAATCTATTCTGTTGTTTTTATTTGTTTTAAAAATTGATCTAGAACAAGTTCCCCCCTTGTTTAACCATTATGAGGTATATCAATAAATATGACAAAATTTAAAATTCATCATATAAAAATGTTAATAGATGCGCGGAGTTATGAATAGATGAGTCAAGATAATTCAGTTGACCATTCCAAGCGGGGATTTTTTCGCCGTTTGTCTCCTCAGAAAAAAATACATCCTTTAACACAGCAGCGTTTGCCTTGGGTTGATAATGAAGCTGAGTTTGTCTCTGCTTGTACTCGCTGTGAAAAGTGCATTACCGCATGTGAAGAAAGCATAATTGTTAAAGGCGATGGGGGGTTTCCTATCGTTGATTTTACAAAAGGTGAGTGCACTTTTTGTGAACAATGTGCATCAGTATGCCCTGAACACTTATTTACTGTAACTGAAAAATCAGCTTTCTCTCATCGAATTACAATAAATGAAAGTTGTTTAGCAAAACGAGCCGTTGAATGTCGTAGTTGCAGTGATATGTGTGACACGCAAGCGATTCGTTTTCAACTTACGCTGGGCAGTGTAGCTCAGCCTAAACTTAATTTTGATGACTGTAATGGATGTGGTGCTTGTGTTGCAGCATGCCCAACTTCAGCTATCAGCATGACACTGGAAGAGCAAACATAATGTTAGAAAATTTGCCTGAGAACGAAGTTCATATTTCAAGTGTAGTCGTACATGTTAAACCTGAATTTTTAGAACAAACAAAAGCAAAAATATTAGAAATACCGAATGCGGAAATCTACGGAGAAAGTGAAGAGGGCAAATTAGTTGTTGTGCTTGAAACAGAAAACCAAGGATATATCACCGATTCAATCGATAAAATAAATGACTTCGAAGGAATACTAACGGTTGCTTTAGTATTCCACCAAATCGAGCACTTTGATTCGCAATGTGAGGATGAATCATGAAAATGACAAGACGTGCGTTTGTTAAAGCAAACGCCGCAGCATCAGCTGCAGCTGTCGCAGGGATTACACTGCCTGCTTCAGCAACTAATTTAATCGTTAGTTCTGACGAAACAAAAATTAAATGGGATAAAGCGCCTTGTCGTTTTTGTGGTACTGGTTGTTCTGTACTAGTAGGGACTCAAAAAGGTCGCGTTGTTGCGACTCAAGGTGATCCTGAAGCACCAGTAAACAAAGGTCTTAACTGTATTAAAGGTTATTTCCTATCTAAGATCATGTATGGCAAAGATCGTCTTCAAACGCCAATGTTGCGTATGACGGATGGCCAATACGATAAAGAAGGTGAGTTTACGCCTGTTTCTTGGGATGTTGCTTTTGACACCATGGCTGAGAAATGGAAAGCGGCTCTGAAAAAACATGGTCCAACAGGTGTTGGTATGTTTGGTTCAGGTCAGTGGACTGTAATGGAAGGTTATGCAGCGGTTAAGCTGATGAAAGCCGGTTTCCGTTCAAATAACATTGATCCAAACGCACGTCACTGTATGGCTTCAGCCGTTGGTGGTTTCATGCGTACTTTTGGTATTGATGAGCCAATGGGTTGTTACGATGACTTTGAACACGCAGACGCTTTTGTTCTGTGGGGGTCAAACATGGCTGAAATGCACCCAGTATTATGGACTCGTATTTCTGACCGTCGTTTAAGTAATCCACACGTTAAAGTGAACGTATTATCGACTTACTACCATCGTTCATTTGAATTAGCAGACAAAGGGTACATTTTTGAACCTCAATCTGACCTTGCTATTGCTAACTTCATCGCTAATTACATTATTGAAAACGATGCGATTAACTGGGACTTCGTAAATAAACACACGAATTTCAAGCAAGCAACAACAGACATCGGTTACGGTCTTCGTGATGATAACCCGCTTCAAATGGAAGCAGAGAATCCTAACTCAGGTGCCATGACTTCAATTAACTTTGAAGAATATAAAGCGTCTGTTGCGCCTTATACGGCGAAGAAAGCGTCTGAGATGTCTGGTGTATCAGAAGAAGACCTGATCACTCTGGCTAAACAATACGCGGATCCAAACACAAAAGTAATGTCGTTATGGACAATGGGTATGAACCAACATACTCGTGGTGTTTGGATGAACAGTCTTGTTTATAATATTCACTTATTAACAGGTAAAATATCGACGCCTGGTAATAGTCCGTTCTCATTGACAGGTCAGCCATCAGCGTGTGGTACGGCTCGTGAAGTCGGTACGTTCTCACACCGTTTACCTGCTGATATGATGGTTGCTAATCCTAAGCACCGTAAGATCGCTGAAAACATCTGGAAACTACCTGAAGGTACGATTCCTGCGAAACCAGGTGCTCATGCTGTTGTACAAGATCGCATGCTTAAAGATGGCAAGATCAACGCTTACTGGGTTATGTGTAATAACAACATGCAAGCGGGTCCAAATATTAATGGTGAGCGTCTTCCTGGTTACCGTAATCCAGAAAACTTCATTGTGTGTTCTGACCCATACCCAACAGTAACTGCTCAAGCATCTGATTTGATTCTTCCAACAGCAATGTGGGTAGAGAAAGAAGGAGCTTATGGTAATGCAGAGCGCCGTACTCAAGCTTGGTATCAACAAGTACAAGCAACCGGTGAAGCAAAATCTGATTTATGGCAAATTATGGAATTCTCAAAACGCTTCACAGTAGAAGAAGTGTGGGGCGAAGAGCTATTAGCTAAAGCACCTGAGTTCCGTGGTAAAACTATGTATGACGTACTTTACAAAAATGGCAACGTAGATGCTTTCCCATTATCTGAAGCTCAAGATCTAAATGATGATGCGAAAGATCAAGGCTTCTATGTTCAAAAAGGCCTATTTGAAGAGTATGCAACGTTTGGTCGTGGTCATGGTCATGATTTAGCACCATACGATACTTACCACCAAGTACGTGGCTTACGTTGGCCTGTTGTTGATGGTAAAGAAACATTATGGCGCTTTAAAGAAGGCTCAGATCCATACGCTAAAAAAGGGTCTGATTGGGACTTCTATGGCAAGCCAGATGGTAAAGCTCTGATTATTTCTGCACCATATGAAGCGCCTCCAGAAGTTCCTGGCGAAGAGTTTGATATGTGGTTATGTACTGGTCGTGTTCTTGAGCATTGGCATACAGGAACAATGACTCGTCGTGTTCCTGAACTGTATAAAGCCGTTCCAGATGCACTTTGTTATATCCATCCAGCGGACGCGAAAAAACGTGATTTACGCCGTGGTGAAGAAGTATTAATTTCAAACAAACGTGGTGAAGTTCGCGTTCGTGTTGAAACTCGTGGTCGTAACCGTCCGCCAGAAGGATTGGTGTTTGTCCCATTCTTTGATGCTCGTATCTTAATTAACAAGTTGATTTTGGACGCTACCGATCCGCTTTCTAAGCAAACGGATTACAAAAAATGCCCAGTTAAAATCACTAAAATTGCTTAATTAATAATTGATAGACCATCTGATGTGGTGGTCTATTTCAAAGAGTTTGCCTTAAGGCGGAGAAAGTAGAATGAAAAAATTCATTATAACGCTTCTATCAATTGGACTGTTGTTTGCTGGTGCAGTACAAGCAGAAGCTGAACAAAAAACGGAATTAAATAATCCTGGTGGTATCGGTGGCGTTGAATCATTACGTGGGGCTTCAGAGTTAGAAGCGACTCGTCCAGCGGATGACTTTAAACGTTTTCCTCGTGACCATGCGTTAGAAAGTGATTATGTTTATCAACCACCATTGGTTCCTCATACTATTCGTAATTACGAAGTGTCTTTAAACGTGAACAAATGTTTATCATGTCACAGCTGGAAAAACGCGAAAGAAATGGGCGCTACGAAGATCAGTGTAACGCATTACGTGAATCGTGAAGATGCTGTATTATCTGATGTATCACCTCGTCGTTACTTCTGTCTACAATGTCATGTTCCTCAAGCAGATGCTAAACCACTGGTTGAGAATGAATTTAAACGTGTGGACTCATTGCGCTAGTTAATAGCCAATACTGTTAAGAGAGGCTATACATGAAATTTTTAAAAGCATTTTGGAAGCGTTTTTCTTCTCCAAGTAAAGCTGCAGTAGGTATCGTCCTATTTATGGGCTTTATGGGGGGGTTGCTTTTTTGGGGTGCATTTAACACGGGTATGCAAGCAACGAATTCAGAAGAATTCTGTTCTGGTTGTCATGCTCCGATTGTTAAAGAGATCCAAGAAACCATTCACTATTCAAACCGATCTGGTGTTCGTGCTATCTGTTCTGATTGTCACGTACCTCATAATTGGACAGATAAAATCGTACGTAAAGTTCAAGCATCAAAAGAATTGTTTGCTCATTACGTAACAAAGACGATTGATACTGAAGAGAAGTTCAAAGAACGTCGGGGTCATTTAGCAGAGCGAGAATGGCATCGAATGAAAGAGAATAACTCTCAGGAATGTCGTAATTGTCATGAATTTAATTATATGGATTTCTCTGAGCAAGGCCCTCGTAGTGCGAAGCAGCATTCAACGGCGCTAGCATCAGGTGATAAAACATGTGTTGATTGTCATAAAGGTATCGCACATAAACTGCCTGATATGTCTGGCGTTGAAGGGTGGTAAGGAGCTTACTATGAGTACGTTAGAATCGGTTATTTGGCATACGTTAGGTTATATAGCGATGCCTTCAATAATCCTCGGTGGATTTGTTGTTGTTGCTGTGATTTCTATGGGGATTTTATCTTTAAAAGTAGATAAATAGCCAATATAGATAATAAATAAAAAAGAGATGACCCTTATGGCTCATCTCTTTTTTTGTTTAAGGCTCATCAATTAATAACCTAAAAAGAAGTAGTAAATAAACCCCACCCAACTAAGGCCTAATAATATCCACGGTAACGGTTTATTGGATTGAGTATTGGTTTTATTTTGGTGTTTTTTTTTGTCTTCTTCTTTGTTTGAATTAGATTCATTTAATTGCTTTTGTCGAACTTCTTTTTTCCTTGTTTTATCCGCTTCACGTGCTTTTTCTTTATGTTGTTTTTTGTAAAGCGTGATCCCTTTCTCAATACCTTGTGCTATGAGTTTGGTTTGTTCTTTTGTTTGTGCTGGTTTTTGTGTAGCTTTAGCTACCTTCATTGCTTCTTGTTGAGTTTCAGCTGATATAGGTTCTTTTTTATTTTTGATCATAATATGTCTTTATTATTAATAATTAACGGCATTTTTACATATTTTGAAAGTCTACACTTAGAAAAATGTGATGAGAATAGAGCTTTTGATTTATAGATTGTAGCTAGCTCAAATTTTTAATTTTCTTCAATCGTTATTTTTAATCATTTAAGTAAGCTGAACAAGTCTACTTAGTGGTTTATTTATTATTCAGGTAGATAAATGCAATATTCTTTCGATGCATATGATGAGCATGGGTGGCTAAAGCCACCGTTGTGGTTATGGTTTGGTTGGGTACTATTGATTCGCTCTGTTGTCGTTTTTATCATGGCAGGTGCAAGTCGGCAGCAGGGAAATGATCTTCTTGCTCTGTTTTATCCTAATCACTCTCATTTTTACATGAGTTTATGCATGAGCTTACCGATTGTATTTTTGATGTGGTTAAGTAATTTTAAAAAGCCCAATAGACCTTTTATGCAGACCCTTTGGAAGCAAGGTCGATGGCTAACTATTTTAATGGTAGTTATTGAGTTATCAATGTTAATACAGTCGATTGTTATTAACAGAGGAGAGTTCCAGCTAGAGAGTGCAGTGGTTATTTTATTACTTAGCTGGTTTTTGATTTTTTTATTCCGAAGCAAAAGAGTCAAAATATGCTTTAGTCTTACTTAAGAGGGAAGACGATGGATTTATCAACAGGCGCACTTCTTTTTAGTGCTTTATTAAGCCCATTAGCGATGGCTGATTGGCAGTTAGATTTGGGGTTAGAAATTAATCGCCCTGACTTACAGCGCATTACTAATTCTTCGACGTCTTTAGTATTAGGTGAAGAGACGCTTGTGTTCAATTCGATAGATAAGCAGTCCCAAGTGAAAGCATGGGCTGAAATTAAAAATATTAATGCTGAGAATGTAGAAATTGCTTTTCGTGTGACAGAAGAGGGAAATGGAAGCGTTCGTACATTGTGTGCACCGACAATAATCACTAAATTAAATAATCAAGAGTCCTATATGGTGTCTGATTCTTCCGTGAATGAGACTGTTAAATTGTCCGTAGAAGTAATTTCTTCGTAATCTCTTATTTATTATCAAACAATCTAATGCTTAATTTCATATAATGAACTCAGTTAATTCAAAATAAGAAAGGAACTGAGTTCATGTCTTACACTCCTCAAACGGCATTATTGCCAGAACCAGATCGATTTGCACTGTACGTAACGTTAACTGTGAAAAATAACCCTCAGCAGGTTTTAGAGCAGCTTCAAGCGTTACCACTTTTGATCTCTGAATTAAATGAAAGCCAACCAGATGCCAATATAAGTAGTGCGATTTCTTTTGGTGCTGATTTTTGGGCTACATTGTCTGCACCTATGCCACCAGAGTTATCTAAATTTAGAGCATTAGGTAAAGGGGATATCATCGCACCAGCGACTCATGGTGATGCGTTTATTCACCTGCATTCAAATCGTCATGATTTACACTTTTATATCCTACGTAAATTAATGAGTTCTATTTCTGAATGTGTTCAAGTCGATGAAGAAGTTTCTGGTTATCGTTTTCTTGATTCTCGTGACATGACTGGTTTTGTTGATGGAACAGAAAATCCTAAGAATGAAGCTAGAGCAGAAGTTGCCCTAATTGCGGATGGGGAATTTAGTGGTGGCAGTTACATGATGTGTCAGCGCTTCCTTCATAACATACCTGCGTGGAATCGCTTATCTGTTTCTGCTCAAGAAAAAGTAATTGGTCGTACTAAGCCTGATTCTATTGAACTAGACGACGTTCCTGCTGCTTCTCACGTAGGTCGTGTTGATATAAAAGAAAATGGTAAGGGTGTTAAGATTCTACGCCACAGCTTGCCGTATGGCTCGGTCTCAAGTGATCATGGTCTATTGTTCATTGCGTATTGTCATAGTAAACATAACTTCCAAATTATGTTGGATAGCATGTACGGTGAAATTGATGGGAAAACGGATCAATTATTACGTTTTACTGATGCTGTTACTGGCGGGTACTTCTTTACTCCATCACAAGAAATGCTTGCTGATCTTACGGTTCGATAATTAATCAACAAACGATAGATATAAAAAAGCCGCTATCAAATAGCGGCTTTTTTTATTCTTTATTTAACTAATTAATTATCTATTAAAAGAAATTACTTAGTTATTTTAAGAACTGGAGATTCACCAACAGTAACAGCACCAGAAAGCTTAGTTAGCTCTTTGATTTCGTCCATGTTAGAAATAACAACAGGAGTAAGCGTTGATTTCGCGTGCTCTTCAAGATACGCAAGATCAAATTCGATTACGATATCGCCAGCTTTAACTTCTTGACCTTCTTCAGCAATACGAGTGAAGCCTTGGCCTTTAAGTTCAACAGTATCAATACCGAAATGAACGAAAAGCTCAATGCCGTCTTCAGATTCGATTGAGAAAGCGTGGTTAGTTTCGAAGATTTTACCGATCGTACCGTTTACTGGAGCAACCATTTTGTTGCCAGAAGGTTTGATAGCAATACCGTCACCAACGATTTTTTCAGCGAACACTACATCTGGCACATCTTCGATGTTTACGATTTCACCAGAAAGAGGTGCGATGATTTCAATTGCACCAGCGGCAGCACTTTCAGAAGAAAATGCGCTTTTAATTTTGTCAAACAGACCCATTGTGTTGCTCCCTAAAGTTTGTATTAAATAGCCACTAAAACTTAGTGGCTATATTTAATTCTTTGCAACTATACTATTACTTAGTATTTTCTGCGATAAATTTTTCAACGTGTGCTTCAATTTCTGCTGCTGTAGGCATTTGAAGTGCTTCATCTGCCATTGCTTTTACTGCTGCAAAGTTTGAGTTACGAACGATTTTCTTAACAAGAGGGATAGAAATACCGCTCATGCTGAATTCGTCTAAGCCCATACCAAGAAGAAGTAAGCTTGCACGATCATCACCCGCTAACTCACCACACATACCTGTCCATTTGCCTTCTTTATGAGAAGCATCGATTACTTGCTTGATTACAAGCAGAACCGCTGGAGATAGTGGGTTGTATAGGTGAGAAATCATTTCGTTACCACGGTCAACAGCAAGAGTATATTGTGTTAAATCGTTAGTACCGATAGAGAAGAAGCTAACTTCTTTCGCTAAATGATGTGCAATTGCAGCGGCTGCTGGCGTTTCAACCATAACACCGATCTCGATGCTTTCGTCAAACGCTAGGCCTTCAGCTCGAAGTTCTACTTTGTATTCTTCGATTGCTTTTTTCAGCTCACGGATTTCTTCAACAGAAATGATCATTGGGAACATGATACGCAGTTTGCCGTGTGCTGATGCACGTAAAATACCGCGTAATTGATCACGTAGAATTTCACGACGGTCTAAACTGATACGGATTGCACGCCATCCTAAGAATGGGTTCATTTCTTCAGGAAGATCCATGTATGGTAGATCTTTATCACCACCGATATCCATAGTACGGATAATCACTGATTCACCATGCATCGCTTCTGCTACTTCTTTATAAGCAACATATTGCTCTTCTTCAGTAGGAAGTGCATCACGATCCATGAATAGGAATTCTGTACGATACAGACCAACACCTTCACCGCCGTTACGAATAATACCTTCACAGTCTTTTACTGTGCCGATGTTACCGCAAACTTCAACTTGGTGGCCATCTAGAGTGATAGCAGGTAGGTCTTTTAGTTTTGCTAGTTCTTCTTTTTCAGCAACTAAGTCGTCACGAATTTTTTTCGATTCAGCCAGTTCTGCTTCTGATGGGTTGATAACAATTCTGTTGTTAACCGCATCAAGAATCAACATGTCACCGTTTTTCACTTGCTTAGTGATATCGTTAGTACCAACGATAGCAGGAAGTTCAAGAGAACGTGCCATGATAGAAGTATGAGAAGTACGTCCGCCAATGTCACAAGCAAAACCAAGAACGTAATCTAGGTTTATTTGTGCCGTTTCAGACGGTGTTAAATCTTTAGCAACTAGGATAACTTCTTCATTAATGTTGCTTAAAGAAACAATCGTAATGCCTAGTGCATTTTTAACAAAGCGGCTACCGATATCACGGATATCTGTAGCACGCTCTTTTAGATAGTCATCATCTAAAGATTCAAGTGCACACGCTTGCTCTTCAATTACAGAGTAAATTGCAAAATCAGCAGAAAGTTTGTCGTCTCTTATAAGGGCTAAGATTTCTTCTTCTAGCTCTTCATCTTCAAGAAGCATTATATGCCCCTCAAAAATCGCTTCTTTTTCTTCGCCAAATGTTGCTAGCGCTTTCGCTTTAACCGCTTCTAATTGCTCAGAAGACTTAGCTCTAGCGTCAAAGAAACATTGAATTTCTGTTTCTACTTGAGATTCAGAGATTGGAGTTTTGTTTAGGACAATTTCATCTTCCTGAAGTAATAATGCTTTACCAAAAGCAATACCCGGAGATGCTAGAATGCCAGAAATCATAGCTTTACCTTAACATTGATCAAATTAGAGAATGAGAATAATTAAAGAAAAAGCTGATTAATGCAGCTCGTCCATTAGTTTAACTAGGTGGTCTACTGCTTCTTTTTCTTGAGCGCCTTCGGCAGAGATAGTTACGTTAGTACCTTTAGTTAGACCTAAAGTTTGTAGTTTGAAAAGGCTAGTAGCGCTTGCGCTTTTGCCATTAGAAGTAACAGTGATTTTTGCATCAAAACCTTTCGCTTCTTTAACGAACTGAGCCGCTGGACGAGTGTGAAGGCCATTTTCTGCAGTAATTACTACGTCTTGTGAATACATTGTGTATACCCCGATTTATATTTTATGTTGAATTAATGTCGTTAACCCATTCGTTTCTGAAAACTACTTTCGCACATCATTGTGATAGACACAATCCACGAATGTTAAATAGATTAATGACAGTAATTTTATATAAGTTTACTTATTTTGTAATCTTAAGTTCACTTCTCAGTGATACTTTATAACGGATTGTAATTATTTTACACCTAAAAATAAAGTGGCTTGATTATTACTAAGGAGGGAAATGAAATCAACAAAAAAACCCCATAAGGGGCTTTTTTGGCGTAAAAATTGATTTCAACACATGAATGTTGCGGTTTTATTGCTCATTTTCTTGTTCTGTAAACAAACCAGCAAAAAGTGCTGTACTTAGGTAACGTTCACCCGAACTTGGTAATACGACAACAATTTGCTTATTTGCGAACTCTGGAAGTGCTGCAATGCGGTTTGCTGCAACGACGGCTGCTCCTGAAGAGATGCCAGCTAAAATGCCTTCTTCTTCCATTAAACGACGAGCCATTTCGATTGAATCTTCTGATGTCACGGCTTCAACACGATCAATTAGCGTTAAATCTAGGTTTCCTGGAATAAATCCAGCGCCGATCCCTTGAATCTTATGTGGTGCTGGTTTTATCTCTTCGCCTGCAAGTGCTTGGGCAATAACTGGTGATTCTGCAGGTTCAACAGCGACAGACAGTACGGCTTTATTTTGAGTATGTTTTAAGTAACGACTGGTGCCTGTTAATGTACCTCCAGTACCTACTCCAGCAACAAATACATCAATGTTGCCATCAGTCGCTTCCCAGATTTCAGGGCCTGTTGTTTTTTCATGAATCGCCGGGTTTGCAGGGTTATTAAATTGTTGAAGAAGTAAATATTTACTTGGATCACTTGCTACAATTTCTTCCGCTTTAGCGATGGCGCCATTCATGCCTTTTGCCGCTTCAGTAAGAACAAGGTTTGCCCCTAGTGCTTTAAGCAGCTTACGACGTTCTAAGCTCATTGATGCAGGCATAGTTAGTGTTAGTTTGTACCCTTTAGCTGCGGCAACAAAAGCCAATGCAATGCCGGTATTTCCTGATGTTGGTTCAACTAACTCTATGCCTTCTCTTAATGTACCTGCTTTTTCTGCTTCCCAAACCATGTTTGCACCAATACGGCATTTAACGCTAAAGCTTGGATTACGTGCTTCTACTTTTGCTAATACATTACCATTACTCACACGGTTTAAACGTACAAGAGGGGTATTGCCAATCGTTTGTGAATTATCTTCGTAAATCTTTGTCATGATCTGTTCCTTCATTTCACGTAAAGCGTGATTAATTATAAAGTAAATATTTTGGACGCTCGTTTGAGCAACTCGACCTATCTAGAATACGAAGAGTTACTTAAATGAGAAAGGATCTAAAGGTTATAAGATATAGATGAACTTATTCTATGTGGGTTTAAGCATTAAAGGCGAGAGTGCTTATCACGATAAACATCTACCCACATTGCTGTTGCGCCACATACAGCAATAGGCATTACAAATAAATTTAGAATAGGGGTCATCGTAAAGAGAGTAACTAGCGATCCAAATGATAGGCATTTACCACGCTTTGTTTTTAAATCATCTCTCATCACTTCGAATGGTACTTTATGGTTATCAAATGGATAATCGCAATATTGAATTGCCATCATCCAAGCCGTAAATAAGAACCAAAGAATAGGAGCCACACTTTGTCCTATTGCCGGAATAAAGAAGAGAATAAACAAGCCTAGCGCTTTAGGTAGGTAATATTTCAGTTTTTGCCATTCACGTTTAAAGATCCGCGGGAAATCTTTTAATGCGTCAATTACCCCACCGTCAGGCGCGGGTTGATTGGTTAATTTTGCTTCTAAATGCTCTGCTAGTAAGCCATTAAATGGTGCTGCAATCCAATTCGCAATCGTACTAAAGAAATAGGAAAATACCGCAAGAATACTAATGACAATGAAAGGCCATAGTAAATACGATAACCAATCTAACCAACTCGGTATTTGGGCTAGAATTTGTTCGATCCATCCACCAATTTGGTTGAAGAGATAAAAAAATGAACCGCCTAATAAAATAAAGTTTATCAGTAGGGGAATAAAGACAAAGCGTCGAATACCAGGGGTCATTGCAAGTGACATCCCTTTCACAAAGTATTGAACACCAGATTGGGTTTGTTTAAATGAACTCATAATCTATATTTACAGTTTGTGTATCATCTATTCACTATACTCAAAAATACGCACAAAGAAATGCAATTACCGATAATTTAGCGACTGATATTGTTCATTTGTAAGATTTATGTCACCACTTTCATTTTGTTATTCAACAAGTACCCTATTATTTGGTACATTACCAATAAGTAATGGTAGATTAGCACTATTGGTTAGGCTACCTTAATAGTAGTGATAATATTTCTTCCTTATATACAGTAAGAAGAATTAATAAAGCAGAGAGTGAGCGATGCAAGAATTGCGATTAGTGTTGATACTTGTTGGGGCATTGGCCATTGCGGCATTGTTGTTTCATGGCTTATGGACAAGTCGAAAAGAGACAAGCTCAAAATTTGGTAAGAAAGTAGATATCGATTTTGATTCTGAAAGTGAAGATGAGCAACCAACCCCAGCTCGTGGTTTTGAACAACCAAAAGAAAGCGTAGTAGACGTTCGTCAAGAAAGAAAAGAACCAGCATTTGGTCGTGATGAACCTAATTTATCCCAAGATCCGTTGTTTGATGGTGGCACTGACGCGATTCTTAAACAGAATGAAGAAGAAAAGGAAGTGGAGCCGAAAGTAATTGAAGAGCCTGTAATGACAAGGCCCTCAATTTCTGAATCGATGGTAAAAGAAGAGCCAACTATTTCGTTTTCTGCGATTGATGATGTTGAACCGACTTTTCACAAAGAGTCTTCAGTTGTTCCAGCGCCCGTTGAACCCGTGATTATTCCTGAAATAGAGCCTGAAGTTGTTCCTGAGCCAGAAGAAGATGTGATTGTCATCAATGTGCATGGTATGGGGAATGAGCGATTTAATGGTAATCGTTTATTTAATAGCTTAGAGCAAAATGGATTAATCTTCGGTGATATGGCTATTTACCATCGTCATTCTGATTTGGCCGGTTCTGGTAAAGTTGTATTTAGTACTGCTAATATGGTTGCTCCAGGGCATTTCCAAGTACCAGAGGGTGAAGAGTTTTCGACTCCAGGTATTTCATTTTTCTTACCATTGCCATGTAATGGTGAAGCTGATTATAATTTCAAACTAATGCTACAAACGGCACAATTAGTCGCTTCAGAGCTTGGTGGAAATGTGTTGGATGAAAAACGAAATATGCTTACACCAAATAAAATAGATGAATACAAACAACGAGTAAAAGTTTTTTGTAATTAATCGTCTATTATTATCTTAATTTTTAAAGGCTCATTCGTGAGTCTTTTTTGTTTGTATACCATCAATAAAAGAACAAGAAGTTGACCCGTCATGAGTATTGAAAAAACACTAGATGAGCTTAAAAAACAGCTTAATTATCACGCTTACCGTTATTACGTTGAAGACAGTCCAGAGCTTCCTGATGCTGAATATGATCGAATGATGCAGCAACTATTGTTGATTGAAAAAGAACACCCAGAGTTCATGACTGTCGACTCTCCAAGCCAGCGAGTTGGTGGTGAAGCATTAGGTGGTTTTACTCAAGTTCAACATGAGATCCCTATGTTGTCATTAGATAATGCATTTAACGATAATGAACTCGACTCTTTTGAAAAACGCATCAATGATCGTCTTATTTCGGATTCTGTTTCCTTGTTTTGTTGTGAGCCTAAGCTTGATGGTTTAGCGGTAAGTCTTTTGTATGTTGATGGGCTGTTGGTTCAAGCGGGAACTCGTGGTGATGGTGCAACAGGCGAAAATATTACAGAGAATGTAAGAACTATTCGTTGCATACCGCTAACGTTGCAAGGAGAAGGGTGGCCAACTCGTTTAGAGGTTCGCGGTGAAGTATTCATGCCTAAAGCCGGGTTTGATGCGTTAAATGAAAGAGCGCTAAAACGTGCTGAGAAGCCATTTGCTAATCCCCGTAATGCGGCCGCTGGCAGTTTGCGTCAACTTGATTCAAAAATCACAGCAACTCGCCCATTGAGCTTTTATGCATATAGTGTAGGAATCATTGAGGGGGGGGAGCTAGAAGGCAGTCATTATCAACGGTTTGTTCAGTTAAAAAACTGGGGTTTACCTATGTGTGAAGAGACAAAACAATGCCACTCACTGACCGATGTAAAAGCATATTATAAAGACATTCTCGAGCGTCGAGATGCATTGAAATATGAAATTGATGGTGTAGTGATTAAGGTTGATAGTATTTCTTTGCAAGAGCAACTAGGCTTTGTTGCAAGAGCCCCGCGTTGGGCTATTGCTTATAAATTTCCTGCTCAAGAAGAGCTGACCGTTTTAAACGATGTTGAATTTCAAGTCGGTCGTACTGGGGCAATAACCCCCGTAGCCAAATTAGAGCCTATTTTTGTTGGCGGAGTGACGGTGAGTAATGCGACATTACACAATGCCGATGAGATTGCTCGCTTAGGGGTTCATATTGGTGATACTGTCATTATTCGTCGTGCTGGTGATGTTATCCCTCAGATTGTATCAGTCGTAGAAGCTCGTCGTCCTGAAGACAGTAAGGCGATTATCTATCCAACAACATGCCCTGCTTGTGATTCTCAACTGGAACGTATTGAAGGCGAAGTCGTCACGCGTTGTGTCGCTGGTTTAGTTTGCCCTGCTCAACGTAAAGAGGCGTTAAAGCATTTTGTTTCTCGCAAAGCGCTTGATGTAGATGGCTTGGGAGATAAAGTGGTAGAGCAACTCGTAGATAAAGAAATGGTGGAGACACCGGCTGATTTATTTAAACTGTCTGCAGGTGTATTAACCGTCCTCGATCGTATGGGACCAAAGTCAGCGCAGAATGTGGTCAATGCATTAAATAAAGCGAAAGAAACGACGTTATCACGTTTCTTATATTCTTTAGGGATCAGAGAAGTTGGAGAGGCGACTGCGGCTAATTTAGCTCTCCATTTTCAAACATTAAATGCAATAAGTTCCGCCACATTTGAACAATTAATTGAAGTCAGTGATGTTGGCGATATTGTTGCTAAACATATACTTGGTTTCTTTAGTGAGCCTCATAATCAAGCTGTGATTGAAAGTTTACAACTGATGGGCGTTAATTGGCCGGATATTAAAGCGCTTGATGAATCGGTTCCTCAGCCACTAGCAGGTAAAGTTGTTGTCTTGACAGGAACATTATACAAACTAAAACGCAATGAAGCTAAAGCGGCACTGCAAGAATTAGGTGCTAAAGTTGCTGGTAGTGTCTCTAAGAATACCGATATTCTTTTTGCTGGAGAAGCGGCTGGTTCAAAATTAGCTAAAGCAGAAGAGCTAGGTGTTGAAATAATGAATGAAGAACAGTTGATTGAAATATTAAATAATTAATAATAAGTCATGCAACTAAAGGAGCCTTTAAGGCTCCTTTTTTTATGTTTTAAATTTACTTTTTGTTTTTATCCACTATTTAGTGGGATGTGAATAAATGATGACAAAATAAAAAATACAAACTGACTTTTATAATTATCAGTAAGTAATTGTGACATTGGTCGCATTGACTATTTTTTTATATTTATAAGTGACTGTTTTAGATGCTCTTGTTGTTTTTTGATGTTTTTCGATCTATTTATTTTGATCTTAATCACTAATGCGAAAGAAGTTTGCGCTCGGTCATATTTTTTTTAATGGAAATTAAGTTTTTGTTTTATGTTTTTTTATAAGGGTTTATTGTTTGTCTCATGGATGCACAGAGTGTATGCAGGAAAACTATAAGGTAATTACAATTTTTGATGATTCACATTGAGAATTGGTGAAATTAGGAGATTTATTTACTGCTTTCGGCGGCCAACTTAAAGCCAGTAAATAATGAACACAGCTATATCCATTTTTAGGAGCTTTATTCCATGGAAAACAAATTTTTTAAAACTACACTATTAGGTGCAGCAATTGCTCTAGCATCTTCAGGTGTGACAGCAAAAGAAGTTGGTATCAACTCTGATTTTAATGTTGAAGTTTACGGCGTAGCCGCTATTTCGTTGGTTAACTACAACACAACTGATAATAATGATACAAGTTCTGGTTATGTAGTAGAAAATGAATCACGCATTGGTTTTCGTGCGCATAAAGAAATGTTTGAAAATGTGTTAATTACAATGCAAATTGAATCTGGTTATGTAGATAGCACTGATTGGCCACATGGTGGTGTTTCTGGTGGTACTCTTGGTTTCCGTGATACATTTATTGGTGCATCAGGCGATTGGG